>NZ_JCAHZJ010000050.1:0-89708 GCF_059489795.1 Nitrosospira sp. CT
AGAACCTGGTGCACAAGGAGGTTGCAGAAACCGACCTGAACGAGAGCATCAAGCAGGGCAAGATGGTGCTCAAGCCCGAAAAGAAGGATGACGACGAGGAAGAGGAAGACGAGGAGTAAGCCGGAATCGGCAGAAAGAACTGCAGTGCGTTCTTTCCTACTGTAATTACCGATCCGGTTTATACTATCTCCATGCTTCTGCATGTTTTCGCTGGATTCCAGGCTGAATCCAGCGAAAACAGCCTGCTGTCTGCTATGCTTCACGCTTAATCAGTTCAGCCTGAATTTCCTGATCGAGAATTCGATTTCTGTCGTTACGGTTTATTCTCAGGACGCTGCACTTATATTGCATGTGACAGTGTCCGGGATTTACCTCGATAGCCTAATCACTGAATGATCTTCTGGCTCGCCGTAGGGAGAGGCGGATTTCTTGTGGTGAATGGTTGTCACGAAACTGTAACATTTCCATCATACTATTTAGGCCCTCCCAATGGTCTCACTTCAAGGTGCAGTTCCCGGTGACAGCGCGCCGCTCCGATAATACTTCCGACCCCAGTGCACTTGGATATAACTATCGCCGTCATCTGAGTGAGCGTTTTATTGAAGCCTTGCTTTTTTTGACGGCATTCATTTCCGTCGCCATTACCCTTGCGATCGTCGCGATGCTGGTCACGGAATCCCTTTCATTTTTCGAGCATGTATCTCTCTGGGAGTTTCTTACTGACACGCAATGGACGCCTCTGTTCGATAATGCGCATTACGGTATACTTCCACTTGTTTCCGGCACCGTAGTAAGCTCTGCTGTAGCCTTGCTTGTTGCTATCCCAATGGGCACCATCACGGCCATCTATCTATCCGAGTTTGCGCCTTTCACCGTTCGTGAGGTGGCCAAGCCCTTTCTTGAACTGCTGGGTGGCGTGCCAACAGTTGTATACGGTTACTTTGCATTGCTGTTTGTTACGCCTCTATTGCAGAAAATTTTTCCGGAATTACCCGGTTTCAGCCTTCTTTCGGCAGGGCTGGTGATGGGTATCATGATCATTCCCTACGTAAGCTCCATGGCGGAAGATGCGATGCGCGCGGTACCCATGCATCTGCGGGAAGGCTCTTATGCAATGGGTGCGACCCGGTTCCAGACTGCTGTTCGCGTGGTAATGCCTGGAGCATTCTCCGGCATTGCCGCAGCTTATATTCTGGGTATTTCCCGGGCAGTGGGGGAAACGATGGTGGTTGCGATAGCAGCGGGAATGCAGCCAAATCTCACGTGGAATCCGATGGAACCTGCCGCTACCATCACCGCTTATATCGTTCAGGTAAGCCTGGGCGATCTGCCGCATGGCAGTATCGGATACCAGACTATCTTTGCAGCGGGATTGACCCTGCTGCTTATAACGCTGGTATTCAATATTATCGGGCATCTTCTGCGCAAGCGCTTCCGCGAAGTATATTGAAGCATGTTTCGAACCCTGTTTCCATGACCAGCTCGTTTCATTTCTAAAATTCCGTAGGTGGTTCCTGTTGAATCAAGCTCCCCGGTTTCCATTCCCTTTGCGAGAAGGTACTCATGAGTGACGCTCGAAATCTGAGGGAAATCCGCGCTATCATCGCCCGGCACAAGCTGGGGGATATGATCTTCCTTGTTACCGGTTTGCTTGTGCTGATGATTGCCGTACTTACGTTCATCGCCTTGTTCTCGCACATGCTCATTGACGGCCTTCCTCGCTTGTCCTGGGATTTCTTTACATCCTTCCCCTCGCGGCGTCCAGGATCGGCAGGCATACTCTCCGCCTGGGTGGGGACCACTCTTGTAATGATAGTGACAGCCGCAGCAGCGGTGCCTCTGGGGATTGGAGCAGGCATCTATCTGGAAGAATATGCCCCTAAAAATATTCTTACCGAGATCATCGAGATCAATGTGACCAACCTTGCCGGCGTGCCATCGATTATCTACGGGCTTCTGGCGCTGAGCCTGTTTGTTCACCAGCTTGGATTCGGCCAGAGCATTCTCTCCGCGGGACTTGCGCTGGCTTTGCTGATCCTCCCGATCGTCATCGTTGCGACCCGGGAAGCGATACGCGCCATCCCGGTTACCATACGTGAAGGCGCCTATGCGCTGGGTGCAACCAAATGGCAAACTGTTTCTGACCATCTTCTGCCTTATTCCGCAGCCGGGATTCTCACCGGCATCATAATCGGCCTTGCGCGTGCAATTGGAGAAACGGCTCCCATTATCACCATCGGTGCCTTGACCTTTATTGCTTTCCTACCGCCATCCTCCTTCAAGGAGGAGTTTCCTTATATTTCCTTCGAATGGCTGATGGCGCCATTTACTGTCATGCCTATCCAGATGTTCAACTGGGTATCGCGCCCGGAAGAAGCGTTTCAGGTGAACGCAGCCGCGGCTGGCCTGGTACTGGTGGTAATGACTCTCACCATGAATGCGCTCGCGATCTATCTCCGCTACCGGATGCGCAAGAATCTCAAATGGTAGAAGATTTTTCGTCCGAGCATCCGGGGGGAGATGTTTCGCCGTCCCAATACAAGTCCGAAGTCAGGAACCTGAGTTTCTACTACGGTTCATTTTCGGCGCTCAAGAACATCAACATGATGCTGCATGAAAAAAAGGTGACCGCCTTGATCGGTCCCTCGGGGTGCGGCAAATCGACCTTCCTGCGCTGCTTCAACCGCATGCATGATCTCTATCCGGGGAATCGCTACATGGGGGACATTATCCTTCACCCGGATAATGTCAATATTCTTTCCCGGAGCGTGGACCCTATTGAAGTACGCATGCGCATCAGCATGGTATTTCAGAAACCCAATCCTTTTCCGAAATCCATTTATGAGAATGTTGCCTATGGTTTACGGGTCCGGGGGGTCAGACGCCGCGCGATACTGGATGAAAAAGTGGAAGACGCACTCCGGGGTGCCGCCCTGTGGGATGAAGTGAAGGATCGCCTGCATCAGCTTGCTTACAATCTTTCGGGTGGACAGCAACAGCGGTTGTGCATCGCGCGTGCACTTGCAACCGACCCTGAGATTCTCCTGTTCGATGAACCCACTTCTGCCCTTGACCCCATTGCCACAGCCAGCATAGAAGAACTTATAGCCGATCTGAAAGACAAGGTAACGATCCTGATCGTCACACATAACATGCAGCAGGCTGCCCGTGTGTCGGATTACACCGCCTACATGTACCTGGGCGAAGTGATCGAGTTTGGGGTGACGGATACGATTTTCATCAAACCTAAAAACAAACAGACGGAAGATTACATTACCGGGCGCTTCGGATAAGGAGTGCTTCAGCCAACTTTTCCCTCTTTCCCTTTTTCAGCTGCCAGGAAATTGTTATTCATCAGCCGTAAGGCTTTGCTGGCTGGCAGGTAATAATACTTTACCTCGTCAGCGGTTCAAAGCTTCGACGCAGCCCCGATTGACCCCGTATCCATTCACAGGTAACATTCGCAGCTTTCAAGTTAAAAGGCGAGTCCTTCATGGCTATACGTTCCAGGCTGGTTGCGGGTAACTGGAAAATGCACGGCGGAACGCTGCAGAACCGGGATTTGCTGAATGCAGTTCTTGCTGCAACGGCAGACTTGAGCGGAGTCGAGTTGGCGGTATGTGTACCTTATCCTTACTTACCCCAAGCGCAATCGATTTTGGAAGGTACGCAGGTTTCCTGGGGTGCCCAGAATGTAAGCCAGCACGAAAAAGGCGCCTATACTGGTGAAATTTCAGCATCCATGCTGCTGGATTTTGGCTGTCGCTACGTGATTGTCGGCCACTCCGAGCGCAGAGCGCTGTATGGTGAGGATAGCCACACCGTAGCGCTCAAATTCAAGGCGGCTCAAGGCGCTGGCCTGATCCCTGTTTTATGTGTTGGTGAAACTCTCGAGCAGCGGGAGGCCGGGGTTACGGAGCAGGTTGTGGCAGAGCAACTGGAGGCGGTGGTGAAGTCGGCGGGGATAAATGCCTTGAATACGGCGGTGCTGGCTTATGAGCCGGTGTGGGCCATTGGTACCGGCAAGACCGCGAGCCCCGATCAGGCTCAGGAGGTGCATTCGTTTATTCGCGGCAGAATTGCTGCCGACGCAGCGGAAGTAGCTGAGGGACTGAAAATTCTTTATGGCGGCAGTGTCAAAGGGGCTAACGCCACTGAACTATTCGCCATGCCCGACATAGACGGCGGATTGATTGGCGGCGCTTCGCTCGTTGCCGAAGAATTTATCGCCATTGCCCGGGCCGCGAAAGATTAATTCTTATTGGAGCAACTTTGGAAACACTGATCTGGATACTACATGTCTTGTCCGCAGCGGGCGTAATCGTCCTGGTTCTGCTGCAGCACGGCAAAGGTGCGGATATGGGCGCGGCTTTTGGCAGCGGCTCATCAGGAAGTTTGTTCGGCGCCAGTGGTTCCGCGAACTTCCTCAGCCGGACGACGGGCGTGCTAGCTGCCGTATTTTTCATGACCAGCCTTGGCCTGACCTATCTTTCCACTAACAGGAACGAGAGTGGAGGAGTAATGGACAAAGCTGCGCCGATCCAATCTGTCAAACCTGCAGAGCCCGCTCCGGCAGCGCCTGCGGCAGAAGAGGGGCCTTCCAAGGCAACAGAAATACCTGAGTAAGTTAATGCTGAGTTAATTGAACAACCGGCTGGAACTGTGTTCTAACCAGATTACGTTCCGAATCGGCGTTCAAATTAAACGGCATTCAAATTAAGCTGCCGACGTGGTGGAATTGGTAGACACGCCGTCTTGAGGGGGCGGTGGCGAAAGCTGTGCGAGTTCGAGTCTCGCCGTCGGCACCATTTGCAGCGACAGGACTGAGCATCAGGCCAACGGAGATACCGATAAGGTATAAATGTTACCTGGAAACGAGTCTTATATTTGTTCGATAGCTAACACATCACATGCTCGAAAACTATTTTCCTATTCTGTTGTTTATCCTGCTTGGCCTTGTCATAGGGGCTCTGGCAATGGGATTTGGCTGGCTGTTCGGTCCCAATCGTCCAGATAGCGAGAAACTGTCTCCATATGAATGCGGGTTCGAGGCGTTCGAAGACGCCCGCATGAAATTCGACGTGCGCTACTATCTAGTAGCCATTCTGTTTATTCTGTTCGATCTGGAGATAGCGTTCCTGTTCCCATGGGCAGTGGTATTGAATGAAATCGGCCTGTTCGGTTTTATTGCCATGATGGTTTTTCTCGGCATCCTTGTCGTCGGCTTCATTTACGAGTGGACGAAGGGCGCTCTGGAGTGGGATTGAGGCCATGAGTACGAACGGAGTAATGGAAAAAGGCTTTGTCACTACAAGCCTCGACTCGGTCATCAACTGGGGGCGTACCGGCTCGATGTGGCCGATGACTTTTGGCCTGGCATGCTGCGCCGTCGAAATGATGCAGGCAGGCGCATCCCGTTACGATCTTGACCGCTTTGGAATTGTGTTTCGTCCCAGTCCGCGTCAGTCGGACGTCATGATTGTTGCCGGAACCCTTTGCAATAAAATGGCGCCTGCTCTCCGCAAGGTATATGACCAGATGGCAGAGCCGCGCTGGGTGATATCTATGGGCTCCTGTGCCAATGGTGGCGGTTATTATCATTACTCCTACTCGGTGGTGCGCGGATGTGACCGTATCGTCCCGGTCGATATTTATGTCCCTGGTTGCCCGCCTACCGCGGAAGCCCTGCTGTACGGCATTATCCAGCTCCAGAACAAGATCCACCGCACCAATACCATCGCTCGTTAGGCTCATCTATGTCGTCCACTCGTCTGGAAACGCTCGCGCTTTGCCTTCAGAATGTGTTGGCGGATAAACTTGCCAACATTGATCAGCAACTGGACCAGCTCATCATTACGGTGCTTCCAGCTAACCTGTTGCCGGTGATGAGAGCCTTGCGAGACCATCCCGAACTGGGTTTCGAGATGCTCATCGACCTGTGTGGAGTGGATTACTCCATCTATGGGGTAGAGCCTACTTCGGAGCAAGGACGCGAGGGCAAACGCTTCGCTGTCGTTTATCACCTGCTTTCGATCCGGCATAACCGCAGAGTGCGTGTAAAGGCATTCCCCGAGGATGACCAATTTCCGGTTGTGGATTCGGTAATAGATATATGGCCCTCTGCCAACTGGTTTGAACGCGAAGCATTCGATCTTTTTGGCATCGTGTTCACCGGTCACCCCGACCTGCGCCGTATCCTCACAGATTACGGATTTATCGGCAATCCATTCCGTAAGGATTTTCCGCTCAGTGGCAACGTGGAGATGCGCTACGATCCCGACCAACAGCGGGTCATCTATCAGCCGGTCACCATAGAACCGCGCCAGATCACGCCCCGTGTTATCCGGGAAGAGCATTATGGGGACTCTGAATGAGATTTTTGTGGTCTGTTAACGATGGCTGAGATACGTAACTACACGATGAACTTCGGCCCGCAGCATCCGGCCGCCCACGGTGTCTTGCGACTGGTGCTGGAGCTCGACGGAGAAGTCATACAACGCGCCGATCCGCACATCGGGCTGCTGCACCGTGCAACGGAAAAGCTTGCCGAATACAAGACATATATCCAGTCGGTCCCTTATATGGACAGATTGGACTATGTCTCCATGATGTCCAACGAGCACGCGTATGTAATGGCGATCGAGAAGCTGCTTCAGCTCGAAGTGCCAATACGCGCGCAGTATATCCGGGTGATGTTCGACGAAATCACGCGGATACTCAATCATCTTCTGTGGCTGGGAGCACATGCCCTGGACGTGGGCGCGATGACGGTATTCCTTTACGCATTCCGTGACCGGGAAGACCTGATGGATGCTTATGAAGCGGTTTCAGGCGCAAGGATGCACGCAGCCTACTACCGGCCGGGCGGCGTTTACCGGGATTTACCGGATTCGATACCGCAATACAAGGCGTCGAAAATTCACGACGAAAAAACAATCAAGGCGCGCAACGAGAACCGCCAAGGTTCGCTGCTCGATTTCCTCGAAGATTTCACCAACCGGTTTCCAACGTACGTCGATGAGTACGAGACCCTGCTTACCGACAATCGTATCTGGAAACAGCGGCTGGTAGGCATCGGAACGGTTTCTCCCGAACGGGCAATGGCTCTGGGATTCACAGGTCCCATGCTGCGCGGGTCCGGGGTCGAGTGGGATCTGCGGAAGAAGCAGCCCTATGAGGTCTACGATCAACTCGACTTCGATATACCTGTCGGCGTCAATGGAGATTGCTACGACCGGTATCTGGTCCGGATCGAAGAATTCCGGCAATCCAATCGCCTCATCAGGCAATGCATCGATTGGTTGCGCAAGAATCCGGGTCCGGTCATAACGGATAACCACAAGGTCGCGCCGCCTTCTCGTGTGAACATGAAGCAGAACATGGAGGAACTGATCCATCATTTCAAGCTTTTCACTGAAGGATTTCACGTGCCGCCCGGTGAAACCTACGCGGCAGTCGAGCACCCGAAAGGGGAATTCGGCATTTACCTGATATCGGATGGCGCCAACATGCCTTACCGCATGAAAATCCGCGCTCCGGGCTTTGCCCATCTGGCAGCGCTGGACGAAATGTCGCGCGGCCATATGATTGCCGACGTGGTTGCCATCATTGGTACCCAGGACATTGTGTTTGGTGAAATAGACAGATGACACACTGAAGGTGAAACGGCTATCAACATGCTAAGCGCAGAGTCTCTGAAAAAAATCGACTACGAGTTGACCAAATATCCCGCAGACCAGAAGCAATCCGCGGTAATGTCGGCGCTCGCCATCGCCCAGGATGAGAAAGGGTGGCTGACCACCGAAACGATGGATTTTGTGGCGGAGTACCTGGACATGCCGTCGATCGCCGTATACGAAGTGGCTACTTTCTACAATATGTACAATTTGCAGCCAATCGGAAAATACAAGATCACGGTCTGCACGAATCTTCCATGTGCGCTGTCCGGTGCGAACGAGGCAGTCGCCCATTTCCGGGAAAGGTTGGGAATAGGCTTCAACGAGACCACTACGGATGGAAAGTTTACCTTGAAAGAAGGGGAATGTATGGGTGCGTGTGGAGATGCGCCGGTTCTCCTGGTCAATAACAAACGCATGTGCAGCTTCATGTCCAATGACAAGATTGACCAGTTGCTGGAGGATTTGAGCAAATGAGCCAGCCTGCGCAGATACTGCTGGCCGGGTTGAGCCCATCGGATCCCGATGATTGGCGGCTGAAGAATTACGAACAGCGTGAAGGGTATGTTGCGCTCAGAAAAATCCTGAGCGAGAAAATTCCCCCGGAAAAGATTATCGAGGAGGTAAAGAAATCTGCCTTGCGAGGTCGTGGGGGCGCCGGTTTTCCGACCGGGCTGAAATGGAGCTTCATGCCCAAGCAGTACGAAGGCGACAAATATCTGGTATGCAATTCGGATGAAGGCGAACCTGGTACCTTCAAGGATCGCGACATCATGCGTCACAATCCGCATATGCTGATCGAGGGCATGCTGATCGGAGCCTATGCGATGGGTATCAGGGCCGGTTACAACTACGTGCACGGCGAAATCTGGGACGTCTACGAGCGCATGGAAGAGGCAGTGGATGAAGCCCGTGCGGCGGGCTATCTGGGGGATAACATCCTCGGTTCCGATTTCAGCTTCCAGTTATACAACCATCATGGCTACGGCGCCTATATCTGCGGCGAGGAAACAGCGCTGCTTGAGTCGCTGGAAGGCAAAAAAGGTCAACCGCGCTTCAAGCCGCCTTTTCCTGCAAGTTTCGGTCTCTATGGTAAACCGACTACCATCAACAACACGGAGACATTTGCGGCGGTACCGTGGATTATCCGCCACGGCGGTGACAAGTTTCTGCAACTGGGTAAGCCAAACAACGGTGGAACCAAGATTTTTTCTGTTTCCGGTCACGTGAACAAGCCTGGTAATTATGAAGTGCCGCTGGGTACGCCGTTCGCAACCCTGTTGGAGATGGCTGGCGGCATGCGCGGCGGGCGCAAGCTGAAAGGGTGCATTCCAGGTGGTTCATCCATGCCGGTATTGCCGGGCGATGTCATGATGCAGACTGATATGGACTATGACTCGATTGCCAAGGCGGGATCATTTCTCGGTTCAGGCGCGGTCATTATCATGGACGATACGACCTGCATGGTCAGGGCACTGGAGCGCTTATCCTATTTTTACTATGAAGAATCCTGCGGCCAGTGTACGCCCTGCCGTGAAGGCACGGGATGGCTTTACCGTATCGTCCATCGGATCGAAACAGGAAAAGGTCGTCTGGAAGACCTGGATCTGCTCAATAATCTCGCCGACAACATTCAGGGACGCACGATCTGCGCATTGGGTGACGCGGCTGCCATGCCCGTGCGTGCCATGATTCAGCATTTTCGTGATGAATTTGCGTACCACGTCGAACACAAGAAATGTCTGGTGTAACACGTGAAGTCATGAGTCTTTTCTTGTTTGCGGCTGCTTGTTGCCCCGGAGCACATACGTAATGATCAATTTCGAAATCGACGGTAAACCGGTGTCCGTGCCCAAGAATGGCACGGTAATGGATGGCGCCAATCAGCTCGGCATATACATTCCTCATTTCTGCTATCACAAGAAACTCTCCATTGCGGCCAACTGTCGCATGTGCCTCGTGCAGGTGGAGAAAGCGCCCAAGCCGCTGCCTGCGTGTGCCACGCCTGCGATGGAGGGCATGAAAGTTTTCACCCACTCCGGGCAGGCAGTAACAGCCCAGAAAGGTGTGATGGAATTTCTGCTCATCAATCATCCGCTGGACTGTCCGATTTGCGATCAGGGTGGGGAGTGCCAGTTGCAGGATCTGGCCGTGGGCTACGGAGCGAGTTCGTCGCGCTATACCGAAGCCAAGCGTGTGGTGGCCAACAAGAATCTCGGGCCGCTGATTTCTACCGACATGACCCGTTGTATCCATTGCACGCGTTGCGTGCGCTTCGGGCAGGAAATCGCGGGGATCATGGAATTGGGCATGGCGGGACGTGGCGAGCACGCGGAGATCCTGGCGTTTGTCGGTAAAACCGTGGATTCGGAGTTATCCGGCAACGTGATCGATCTGTGCCCGGTAGGCGCCCTTGTCAGCAAGCCCTTTCGCTATTCCGCGCGCACCTGGGAGCTGTCACGCCGGAAATCCATAAGCCCGCATTGCGGTCTTGGCTCCAATCTCATCGTCCAGATAAAGCAGAATCGCGTGATGCGCGTGCTGCCCCGCGAGAACGAGGAAATCAACGAGTGCTGGCTATCGGACAAAGACCGTTTTTCCTACGAGGGGTTAAACTCCGAGGAGCGTCTTACCAGGCCGATGATAAAGCAGGGAGGCGTGTGGCAGGAATGCGACTGGCAAACTGCGCTGGAGTTTGTGGCCAATGGCCTCAAAGATGTGAAAGAAAAGTATGGAGCGGAAAGCATCGGGGCGCTGGGTTCTGCTCACAGCACGCTTGAAGAACTTTACCTGTTGCAGAAACTTGCAAGGGGATTAGGCAGTGCAAGTGTGGATCATCGCGTGCGCCAGAGCGATTTCCGTGCGGACTCGCAGATACAGGGCGCTCCCTGGCTGGGAATGCCCATTGCCGAAATTTCGCAGTTGAAGTCACTGCTCGTCATAGGCAGCACCTTGCGCAAGGACCATCCTCTCCTTGCGCACCGTATCCGCCATGCCGTGAAGCACGGCGCGCAATTGAATGTGATCAACCCGATCGACGATGATCTGCTGACCAAGGTAAGAAATCGTGCTATTGTTGCGCCCGACAAAATGGTATCCATGCTGGCAGAGGTGTTGAAAGCTGTTGCCGAGTTGAAGGGTGTGGAGATTCCCGATGACGCCAAGAACGCCTTGAGCACTGTCAGTGCGAGCGACACTGCCCGTGCGATGGCGATCAGTCTCAGCGACAACAAACCCGCTGCAATTTTCATCGGAAATCTCGCGCAACACCACCCCCGCTACACGGATATCTGCAAGCTTGCCCAGCATATCGCACAAATTTCCGACATCCGCTTCGGGGTGCTGGGAGAGGCTGCCAACAGCGTCGGAGCTTATATTGCCGGTGCGGTTCCCTTTGATAACCGCTTTGGTAACCGTAACGCGGATACTGCCGGAGGCAGGCATGGAGGGCAGGGCGCCAATGCGTCACAAATGCTCGGCATGGACGACCCGGCGAGCGGGACCGGATGCAAGGCATACATTCTGTTGAACCTGGAGCCGGAGCTGGATAGCTACAACTCCCAGTGTGCCGTCAAAGCACTGGCGGCGGCCGATCTGGTTGTAATGATGAGCGCATACAAGAGCCACGCCGCCATTCAGGATAATTATGCGGATGTATTGCTGCCGATTGCACCCTTCACAGAAACCTCGGGTACTTTCATCAGCACGGAAGGGCGGGTGCAAAGCTTCAACGGTGTGGTTGCGCCGCTCGGGGAAACGCGTCCCGCATGGAAGGTATTGCGGGTGCTGGGTAATATTCTGCAACTTGATGGCTTCGATTATGAAACGTCGGAGCAGGTGCGGGCGGACGTTCTTCCGGCCGGAAACGACGTCAGCGCATGGTTGAATAATAGTCTGGGAAGTCTTGCTGTGAGTCCCATTGAAGCCAGTAAGGAAAATAAGGGAAGCGAAGGGTTGCAACGTATTGGTGAGGTTCCGATTTACCAGGCCGACCTCATCGTGCGCCGTGCGGGGTCGTTGCAGCGCACGCGCGATGCGGCTGCGCCTTTAGCATGGATGGCGGGCAGCCTCATGGCGCAATTGGACCTGCGGACCGACGAAGTCATACGGCTGAAGCAGGGAGAAGGTGAGGTGCGGATGCCTGTCGCGCAGGACGACAGCTTGCCAGCCAACTGCATAAGGGTTGCCTCCGCTCACCCTTCGACTGCTGCGCTGGGTGGAATGTTTGATCAGATCACGGTGGAAAAATCGTGACGAACGGTACTCGGATTATCTGATGGAATACGCGCAACAACTGTTCGGGGATTTTTTTGGTCCTGAGTGGGGACCTGCTCTTTTCCTGCTGGTGAAGAATGTCCTTCTGATTGTGGCCATCGTGCTGCCACTGATGCTGGCGGTCGCCTATCTCACATTCGCCGAACGCAAAATCATTGGCTATATGCAACTGCGCGTGGGTCCCAATCGGGTAACCTTCTTTGGCATCCCCTGGCTGGGGGGGTGGGCGCAACCCATTGCCGACGCGGTAAAGGCGGTGATGAAAGAAATCATCATCCCGAGTGGAGCGAACAAAATCCTGTTCGTGCTTGCGCCCATACTGACGTTCGCCCCGGCGCTGGCGGCCTGGGCAGTCGTTCCCTTTTCTCCGGATGTGGTCCTGGCGGACATCAACGCCGGCCTGCTTTATATTCTGGCCATGACCTCGATGGGGATCTATGGCATCATCATTGCGGGATGGGCTTCCAACTCCAAATATGCATTCCTGGGAGCAATGCGTTCGGCGGCTCAAGTAGTTTCTTACGAGCTGGCCATGGGTTTTGCGCTCGTGTGCGTGCTCATGATGTCACAGAGCCTGAACCTGGGTGACATCGTCAAGGGCCAGCAAGGCGCCAGCATGCTGAACTGGTATCTGATACCGCTGTTTCCCATGTTTCTGGTTTATTTCATTTCCGGCGTCGCGGAAACCAATCGTGCTCCATTCGATGTCGCCGAGGGTGAATCCGAAATCGTGGCGGGCTTTCATGTCGAGTATTCAGGCATGGCGTTCACGGTGTTTTTCCTGGCGGAATATTCCAACATGATCCTGGTGGCCACGCTTGCAAGCATCATATTCCTGGGTGGATGGCTGCCTCCTGTCAACGTTGCGCCGTTTACCCTGGTTCCCGGCTTCATCTGGCTGGTCCTGAAAGCATCATTTCTATTGTTCTGTTTTCTCTGGTTCCGCGCTACGTTTCCACGTTATCGCTACGACCAGATCATGCGTCTTGGCTGGAAGGTGTTCATTCCGATCACGCTCGTCTGGATAGTGGTGCTCGGCCTGGTGATGCAGCTTCCGGCGTCGATTCGGAGCGCATTCCCGCTTAACTTGTGGTTTCACTGACACGGGAGGAAGCCATGAACCGAATCAAGGATTTTTTCCGTACTTTCCTGCTGTTCGAGCTCATCAAAGGAATGATGCTGACGGGGCGAAACATGTTCGCGCGGAAGATCACGGTGTATTTTCCCGAAGAAAAGACGCCGCAATCTCCTCGCTTCAGAGGTTTGCATGCCTTGCGCAGATACCCTAACGGAGAAGAGCGCTGCATAGCCTGCAAGCTGTGCGAAGCGGTATGCCCGGCATTGGCGATTACCATCGAATCCGAGCAGCGCGAGGATGGAACGCGGCGTACCACGCGATATGACATCGATCTGACGAAGTGCATATTTTGCGGTTTCTGTGAGGAATCCTGTCCGGTGGACTCGATTGTGGAGACGCGCATCCTGGAATACCACGGGGAGAAGCGTGGGGACCTCATCTATACTAAGCAGATGCTGCTGGCGGTGGGGGACCGGTATGAGGAACAGATAGCAAAGGATCGGGCAGCCGATGCAGGTTACCGATGAATCGCGCCTGGCTCGCCAATATTGCCCGTGGATATTTTCATCAGGTCGAGGCATATACTGCCTTCGTTACGGGAGCGCTGGATTGTCGCACTCGTCACGCTTATCCGCAGAAACAAGCGGGAGACATTTTCATGAGCTCATTTTTATCTTACCTGGACCCTTCCAGACTCCCGGATTTCTAGAAGTACCTATATGAGTTTTGCAGATATAATCTTCTACTTTTTTTCCGCGGTACTGGTGGCCTCGGCCCTGGGGGTTATCACCGCGCGCAATCCGGTGCACTCGGCATTGTTGCTGGTGCTGGCCTTTTTTGCCTCCGCCGGATTATGGCTGCTGCTGGAAGCGGAATTTCTTGCCATTACCCTGGTGCTGGTCTACGTAGGAGCGGTGATGGTGCTGTTTCTGTTCGTCGTGATGATGCTCGACATCAATCTTGCGCGGCTTAGGGAAGGCTTCTGGAAGTGGTTTCCGTTCGGATTATTGCTCGGCTTGCTGATGTCGATCGAGATGGCCATGGTCCTGACAGGCAAGCAGTTCGGTGCCGACGAGCTCCCCGTCCCGGCGGCGCGGGCGGCCGACTACAGCAACACCAAGGAACTGGGGCGCCTGATCTACACCGAATACGTTTATGCCTTTGAACTCGCTGCGGTGATTCTGCTAGTCGCGATTGTGGCTGCAATCGCGCTGACCTTGCGTCAGCGCAGTGGGAGCAAATCCATGGATGTCGCCAAACAGGTAGCGGTGAAGCGTGAAGACCGCATCCGCATCGTGTCGATGGCATCCGAGAAGAAAGAATAAAAGTAATATATTGCGGCGTTTTTACGCCGCCATGAAAGGGGGTGTAGTGGTTTCGTTATCCCATTATCTTGTTATCGGTGCGATTCTGTTTGCCATCAGTATTGTCGGGATCTTCCTCAACAGAAAGAACGTGATCATCCTGTTGATGGCCATTGAGCTGATGCTATTGGCGGTAAACATGAATTTTGTTGCTTTTTCGCATTATCTCCAGGACGCATCCGGTCAAGTGTTCGTGTTTTTCATCCTTACCGTTGCTGCAGCGGAGTCTGCCATCGGACTTGCGATACTGGTTGTGCTGTTTCGCAGCCTGCGCACCATTGATGTCGATGACCTGGACAGGCTTAAAGGCTGAGGCTAATCGCCAGGTTCAATAGTTCGGAGTCGGTATCGCTGGTTCAAAAACAAAAACCTGAATTTCATGACTGAGATGCAAAATCTATACCTGTTGGTGCCTCTGGCGCCGCTGGCGGGGGCCCTCATAGCCGGCCTGCTTGGACGTGTGATTGGTCCTGCAGCAAGCCATCGCGTCACCATTGCCCTTATGTTCGTCTGCGTGGCAGCGTCGATTGCCGTGTTCCTCGATGTGCTGAAAGGGAACGTATACAACGGCACGGTTTATACCTGGCTGACATCGGGTGACGTGCGTTTCGAAGTAGGATTTCTGATCGATCAGCTTTCCGCGACCATGATGGTTGTGGTGAGTTTCGTATCGCTGATGGTGCATATCTATACCATCGGTTATATGCATGACGACCCTGGCTATCAGCGCTTTTTCAGCTATATCTCGCTTTTTACCTTCTCCATGCTGATGCTGGTGATGTCCAACAATTTCCTCCAATTGTTCTTCGGATGGGAAGCGGTAGGACTGGTCTCATATCTCTTGATTGGCTTCTGGTATACGCGCCCGACGGCCATTTACGCGAATCTGAAGGCGTTCCTGGTCAATCGTGTCGGTGACTTCGGTTTTCTCCTGGGCATCGGTCTGGTATTGGTGTATTTCGGAACGCTGGATTATGCTGCCGTGTTTGCCCAGGCGCCCAACGTCGCGGCTGAGACGATCGAAATCACTTCCGGTTCACCCTGGTCAATACTGACCGTCATCTGCATCCTGCTTTTCGTCGGCGCCATGGGTAAATCGGCTCAGTTTCCGCTCCATGTATGGCTGCCGGATTCGATGGAAGGTCCCACGCCCATTTCGGCGCTGATTCATGCTGCAACCATGGTCACCGCCGGTATTTTCATGGTGGCACGTATGTCACCCCTGTTCGAACTGACCGAGACCGCACTCTCCGTGGTGCTGGTGATAGGTGGCATCACAACCTTGTTCATGGCGCTGGTGGCGATCGTCCAGTACGACATCAAGCGCGTCGTGGCATACTCGACCCTGTCGCAACTCGGCTACATGACGGTGGCGCTCGGGGCGTCCGCTTATCCGGCCGCGATTTTTCACCTCATGACGCATGCCTTTTTCAAGGCAGTGCTGTTCCTTGGGGCAGGTTCCGTGATTATTGCAATGCATCATGAACAGGATATGCGCAAGATGGGCGGACTCAGGAAATACATGCCCATTACCTACTGGACAATGTTTGTTGCCGCACTCGCCAGTGCCGGTGTCCCGGGCCTCTCGGGCTTCTTCTCAAAGGAGTCGATCATAGAAGCGGTGCACTTTGCCGATATCCCCGGTGCCGGCTTTGCCTATTTCTGTGCCGTGGCTACTGTCTTCGTAACCGCATTTTATACCTTTCGCCTGCTGTTCATGACGTTCCACGGTCAGCCGCGCATGGACCATCACACTGAAGAGCATTTGCATGAATCTTCCTGGGTGGTGACCCTGCCTCTCGTTGCCCTCGCCATACCGACCATTGCCGCAGGCTGGCTGATAGGCCCGATGCTGTTTGGCGATTACTTTGCCAATACGATACAGATCGCGCCTCAACACGAAGCAATGGTGAAATTGGCAGCGGAGTTTCACGGCATACCGGAGATGATGAGGCATGCGCTTTCCACCATCCCCTTCTGGTTATCCGTTGCAGGTATCTTTGCCGCCTGGTATCTCTATATTGCAAAACCCGATCTGCCCGGGAAAATCAAGGGGGCGGCAGGACCGTTTGCAACGCTGCTCGAGCGCAAATACTTCATAGACGAACTCTATTCCTGGCTGTTTGCGGGCGGTGCGCGCCTGCTTGGCCGGGGATTATGGAAGTTCGGGGATGTCAAGGTAATTGACGGGTTCTTTGTGAATGGCACGGCGGGGTTAGTAGCCGGAGCCTCCACATTGATGCGCCGCTTCCAGACCGGCTACATCTATCACTACGCGTTCACCATGATCGTTGGCGTGTTTATACTGATGAGTTTGTGGTTGTTCTGGTAATGGGACAACGAAAAATACAATAAAAATGTTAGTTGTGGGACCATCCCGCATCCGCTGCACGCTAATGAAAAAAATGGAATAGACATGTTGTTTGGTTTCCCCCTGTTAAGTCTGGTTATCTGGCTGCCTATCCTCGCCGGTGTTGCTGTACTCGCTACCGGTGGAGATCGTAATGCCCCACTGGCGCGCATGATCGCACTCGTCGGATCGGTTGCGGGTTTTCTGGTGGCGATTCCGCTTTATACCAGCTTCGATCCGTTGACGAGCACCATGCAGTTCGTCGAAAACCATATGTGGATCGAACGCTTCAACGTCCACTATCACCTCGGGGTGGATGGAATCGCCATGCCCCTGATACTGCTGAATGCTTTTACCACCCCCCTGGTAGTGATTGCGGGATGGGAAGTGATTACCAGGCGCGTATCGCAATACATGGGCGCCTTTCTCATCATGTCCGGCATCGTCAACGGTGTTTTTTCGTCGCTGGATGCAATCCTCTTCTATGTTTTCTGGGAAGCTTCGCTTATTCCGATGTTTCTCATCATTGGCGTGTGGGGCGGACCCAACCGGGTTTATGCGGCAATCAAGTTTTTCCTTTATACGCTGCTCGGTTCACTACTGATGCTGGTGGCATTCATCTATCTTTACCAGGTTTCCGAGGGCAGCTTCTCGATACTTGAATATCATAAACTGCCTTTGTCGATGGCATCGCAGATCCTGATATTCATCGCCTTCCTGCTGGCTTTCGCAGTCAAGGTTCCCATGTGGCCCGTCCATACGTGGCTGCCCGACGCGCACGTAGAAGCGCCAACTGGAGGTTCGGTGGTGCTTGCCGCCATCCTGCTGAAAATGGGAGGCTACGGGTTCCTGCGGTTTTCGCTGCCGATCCTGCCGGATGCAAGCCACCAGCTCGCGGGCATGATGATCGCATTGTCGCTGATCGCAGTCGTCTATATCGGTCTGGTTGCCCTGGTGCAGGCCGACATGAAAAAGCTGATCGCCTACTCCTCCGTGGCGCATATGGGTTTCGTCACGCTCGGCTTTTTCCTGTTCAACAGTTATGGCCTTGAAGGCGCCATGGTCCAGATGGTTTCGCATGGCTTTATCTCAGCTGCAATGTTCCTTTGCATTGGCGTCATGTATGACAGGCTGCATTCACGCCAGATCGTGGACTATGGGGGAGTGGCGCACCGCATGCCTGCCTTCGCCGCTTTTTTCATGCTGTTTGCCATGGCCAACTCCGGCTTGCCCGGCACGAGCGGTTTCGTCGGCGAATTCATGGTCATCATGGCTTCAATGAAAGTGAATTTCTGGTACGCGTTTCTGGCCGCTACGACCCTCATCACAGGCGCCGCTTATACCCTCTGGATGTATAAGCGCGTGATATTCGGCTCCGTTGTGCACCCGGCAGTGGAGGAAATGAAAGATATCGGCGCGCGCGAGATTCTTGTATTGGCCGTACTCGCGGCGGCGGTATTGGGGATGGGAGTGTATCCGCTCCCCTTGACGGAAGTCATGCATACCACCGTTGATGATTTACTTGCGCATGTTGCTCGCAGCAAATTGCAGTGAGCGAAGCGCGCCCCGACTCGGCTAAGGATGATAAATGAATTTTATGCTGCCTGATTTCGCGCCAGCCTATCCGGAAATATTCCTTCTGGTGATGGTGTGCGGAGTATTAATGGCTGATCTTGCATGGGGCGGCAAGAAGCCCGGCACTGCCTATCTTTTAGCCCAACTGACGCTGTTCGGCTGCATGCTGATCACCTTCGGTACTTCAGGACCCGATGTTGTCCATACATTTTCCGGCATGTTTGTCGATGACACGCTAGCTGACATTCTCAAGATGCTGGTTTATGTCACCGTATCCGTAGTGCTGGTTTATTCCCGCACATATATTTCGGATCGGGGAATACTGAGCGGAGAATTCTTCAGCCTCGCGCTGTTCGCGACCCTCGGAATGATGGTCATGATTTCCGCCAGTCACTTCATGACACTCTACCTGGGGCTGGAACTCCTTTCCTTGTCCCTCTATGCGATGGTTGCGTTGAGGCGCGACTCGGCAGGGGCCACCGAGGCGGCAATAAAGTTTTTTGTCCTGGGTGCTTTGGCGTCCGGCTTTCTGCTGTATGGGATGTCAATGATTTATGGGGCCACTGGCTCGCTCCATATTGCTAGTGTGAGAGAAGTTATCGAAGGTGGAGTAATCAGCCAGGGTGTGCTGGTTGTCGGTCTGGTTTTCATTGTGGCTGGCATCAGTTTCAAGCTGAGCGCAGCACCTTTCCATATGTGGGCGCCCGATGTTTATGAAGGGTCGTCTTCAGCAGTGGTGTTGTTTATCGGTTCGGCGCCGAAACTCGCGGCATTCGGTTTTGTCATGCGCCTGCTGGTGGAAGGTCTGGGTGCAATGTCGGGCGACTGGCAGGGCATGCTGATCATACTTGCAATCACGTCAATGGTGATCGGCAATATTGCCGCTATCGCCCAGAGCAACATCAAGCGCATGCTGGCCTATTCCACCATCTCGCACATGGGATTCATGTTGCTTGGCATTATCGGCGCGAATGAAAACGGCTACAGTGCCGCAATGTTTTACATCGTGGTCTACGTGCTCATGACAATGGGTACATTCGGCATTATCATGCTTCTCTCACGCGCAGGCTTTGAAGCGGATAAACTGGATGATTACAAAGGGCTCAACCGGCGCAACCCGTGGTATGCCTTTATCATGCTGCTGCTGATGTTCTCCATGGCCGGCATCCCGCCCACCGTGGGCATTTATGCCAAGCTGTCAGTGCTTCAGGCCGTGCTGAACGCAGGGTATACCTGGCTCGCCGTGCTGGCTGTGCTCCTTTCGCTGATCGGGGTATTCTATTACCTGCGTATCGTCAAGCTCATGTATTTCGACGAACCTGAAACCGATGTGGTCATCGTGCCGAAAGGCGACGTCAAGATATTGCTGAGCGCCAACGGAATCGCAATACTCGCATTCGGCATCTTCCCCCAATCACTTATCGCCCTCTGCTCCTACGCAATACAACACTCTACTTAACTGCGTTTCTGCATCGCCGCCGAGCCGTTTTTATGCCTGCATGAGGGATAGGCTGCGCTTGCAGATGATTCCGTATTTGGACGCGTGAAGAGGCTTCCATTTATCGCATATAGAACCCTGGCTGCTCTCTCTTCCTTCTAGAAGAGGTGCGGCAATGGGCAAATCCAATGGAATGTTAACCGATAAATAGCAACAGATAGACAAAAGTGCCTGTGACAAGCAGAAATGGCAGGGAATAGACATGAAATATCAGCCACGCTTTTCTGTCCCGGGCGAGCCGTAGGGCTATTAAATTGGCGAGAGAGCCCAATACAAAGCCAAATCCCCCAACATTCACCGCATAGGCAATCAGTTTCCAGTTGCTTGAATAATCGGCCAACAAAATTGCAGCGGGCACATTGCTCATGATCTGTGCAAGCGCAATACCCGCAAAGTAAAGCCGTTCGTGCTCATCCAGCCTCAATTCTGTAAAAAATGAATGAATAGTGTGGTTATCAGTGATAAGGCGCATGTTCACGAACATGAGGGCAAGTACGAGAATGAGTCCCCAATCCACATTCACGAGAATGTTGCGATGCCGGATAAAGAAGACCATGAGTATCAGCAAAACTGCCAGTTCCGCCTGATGTAGATCAATAAGAATCAGAAATGGTAGATAGAGAATCAAGGATGAATGGAATAGCTTGTTGTTCGCTATTGGCATATCAACCTCTTCCCTGACCTGAATGCGATTGCTGTCGAACATGAATGCGATCAACACCAGGAGACTGGTGATCAGGATGAGCGCTAGAGGCAGCATCGCTTGTACGTATTCATGAAAGGATACGCCAGATACTTTCCACAAAAACAGGTTTTGTGGGTTTCCGATCGGTGTAAGAGCTGAACCTGCATTTACAGCCAATGCCTCCACGATGATAAGTCGCGTCACAGGAATCACGCCGACACCATGCAGGCCTGTGGTCAACGGCACCATTATGAACAGGGCGACATCGTTGGTCAGCACCATAGAAAGTAACGCTGCTGCCAGAACGAGCAATGTTGCAAGGGACCGGCTGGTGCGCATGATTTCTATCAGTCGTTTGCCAAGGCGGTGCAGATAGCCGGAGAGTTCAATACCTTTGGCAAGTACGAGCAATCCCGCTACGCCACCGATGGTGGGCCAATCTACGAGGCGAGGGTATGAAAAGAGTCGTGCAGGTTCCGCTATGGTCAGGGCGATGAGGAGTCCGGCAAGAAACCACAGCAGATAATCCTTTCTCCAGGTTTGAATGGATAATTGAACCATTCGCACATCTTACCTGAGGAAACGCTGAACAAATCGCAGGCTTCCAAATTTACAGCAATGCTGTTGATTTGACGCAATGTTGGCTTGGCAGTCTCATTCTTCCGCAGTAATTCACCGCCAGATTTGCTGTTTTTTTCTGCTTCATCCTCCAGGATTTTTGCAAGCAGTAATCGCCTTTCAAGCCTGCCACTGCAATTCTATTGAGATGTAAACGATTAGAGGAATCTGGAGCAGCTCCGGTAAGCCTAGCTTCAAGCTCAAGCTGATATACCGCATGATCTCCAAAGGCAAATATGGCGCTTAGCGTTCGAGACCCTGTAGTCCAGATATCCGTCGGGGAGGTAACCGCTCAATGTTCCAGGTACGCGATATCATTTTTCAATCTCAAGATCTTATAATATCGCCATCCACATAGAACCATTGCCCGCCCTCACGCACAAAGCGGCTGATTTCATGCAACCGGTGCGCGCGGCCATCTACCTTGTAACGTGCCACGAATTCCACCATGGCATGATCGGGCGCTGACTGTTCATGAAGTTTCACTTCCAGTCTCAGCCATTTTCCATGCTGTTTACTTTCCAATCCAAGTGATGCTGGGCGCGTGTCTTGACTCCAGGTTGCCAGCAGGTATTCTTCACGACCGAGGGCGTATGCAGTATAGCGCGAACGCATCAATGCTTCCGCTGTGGGAGCCGTTTCGCCGTCATCCAGGTAGCGGCCGCAGCAGTCAGCATACTTTCTGCTGCTATTCGTAGAAGGACGAGCCTGCCGAGTTCCCCCTGGTCTCGCTGTTATCTCCGTGTAACCGCACGGACAGGATGTCGTTTTTGCATCCATATAAACTTGTCATAAAGACTTAAAATGGAAACTTCAATTTTCCACGATCACGATCGGGTGCGTGTGGAACAATAAACTTGGGAACAACGATCATGCCTGTAAATCCTGTCATAGCGGCGGCTCATCCATAAGGGCGATCTGCTCCCGCAATTCGAGAACGCGATCCTGCCAGTAGCGTTGGGTGTTGAACCAGGGAAACGCCCGCTTGAAGGCCGGATCGTCCCACCGCTGCGCAAGCCATGCCGCGTAGTGGATCAGGCGCAGAGTGCGTAACGCCTCGACCAGATGCAATTCCCTTTCGTCGAAATCGAAGAAGCTCTCATACCCGGCCAGCACGCTGTCCAACTGCTTCCTCATGTCGGCCCGGTCGCCGGATAACAGCATCCACAAGTCCTGTACTGCGGGTCCCATGCGGCTGTCGTCAAAATCGACGAAATGCGGGCCATCGTCAGTCCACAAAACATTGCCTGCATGACAGTCGCCGTGCAGGCGTAACGCGCGCACTTCCCCTGCACGTGCAAAACAGTGCCGCGCACCCTCCAACGCCTGATTCACGGCACTGCGATAAGCAGCCTCAAGATCAGGTGGAACGAATCCATGCCCCAGCAGATAGTCGCGCGGTTGTTCGCCGAAGCTGGCGATATTCAATTCAGGGCGTTCATGAAAGCGGCTGAGCGCACCGACAGCATGAATGCGCGCAAGGAAACGGCCCATCCATTCCAGCGTGTGGGGATCTTCCAGTTCCGGGGCGCGGCCGCCGTGCTTTGGAAAAACAGCGAAACGAAATCCCTCAGAATAATGCAGCGATGTTCCTTGCAGCACCAACGGGGGTACGACAGGAATTTCGTGCTCGGCCAGTTCGTGCACGAACGCGTGTTCCTCGAGAATGGCCCCGTTTGTCCAGCGTCCCGGGCGGTAGAATTTTGCTACGACTGGTGCATCATTTTCGAGACCGATTTGGTAGACGCGGTTCTCGTAGCTGTTGAGTGCCAGCAGCCGCCCGTCGCTGCGGAAACCGAGGCTTTCCAGAGCGTCCAGCACGCGTTCAGGGGAAAGCGTGGAAAAATCAATTGAAGTCAGATTATCCACTGTTCCTCCACCCGTCACTCAAATGAAGGCTGCTCCTGAATTGCTGGTTGCGCTCGTTTTGCATTGCTCAGTCTGCTCAAGGTTTCTTATAACTGATCCGATAAATTACCCCGGCAAAATCATCCGACACAAGCAGTGCCCCGTCCGGCATCACCAGCACATCCACAGGCCTTCCCCAATTTTTTTCATTTTCCAGCCAGCCTTCGGCAAACACTTCCTGTTTTACCACCTTGTTGTTCTTTATCTTTGCGAGCTCGATGCGGTAGCCGATTTTATTGCGCCGGTTCCATGAGCCATGTTCAGCTATAAAAATGCTATTGCGATATTGGGGAGGAAACATGGTCCCTGTATAGAAGCGCATCCCCAAGGCGCCCGCGTGCGGAGGAAGTTTCGCTGCGGGTGAAACGAGCTTGCGGCAATCCCGCTTTGCACCGTACTTCGGGTCAAGGATATCGTCGGAATGACAATAGGGGTAGCCGAAATGCAATCCTTTTTTTGGCGCACGGTTGAGCTCATCTGGTGGCAGATTATCGCCCATCCAGTCCCGGCCATTATCGGTAAACCACAATTCCTTTGTTTCGGGATGCCAGTCGAATCCAACGGAATTTCGTACTCCGTATGCGAAGACCTCATAGTTTGAACCATCCGGATTGATGCGGGAAATCAGCGAAAACTTCTCCGGCTCGGTTTCACAGACATTGCACGGCGCTCCAACCGCAACATATAGAAGACCATCGGGGCCAAAACCTATATATCTGCCCCCGTGGTGTTTCTCGTTGGGAAATCGTTCGGTGACAACGTACGGTTTTCCGGGTTGATCGAGTTTTTCCTCAATATCGTCAAAACGCAGGATGCGGTCGACCGATGAAGCATATAACGCGCCATCGCGAAAGGCGACCCCTATGGGAAGATTAAGCCCTCTGGCGATGGTTTTTACCTCGCGGGTGTCCCCCTTATCTGTAATCGCGTAGATATTGCCTTCATCCGCTGAGCCTGCGAACACCGTACCTTTTTTTCCCAGCGTCAGCCCACGCGCGTTCGGCACTTCGGCCCACACTTCGATCGAAAATCCGGCTGGTAATTTGATCTTGTCCAGGGGCAGCTTGCCGGTTTTGTTGTCCGCCACGGCAGGTAAGCCGCAACAGAGCAAGCAGGCGGCCATGAAACGTATGAGAATTTTAGTGATGTGCATGGTGAGACTCCGGTTTAACGATATTCAGAAATCAAATCGGGTGTGCGGCAAATGAAGGAGTAGGGCAGAGAGATAGCGTGGAAAATAATCGATATGAAGCTTTTCAGCTTGAAAATCCCGAATTTGCCCTCATTTACTTTATTGCATTTTTTTTGGAGGAAAACAATGGAAGCAACAGCTACAAAAGAACATTTGAATTTTCAGACCGAGGTCAAGCAACTCCTCAAGCTGATGATTCATTCCTTGTATAGTAACAAGGAAATTTTCTTGCGCGAACTCATTTCCAACGCATCGGATGCTGCCGACAAGCTGCGGTTCGAAGCTTTGACCGATGGGGCGCTGTACGAATCCGATTCGGACCTGAAAATACGTGTAAGTTACGATAAGGAGGCGCGCACCATTACTGTTGCGGACAATGGCATAGGCATGTCGCGACAGGAGGTGATAGATCATATCGGCACTATCGCCAAATCCGGCACACGTGAATTTTTCGACGCATTAACCGGCGACCAAGCCAAGGATGCGCACCTGATCGGCCAGTTCGGGGTGGGTTTTTATTCCGCATTCATTGTTGCTGACAAAGTGACGCTTACCACGCGGCGCGCCGGCCTGACGCACGAACACGGTGTTCGCTGGGAATCGGGCGGTGAGGGAGATTACACTCTTGAGACAATCGAGAAACCTGACCGCGGCACCGAGGTGACCCTGCATTTGCGCGAAGGAGAGGATGAGCTGCTCAATGGCTGGCGGTTGCGCTCCATCATCCGCAAGTACTCGGACCATATCACCCTTCCCATCGTGATGAAAAAAGAGGAATGGTCGCAGGAAAAAAATGAAAATACGATCACCGAGGAAGACGAAACCATCAATCAGGCAAGCGCCTTGTGGGCGCGGCCGAAAAACGAGATCAGCGAAGAGCAGTACAACGAATTCTACAAGCATGTCGCGCACGATTTCGAACCTCCGCTGGCGTATGTTCACGCCAGGGTAGAGGGCAAGCAGGAATATACGCAACTGCTTTACATCCCCTCCCGCGCTCCGTTCGATCTGTATGATCGCGAATCCCGCCACGGCATCAAACTGTATGTCAGAAGAGTATTCATAATGGATGATGCCAAACAGTTGCTGCCCAATTACCTGCGTTTCGTACGAGGAATAATAGATTCGAATGACCTCCCGCTGAATGTCTCCCGCGAAATATTGCAGGAATCGAAGGACATTGAAGCCATGCGGGCCGGCTCGGTGAAAAAGGTGCTGGGATTACTCGATGACCTCGCGCAAGGTGAAAAGGACGACGAGAAGGCCAAATTCAAGACCTTCTGGAAGGAATTCGGCCAGGTTATGAAAGAGGGGGTAGCGGAAGACTATGCCAACCGCGAGCGCATCGCCAAGCTGCTGCGCTTTGTTTCTACCCATTCCGATTCGGAAGAGCAGGACGTCTCCTTGAGCGATTATGTAGGACGCATGAAGGACGGGCAGGAAAAGATCTACTATGTCACGGCCGACAGTCTCACGGCGGCTAAAAGCAGTCCGCACCTCGAAATTTTCCGCAAGAAAGACATTGAAGTCATTCTGTTGTTCGATCGCGTGGATGAGTGGCTGGTTGCGAATCTGCCTGAGTTCGAGGGTAAACACCTGCAGTCCGTAGCAAAGGGCAGTCTCGATCTGGGTAAACTGGAGGACGAGGCGGAGAAAAAGGAGCAGGAAAAAGAAGCGGGTGAATACAAGGAGCTTACCGAGAAGATAAAAGAAGCGCTCGGCGAGCAGGTAAAGGATGTGCGGATCACCTTGCGTCTGACCGAATCTCCCGCCTGCTTGGTGGCGGAAACCCATGACATGAGCGGAAACCTGGAGCGCCTGCTCAAGTCTGCCGGGCAGAAGGTCACGCATACCAAACCTATCCTGGAAATCAATCCGTACCATCCCATGGTAGAGCGCCTGAAATCGGAGGAGACTCATTTCGCCGACTGGAGCCACATTTTGTTCGACCAGGCGTTGTTGGCCGAGGGCGGGCAACTGGATGATCCCGCCAGTTTCGTGAAGCGTATCAATCAGTTGTTTCTGAGCACCGGCGGGAACACGGCATGACGCGGCCGGCAGCGTAAATCCGATGTGTGACGTGGACTATGTTTTTGAAGCCCGCTAGGAAGGAACCAGGGTCGCGAATAGCTCCCGGTGGGCTGTGTCGTTGATGGCGACGACGGCGGGGTGCGTAAGACGGCGTTCCAGCGAGATAGCGTAAAACTGTTCGGTAACCTCGTCAGTGCGGCCGACAACAACAACGCCATGTTCACGCCGCACCTCGTCGGCTATTACGGATGGGGCAATGAAAATGCCGATACCTGCCTGGCCGAATGCCTGCATCAGTGCGCTGTCGTCGAATTCTCCCACGATGCGGGGGCGGAGTTGGTGGACGTCGAACCATCGCATCAATGGTATCCGTATGGCGGCGTCTTTACCGGGAATGAGCAAGGGGGCCGCATCGAGAACATGGGGCCACTTTTTTTTGAACGTTTTTGCAAGATGTGGTGCGGCAAAAAATGTAATGCCGCAGTTTCCCAGCTTATGGCTGTAGCCTTTCACATTTGCTTCATCCCGCATGGGTCGGTCGGCCAGTATCAAATCGACTCGCTGGATCGCCAACTCCACCAGCAACCGCACCAGTTTGTCCTCTCGGCAGACGATGCGTACAGGCGAAGCAAGCTCCATGGCAGGTGTTAACAATCGGTAGGCGATGGACTTGGGGACCGCATCGTCGACGCCCACCCGGAATGGAATGGCGTGGCGTTCCGGGCGGGCCCGCAATGCTTCTTCCAGTTCGTTTCCAATCTGAAAGATTTCGTCGGCATATGATAGGGCAAGCCGTCCCGTTTCGGTCAATTCAAGGCGTCTCCCCACTCGTAAAAAAAGTGGCGCCCTCAGTGCGTCTTCCAATAATCCGATCTGGCCGCTCAGAGTCTGGGGCGTAAGGTTCAAGCGTTCGCTGGCGCGGACAATGCTGCCTGCCTTGGCCACTGCCCAAAAATAGTGTAATTGCTTGTAATTAAGCATATCAGTGTGCAGGCAAACTCGATACTTCGTGAAAACCGATTATATCATCAGCGAGATACTACTTTTCTTGATGCAATTTCTCCTCTAGACTAAATTGGATGAGCTTTGCCGTGTCATCCGTCTCGCGTATCGCGCGTTCATATTTATATGCTGTTCCTTTCGCCGCTCCAACTGGCAGCAAAGCTGCTGTCGTCGCTGTTGTTGAGACCTTCTTTTCCGTAGTCTTAATGCGTCCGGTGCAATCGTTCAGGCATTGCTTCGAAGAAATCAACGGGTAGCACATGCATATATCACGTCTTTGCCGTATTCTGCCAGCCCTGATCCTTGTTTCGCCACTCCCGCCGGCTTTGGCTCAGCAGCCTTCAACGATCCCTGCTATTACCCAACCTCCGGCGCTTCCGCCGGCTATGGCGCCTGCTCCTGCGCCACCTGTCATGCCTGCGCCCCGGTCGCCAGCCCTGCCACCGGCCACTGCGCCCGGCCCAACCGTGCCGGGACCGGCAACGGGACGGTTGCCTGGCTTGCTGGCTCCTGCCGCACCTGCTCCAACCATGCCTACGCCAGCTACACCGCCTTCCCAGCTCCTTACCATTGAGGAGTTGCAGCGGCTCGGATTGAAGGCCAACGGCCTGGTGCAGGCAGCGAATTTTCAAATAAGAGCTGCGGAAGCGGGCGTCGTGGGTGCCTCGGCTTATCCCAATCCGCAACTGACCTTCATGGCGGGTCCGCAGCATGCGCGTGTTGTCCCCCAGGCCCTTCCTGCAAACAGCCACCGTCAATTTACCATATCCCAGACGATCGAGAATCCGTTCCTCCGGAGTGCGCGCATCGGCTCGGCAGAAGCAGGGGTGGATGCCAGTCATGCAGGCCTGGAACAGGTGAGGGCGGATTTGGCGGCGCAGTTACGTGTCGCTGCCTATGAACTGATCCTGCGGCAGGAAGTGGCGCGAGTGGAGGCAAGCGTTTCCGATCTGATGGAGGAAATACGCCGTCGCGTCAAGGTGCGTGTCGATGTGGGGGAGGCGCCACGCTTCGAACTGATCAGGGCCGAAACGGAAGTTCTGGCCGCGGCTTCACGTAAGGAAGCGGCGCACTTGAATGCCCAAAGAGCGCGTATTGCCCTGATACAACTCACTGCTGGCGCCTTGCAGCCTGATTTCCAGATACAGGGATCGCTCGCACAGCCCGTGAACCTTCCCCCCCTGGAAGAGTTGCGCGAAACTGTACCGGCAGTCAATCCGGAAATTACGCGCCTGCAGGCCGAATGGAACCGGGCGCGGCTGCGGATCGACCAGGAACGCGCCGCGGTGCTGCCATCGTTAACCGTATTGCTCAGTAATTTCCAGGAGGCGCAGTATACCTCGAACCTCGCCGGCCTGAATGTGACCATCCCATTGTTCTATCAGCGACGCGGCGAAATCAATGCGGCTGTTGCGGACTCGGAGCGGGCGCGCGGAATATTGGAGTTTCGGCGCTTTGAAATAGGACAGCTGCTGGAATCCGCCTGGCAGGCCAAGCAGATCGCCCAGCGCAGGGTGGACATGTTCGACGGCGGATTGGTCAAGGAAGCTGAAAAGGCGCTGGAAATTGCGCAGGCAGCCTACCGCTTTGGCGAACGCGGCCTGATCGAAGTGCTCGATACGCAGCGCGTGCTGCGCGGAGTGCTTTCGGACTTCTTGCAGGCGCGGTTCGATTTGCAGGCCGCGGTTACCGAGATTGACCGCCTCCGGGCATATTACCCCAAGGAAGACTTCGAATGAAAATCACTATGCCGTTAATCGGCATCCTGCTTGTATTGTCTGTTTCCGGGTGCGGGGGCGGCAAGCCGGCAGTCAAAGAGGAGGTTGTGGCAAAGGAGCCGGAAAACGCGAATCTCGTCACACTGGAGCCCGAAAAGATGCATCACGTCAAGGTTGGGAAACCCACCTTGATCAATATCGCCGACAAGCTGCAGGCGCCGAGCCAGGTCGAGGTGGATGAGCACAGGCTGGTTCGTGTCGGGGCTAACGTCACCGGCCGAATTATCGATGTGTACGCCATGCTGGGCGACAACGTCGAGGCGGGCGCCGAACTCGCTCGTATTTCCAGTCCGGAATTGACTCAGGCGCAACTGGCTTACCTGCGGGCGTTCTCCCTTGAAACCCTGGCGGAAAAAGCGGCCGAGCGTGCGCGCCATTTGCTCGCCGCAGACGTCATCAGTATTGCGGAAATGCAGCGGCGCGAGTCCGAGCTGCAGGTTTCGCGGGCAGAGTTGGGCGCAGCGGCGGATCAATTGCGCCTGCTGGGCATGGACAGCAGAGCCCTGAGCAAGCTTGGGAAAGACGGAACCCTCATGCCCTCAGTAGCGATCAAGAGTTCCAAGCCGGGCGTCGTTATCGAGCGGAATGTCGCCATTGGGCAGGTAGTCCAACCCTCCGACTTGTTGTTTCAGGTTGCCGATCTCTCTTCTGTATGGGTCGTGGGTGACGTGCCGGAGCAGATTGCGCGCCATGTGCAGGTTGGTCAGCACGTGGAGATTCACGTTCCAGCGCTGGGAAATATCAGCTTCGACGGTTTGATCATCTTTGTCGCCGATACCGTGAATCCGTTGACAAGAACAGTGATGGTGCGGACCGTTGTAGAAAACCCGCGGAGAAAGCTCAAGCCAGCCATGCTTGCCAGCATGCATATTCTCGACAATCCGGTTGAAAGTCTGGTGGTGCCGGAGACGGCGGTAGTTCGCGAAAACAATCAGGACTATATATTTCTTGCCCAGGGCGACAACCGGTTTCTGCGCGTCCCCGTCGAACTGGGTGCGGAAGTAGGCGATGTGCGTCCTGTGCTGAAAGGACTTTCCATCGATCAGACCGTTGTAGTCGACGGCGCATTTCACCTGGAAAACGAGCGCAAGCTCGCCGAACTGGAATAGTCCCGTGCTGGCATCAATCATTCGTGCAATGCTCAAGCAACGCCTGATAGTGGTGGTGGTCGCGCTCGGCTTGGTGGCTGCCGGCATGCGCGCGTCAACCAAGCTGTCGGTTGACGCCTTTCCCGATGTGACCAACGTTCAGGTGCAGGTCGCCACCGAGGCGCCGGGCCGCAGTCCGGAAGAAATCGAGCGGATTGTCACTGTACCGGTGGAAATTGCGATGACTGGGCTGCCCGGGCTGGTGGAGATGCGCTCCCTGAACAAGAGTGGAATATCGCTCATCACGATGGTTTTCACGGATGAGACGGATGTCTATTTTGCGCGCCAGTTGGTGATGGAGCGGTTGCTTGGCGTTGCCAGCAAGATGCCGCCTGGTATTACACCGGTACTTGGACCTGTCACTACCGGCCTGGGGGAGGTCTATCAATATACCCTGGAGCATCCCGATGACGGTAAGCAAGCGCTTTCAGTGGAGGAGCTGACGCGGCGGCGCACCATACAGGACTGGGTAGTACGGCCGTTGTTGCGTTCTGTGCAGGGCGTGGCCGAAATCAATTCGCAGGGGGGTTACGTCAAGCAATACCATGTGCTGGTCAACCCTGACCGCTTGCGCCACTACGATCTGACCTTGTCGCAGGTGGATCGGGCGATTGCGAGTAATAACGCCAACTCGAGTGGCAACATCTTGCCTCTTCATGCCGAGCAGTACCTGATCAGGGGCGTCGGACTGATCCAGTCGTTGGACGACATCAAAAACATTGTTCTGAAAGAAGTCGACGGCGTTCCTGTGTTCGTACGGGACGTTGCCGAGGTTAAATTCGGGGCGGAAGTGCGGCAGGGCGCGAGTATCAAGGGTGGATATACCGAGTCCGTCGCGGGTATTGTGATGATGCTGCGTGGCGGGAATGCGAAGGAAATTGTCGCGCGAGTAAAGGCAAAGGTTGCCGAAATCAACGATCGCAAGCTGTTACCAGGCGGTCTTCAGATCGTTCCATTCTATGATCGTACCGACCTCGTGGATGCTGCATTGTGGACGGTAAGCAAAGTCCTGATGGAAGGTATTTTTCTGGTTGTGGTCGTATTGTTCATATTTCTGGGAGATGTCCGCTCCAGCCTGATCGTCGTCGCGACGCTGATCATTACGCCGCTGGTCACCTTTATGGTGATGAACCAGCAGGAGATTTCCGCCAATCTGATGTCGCTCGGAGGACTTGCCATTGCCATTGGTTTGATGGTCGATTCTACCGTGGTAGTGGTGGAAAATGTTTATCATCGCCTTGGGCATGCGAGCGGCACGCGTGAATCCAGACTGCAAATCATCCTCGATGCGGTCGTCGAGGTAGGAACGCCAGTGATTTTCGGTATCTGTATTATCATTCTGGTATTTCTTCCGCTCATGGCATTGCAGGGCATGGAGGGCAAGACCTTCAGCCCGCTTGCATTCACCATTGCGATCGCGTTGGCGGTGTCGCTGGTCGTATCGTTGACGCTTTCACCCGTGCTCTGTGCCTATATTCTCAAGGGGGGCGCCGATAAAGATACTCGGATCATAGCCTTACTCAAATCGACTTATCATCGGTTGCTGAATTCGGCCTTGGCGCACGAGAAAACCACGATCGTCACTGCAATCGGTCTGCTCGCATTATCGTTTTCGTTGTTTCCGCTCCTCGGAAAATCCTTCATCCCGACCATGCAGGAGGGCTCCATTACGCCTGTCATCATCCGGGTGCCTTCGATCTCGCTGGATGAGGCTATCAAAATCGAATCGGAGGCAATGGCGCTGATTGCGGCAGTGCCGGGTGTCAAGACCGTGGTATCGAAGCTTGGTCGTGGGGAGTCTCCTGCTGACCCGGCTTCGCAGAACGAGTCTGATCCCATTGCTGCGCTGGATCCGGAATCCGGTCGAACCCAGGCGGAAGTCGAGGAGGATATTCGCAAGGCCTTGGCTGTCTTACCCGGTGTATCCATTGTGTTGTCCCAACCTATTGCGCAACGTGTTGACGAGATGGTGACCGGTGTACGCTCGGAGGTTGCCGTCAAAATTTTTGGCGATGATCTGGAAAAGTTGCGCGAACTGTCTGAACAGGTGGCGCGCATCCTGAAGTCTGTACGCGGCGCGCGCGACCTTCGCATCGAGCGTTTATCGGGACAGCAATCCCTGACCATCGATATCAACCGGTACGCGATCGCGCGCCATGGTCTCAATGTTGCCGATGTGAATGAACTGATCCAGACGGCCATCGGGGGAAAGGCGGTGACGACCGTATTCGAGCGTGAACGACGCATCTCGCTCATTCTGCGCTTTCCGGAGCAGTTTCGCGACGACGTAGAGTCGATTCGCGATCTTCTGCTGCGGCGTCCGGGCGTACGTGGTGCGGATGGCGTCCTGGCAAATGGAGGCGTCTTGGTGCCGCTGAGTGCCGTTGCGGATATTCGCGTTGTCGATGGGCCGGCGCAGGTATCGCGTGAATATGCGAAACGACGCGTAGTGGTAGGCGTTAATGTGCATGAACGCGATCTCGGGAGCTTCGTTGAAGAAGTGCAGCAGCGCATCGCGAAGGAAATACAGCTTCCAACAGGTTATTACTTTGTCTGGGGTGGCCAGTTCGAGAACATGGAACGCGCAATGGAAACACTTTCGATAATAGTCCCGCTTACCATCGCTGTGATTTTCTTCTTGCTGTTTGTGCTGTTCAATTCGATCAAACTCGCCGGACTCATCATCCTCGTGCTGCCATTTGCTTCCATCGGCGGAGTCATTGGACTCTTTGTCACCGGCGAATATCTTTCAGTGCCGGCCTCCGTCGGTTTTATCGCGTTATGGGGTATTGCAGTTCTCAATGGGATCGTGCTGATTTCCTATATCCGGAAGCTGCGCGAGCAGGGAGCAAGTATAGCGGAATCGGTCATCAAGGGCTGTGAGCAACGCTTCCGGCCAGTGCTGATGACGGCAACAGTTGCGATGCTTGGCTTGATACCATTTCTCTTCGCGACCGGTCCGGGTTCGGAAGTGCAACGTCCCCTCGCCGTGGTGGTCATTGGTGGATTGATCACCTCAACCCTGCTGACACTGGTTGTATTGCCGACTTTATACCGCTGGTTTGACGAGAAGCCGGTAGAAATCTGAGGAGGAATCAAGACCCTTGTTGCTGATGACTGGCCTCTTGCCCTGTCTGTCGCCGGAGAATGTCTAATTTTTGAAGCCCGGCAACACGCTACTCAAGGTAAAATAGCGCAGAAAATTTTATCAAGTAAGAACATGCTGTCATCTCAACCCTCCTCAAAAGACAAAGCAAAAATTCTGGCTGAAGCGTTGCCTTATATTCAACGCTTTCACGGGAAAACCATTGTCATCAAATATGGTGGGAACGCCATGACTGAGGAGAATCTCAAAAAGTGTTTCGCTCATGACGTAGCGCTGCTGAAAGTGGTAGGGATGAACCCGGTAATCGTTCATGGAGGAGGCCCCCAGATCAACGATATGTTGAAGCGGGTGGGCAAGCAGGGCGCCTTCATTCAGGGAATGCGCGTGACCGATGCGGAAACCATGGATGTCGTAGAGATGGTGCTGGGATTGATCAATAAGGAAATCGTCAATCTCATCAATCAGCACGGTGGCCGCGCAGTTGGCCTGACAGGCAAGGACGGCAGTTTTATCCGTGCAAAAAAAATGCTGATGCGCGACAAAGAGAGAGCGCACGAGTGGGTCGATCTCGGCCAGGTTGGAGAAATCGAGGACATCGATCCTGCCCTGATCGAGTTGCTCGAAACCCGGGATTTCATCCCGGTAATCGCCCCCGTGGGCGTGGGCAACCGCGGCGAATCCTATAACATCAATGCTGACCTGGTCGCGGGGGAACTGGCGCTGGTTTTGAACGCGGAAAAACTTATACTGCTTACCAACACACCAGGCGTACTGGATAGGGAAGGGAATTTGCTGACAGGATTGACTGCACAGAGGGTGGATGAATTAATTGCCGATGGTACCATCTCAGGAGGAATGATTCCCAAGATCAGTTCTGCGCTGGATGCAGTCAAAAGCGGTGTCAAATCGTGTCACATCATCGATGGACGTGTAGAGCACGGATTATTGCTTGAAGTGCTGACGGATGAGGGAGTTGGAACACTCATAAAGGCGAACTGATTTACTGCTTCATGGTAATCCGACAGGGCGACGTGCGGTTTCTGGCCAAATATCCCTCAAAATCCTTATGGATTTCCTTCGAGTGAGGTGGTCACCGAAATTTCCTGGTAAGGACCGAACACCTGAAGTTGAGTTTTATTAATTCGGTGAGCAGTTTGGACTGGATTTCGGTTTGCTGGATTCCGAGTCAGGCCCGGAATGACGAGATACATGGTGCTTTCTGGCCGGATCAATAGATACGACAAGGTACACGGAACGAAGCAAGTGTAATCCGGGAGATACACTTGTTTTACAGGATGATCTCAGCGCTGCGGCCTGCCTTGGTATGCTGCGTGTGCTAGTTATTATATAAGTGAAGTGGCAAAGCTTGAAATTCGGTATTGATGAAGCGAGGGATCAATGACGGGCAGGCCTGGGGAAAGAAAAGATCAGATTCTGCAGGTTCTGGCAGAGATGTTGGAAGAGCCTAGAGCAGGTAAGATTACCACAGCGGCGCTGGCGGCAAAACTGGATGTTTCCGAGGCCGCCCTTTATCGTCATTTCGCCAGCAAAGCACAAATGTTTGACAATTTGATCGAATTCATAGAAAAAACCCTGCTCACCTTCATCAATAAGATGATAGCGGAAGAAAAGAGCGGCATCAGGCAGATTGAAGGCATCCTTGCCCTATTGCTTGGTTTTGCAAAGAAAAATCCTGGAATGACCAGGGTGTTGATCGGCGATGCCTTGATAAACGAGAATGAGCGTTTGCAAAATCGCGTCAACCAACTGCACGACCGGCTGGAGGCCACGCTCAAGCAGGCGTTACGTTTTGCAGTAAGCGAGCGGGAAATAGTAGAGGACTTGGACGTATCCGCTCACGCAAATATGCTGCTATGCTATGTTGTGGGTCGCTGGCACCAGTTTGCCAAAAGCGGCTTCAAACGCGATCCGATGGAATATTGGGAAGCACAGTTTAGAGAGATAGCTTCCAGCAATTCCTTCGGGCAGGTGGTTTCGTAGTACTGCGGCATGCTTACGCTCGATTTTCGGGGAGCCCATCAAATTTCAAGCTCACTGTGCGAACTAGGACGCACCCGTTCCAGAGTATCAACATCCCTCTTGCGGTAAATGAGCACCATGTGGGGTTTTATGTGACAGTCGCGATACCCTTTTCATTTACCCTTCATTCCATGGTCCACACAGCGAGCTGGTAAGAGCACATCCCTTACCAGCAGGTTCATTACGGCTTCCAGTAGAGAATTGATATCACGATGCGACGAATCAGCCTTCACAAGCTTGAAGTCGCGCCTGAAGGTATGCGATAACCTAATCCGGCGCATTCAGATGCTTCATCAAATCTTCTACGGTTTCAAACGGGGTTATATTTTCCCCCCGCTCGAGCTCTTCCATGGCCTTGATGGTTTCAGCGTTCGGCTCAAAAAAATCGAACGGATGAAACGGCGGTTCCTTTTTCTTGGCGACGCTGGTCAGAAACATGCGTATTCCATCCGAAGGGGTAAGGCCATTTGTTCTAGAATGCGGCTTGCTTCCTCTTTCACTTGCGCGTCAATCCGGGCGCGTACGATCTCAGTTTTTGCCATTTGGGTCATTCTCGATTAAAACCATATTGTGGTACAAACGAACCACAGTTTTTAATATCGTTTGAAACGGCAGCATCAGCAGGCCACCTGGAATCGCAGCAGGGAAGATATTCCCCCTCTGGTGATATCGTGTGGGCTGGTTGGCTGCTGCAGGTGCCAGCGCTCAGGCGAATGTGAGCGGGCAGGGCGGGCTTCCACGATCACACCGTGGGCTAAACACTGGTTACGCAGTTTCCGCAAACCTCGCATGCTGGATCCTTTCTCAGTTCGGACGATTTCCATTTCATGGCAAGACCGTCCAGCGTAAGCAGGCGACCGTTCAAGGTCTGGCCGGTGTTGGTGAGAATTTTCAGTGTTTCCGCAGCCTGCATGCAGCCAATGACTCCTACCAGCGGCGCAAACACGCCCATCAATGCACAACGCATGTCCTGATCTTCGCCACCTGCTGGAAACAGGCAGTGATAGCATGGACTGTTCGAATGTCTGCGATCGAACACCGCGACTTGCCCCTCAAAACGCACGGCTGCACCTGATACGAGCGGCTTGCGGCGAAGGACGCAAGAATGGTTGATGGCATAGCGGGTGGGAAAATTATCGCTCGCGTCCACGACCACATCGGCGTCCCCGACCAGTTGCAGCAATCTTTTTTCATCCATGCGCTCGTCCAGTTCGATTACTTCGACTTCAGGATTGATTTTCGCAAGGGTCTTTCTGGCAGAGTGTGTTTTCGGGGCGCCGATGTCGTCTGTACCATGAATGATCTGGCGCTGGAGGTTCGTCAGGTCAACTCTGTCATTGTCACAGATGGTGAGTCTTCCCACCCCGCTCGAAGCAAGATACATGGCGGCAGGGGAGCCGAGGCCCCCCGCGCCGACTACCAGTACATGCGACCGGATCAACGCTTCCTGACCCTGTATTCCTATCTCTGGCAACAGGATGTGACGGCTGTAACGCAGCAACTGATCGTCATTCATTTGGAAGATGATTCGCCGCCGTCCGGGAATGCTACTGGATATCCCCCTTTTTCAGAAGATGGGAGTAGCGGGCATAAGTGAGGCATACGGGGACATAAGGACAGATGCGAGGCAATCAGATGGGCAGTGTATCAATGTGAATTTCCCGGAGATAGGGGAAAGGTGGGGGGCGTAATAAATAAGCGGGGCGATGCACTAAACGTGCTCGACCTTATGCACAGCATCTGTGGACTTTGCAGGGAGGCAGGCAGCGGAAGAATTATGGCATTTCGCCTCGATTCTTTCGCTGCCTTATGTTCAGGAGTTGCCTCAGTTTTCTATTTTTGCAGTTGCCCGCTTGCCTGAATTTTCCTTGATATAGCTGATCGCCTGAACCAGCAGCAGATCATCGCTGGAGCCGAATTCAGGAGGTGACTCACGCTTCTTGCTCTTGTCTTCTTCGTTCTCGGGCTTGGCCGGCTTGACTCCCGTTTTTGGCGCCACCTTAGCTTCCGGCACTACCTTTGCTTCCGCTTCCCGTTTCGACTCTTCTGCCTTGCCATTGGAGAGATGACGATCGAGATCAGCTTCACGCAGGCGCTCGACTTCATCCTTTGCCAACTCGTCCATGACATCAGGCGTAATTCCCTTGGCCTGGATGGATTGCCCATTTGGCGTATAGTACCGCGCTGTGGTCAATTTGATGGCTGTGTTGTTCCCCAGCGGTAAAATGGTTTGCACCGAACCTTTACCGAAGGTTTGCGTTCCCATCACGATCGACCGTTTATGATCCTGCAATGCGCCGGCGACGATTTCCGAGGCTGAAGCCGAGCCGCCGTTTACGAGCGTCACCATCGGTACTGTCTTGATCCCCGGTGGGAGCCGCTTGACATAGTCATTCTTCGTATCGCGCAGATAGAACTCAGGACTGGCCTTGAGTTTCATCTTTGCATCTTCGCTACGGCCATCAGTATAGACAACCAGAGAATCCTCCGGTAAAAAGGCCGCAGATACTGCCACTGCCCCATTCAGCAGGCCGCCCGGGTCATTACGCAGGTCCAGCACCAGTCCCTTCATCGACCCGGCATTTTCCTTGAAAAGCTTATCTATCGCTTTTGCCAGATTTTCCCCCGTCTGTTCCTGAAACTGGGTGATACGAATATACCCATAGCCGGGTTCGATCATTTTCGACTTCACGCTTTGTATCCTGATGACGGCGCGAACCAACGGGAACACAATCGGCTTGGTCTCACCCTTGCGTACGACGGTAAGGGTAATAGGCGTATCGGGCTTGCCGCGCATGCGCTTGATGGCCTCCGTAAGCGAGAGACCCTTGACTGCCGTATCGTCCAGCTTGATGATAAGATCTCCCGGTTTTATCCCGGCGCGGAAAGCGGGCGTATCCTCTATAGGAGAAATGACCTTGACAAACCCGTCTTCCATACTGACTTCGATGCCCAGGCCACCGAACTCGCCCTGCGTGCCAATCTGCAGCTCCTTGAACGCATCTGCATCAAGATAGGCGGAATGAGGATCGAGGCCCGTCAGCATGCCATTGATGGCTTCGGTGATGAGCTTTTTGTCTTCTACCGGTTCGACGTAATCATTTTTTATCCGGCCGAACACTTCTGTGAAGGCGCGAAGTTCCTCCACCGGAAGGGGATGCAGGACCCCCTGCGGTTCCTTATCGGCAACAGCAGAAAAATTGAGGCTCAGCATCACGCCGGTGATTGCACCGAAAATGACGAGGCCGAACTGCCGCATTTTGTCGCCCATTAAATATTCTCCAAACAAGTCAAATTGTTGCTTAGATCATTTTATTCTGACCCAGTTCAAAGGGTCAAACGGTTTGCCCTGATGGCGCAATTCAAAGTATAGGCCGGTATCGGAGTTTCCACTGCTATTGCCTACTGTGGCTATCGTCTCTCCGGCATTGATCACGTCTCCCACCCGCTTATGGACCGCTTCATTATTTCCATAAAGACTCATATAGCTGTCGCCGTGGTCCAGAATCATCAGATTGCCGAACCCTCTGAGCCAGTCGGCGAATACGACGCGTCCATTTGCAATCGCCTTTACACTCTCGCCGCCAGCGGCGCGGATGAACAACCCTTTCCAGGTAACGCCACCATCTGCACGTGGACTCCCGAAGCGGTTCGCAAGTTCCCCGCGTACTGGTGAATTCAGGCGGCCGCGGAGGGAGGAGAAGGACGTTCCATTCGTGAATGGCATCGCATTCTCCGATGAATCGGGGGAACTGCTGTTGCTGGCAGGAGCAGGGGGTACGCCTGGCTCGGAAGGTTTTTCAGATGCCTCGAATTTCTTTTTCTTCGCAAGCATCCTGGTAAGTTTTTCCACCAGCCTGGTGAGACGGTCTTCATTGCGTCTGAGCCGGTTGATTTCGCGCCGCTGCTCTTCGGCCTGCAGTGATATTTCTGCCAGAAGCTTCGCGTGACCGTCTTTTTGTTGTTCGAGCTGTACTTTCTGCTCGGCGTGCCGTGCGTGCACACCCGAGATCTCGGCACTTTTTTCCCGGCTGGCGAGGCTGAGCGTATTGAGCTTCTCAAGATTCGCACGCAGGCCATCGATACCTTCCTTGCGAGCGCGTGAGAAATATTCGTAATAGTGGAGATTGCGGGCTATTTCATTAGGATTCCGCTGACTCAGCAAGAGACTCAAGTACTCTTTTCGTCCGCCTCCGGCGATATAGAGCCCGTAAAGCAGGTTCCTCAACTGCAGTTGCTGCGCCGCTATTTCCTTCTTGATCTGGGCAGACTGCGCTTTCAGCTGGCCAAGCTTGCTGTTCGCTGCACGCCGCTGCTTGGCGAGTTCCGCAAGCCGCCGGTTAGCGGCATCGATCGCTTTTTCCGATTCGCGCAGCGCTCCCGCCGCTTCGGACCTGTATCCTTCCGTATCCGTGAGTTCCTTTTCCAGCGTCTCGATCTTGTTTCTCAGTTGTTTCAACTCTTCACTATCGGATGGCTCCGCGGCCACAGGTGCTTGCCAGATTAACAGCGCGCAGGCAGGGATAAGCGTGCGGCAGACCTTGAGCCAGAGACGAATACGGATTGAGGCTGAAATTTTCAAACGTATCAAGCGTGAGCGGATCCTACGCCATCGAGCAGTGGGATGAGAAGGAAAAGGCAGCCGGATCAGAAGTCAGAGAGTATGCTATAAAGAACAGACACGGCAAGTACGGCAACAGGAAAAACAGAGATTAAACCATAAGTTAAAGGTTGGGCAGAATTTTTCCCTGATTCGCGACGACCTGCATGGCCTGCTCGATTTTTGCCTGGTCTCCGAGATAATAGCTGCGGACCGGTTTCAAGTTGTCGTCAAGCTCATATACGAGTGGAACGCCGGTCGGAATATTGAGCTCCATGATTTCCTGTTCGGAAAGATTATCGAGATACATGACGAGGGCTCGCAGCGAATTTCCGTGCGCGGTGATAAGCACGCTTTTGTCACTTTTGACCTGCGGGGCAATGCTTTCAAGCCAGTAGGGCAGAAATCGTGCCACGGTATCCCGCAGGCACTCGGTAAGGGGAATATCCAGCTTTGGCAAGTTCCGGTAGCGAGGGTCGGAGCCGGGATAACGGGGATCATCGGGGATGAGCGCAGGCGGGCGAATATCGTAACTCCGCCGCCAGATCAATACCTGTTCTTCACCATATGCAACTGCTGTTTCAAGTTTGTTCAGGCCTTGCAACGCGCCATAATGACGCTCATTCAGCCGCCATGATAATTCGACGGGAATCCACATCTGATCCATTTCATCCAGCACGATCCATAATGTGCGAATGGCGCGCTTCAGTACCGAAGTGTAGGCGATATCGAAAGTGAATCCGGCTTCCCGCAACAGGCGTCCGGAATTGTGGGCCTCCTCCGCTCCTTTTGGAGTCAAGTCCACGTCTGTCCAGCCCGTAAAGCGATTCTCCTTGTTCCAGGTGCTTTCTCCATGTCGCAGGAGAACGAGTTTTTTCATGTTCTTGAGCAGATAATATTTTCCGCGATGGGAAAACTTTAAATTTTACCGTATTTTCGACACTACCGCAGCAGCCAGAGCAACTGACCAGCTGCCAGAAACCAGCTGCCAGAAGGAAGTGGTTAGGGCAGTGGTTGGGGCAAGTAGTTGGCGCGTCGGAATATCTTGATCCCTGCCACCGGCAGGATGCTTTACAGGACAACTTGCCCGCATCTTTGCCTTGCCCGGGATTCTTTCACACGTGCTCTGGGGCACAGCCACCATGCGAAACAAAGACTGAAAAAGGAGTGAAGCGTGAGAATTCCGTACACCTTCTGTCTCTGATAGAATAATCGGTTACGAAAGTCAAGGAAACCAGAGACGGGAGCCAGAGACTAAAGGGATTTTTAGGAGACTTGCTGTGTCATCATTCTTACAGAACAACATTACGCTGATTGTTGCTGCCCTCGCGAGCGGTATCCTGCTGTTATGGCCGCTGGTTTCGCGGCGTGGAAAAGAAGTGGATACGATGGCAGCGGTGCAGCTCATCAATTATAAGGAGGGGCTGGTGCTGGATGTACGCGAAGGGAGCGAATATGAGTCGGGACACGTTCCCAATTCAAAGCATATTCCAGCCGACAAGCTCGAACAGCGGTTGCAGGAGTTGGATAAGTTCAAGGACAAGCCGGTAATATTGATCCATCGCAGTGGGGCTAATACCACCGGCAAGGCGGGTTTCCTTCTGCGGAACCAGGGTTTTCAGCACGTGCACAATCTTGCGGGTGGTTTTGATGCCTGGCAGCAGGCCAATTTGCCGGTAATAAAAAAATGAGCGAGGGGTCTGCAAAGGTATTGATGTACTCCACCGGTTTCTGCCCGTATTGCGTCATGGCCGAACGGTTGTTGCGAGCCAGGGGCGTGGAGGAAATAGAAAAGATACGGGTGGATCTTGAACCCGCGCGCCGAGTGGAGATGATGGAGAAAACGGGACGCCGCACGGTTCCCCAGATCTATATTGGTGATATGCACGTGGGCGGTTATGACGATCTGGCGAAGCTTGACCGCAGTGAAGGGCTGGCAAAGCTCCTCGCAACGTGAGTTGCCTCTCGAAAAGGGCGAGGCAGGGAGGAGGGTTGCAGCAAGTTTGAGCAGGATGGGAACACCTTTTTGTGAACAGTTTTTATTTCCGGGGATTATGGTTTCGGATTAATGTTCACCTGATTCACAGTTTTATCATTCTTTGGAATCCGACATGAGCAACGAGCAGCAGCAACCGGTTTTCAGCATCGAAAAGGTCTATGTCAGGGACCTTTCTGTTGAAATACCAAACGCGCCCAGAATATACCTGGAGCGCGAGACGCCTGAAGTGAACATCCAACTGCATAGCAAGAGCGAGCGCATCGATGAAACCTTGTATGAGGTCGTGTTGACAACGACCGTCACCGCAAAGGTCAAGGACAAGACGATGTTTCTGGTGGAGATACAGCAAGGTGGTGTTTTTCAGATTCGTCATGTCCCGGAAGCTGAAATGGAGCTTGTGCTCGGTATTGCATGCCCAAATATTCTCTTCCCCTACCTGCGCGAGGCGGTTTCGGATACTGTGACGCGCGCGGGATTTCATCCGGTCATCTTGAATCCAGTGAATTTCGAGGCACTTTACTACCAGAGAAAGCAGCAGGCGGAGAATTCGGCGGCCCCGCAAGCTCTAGAGACACAGCAAATCACACATTAAAATAAAAATGGGGCTTGTGCGCGGTGCATCGAAAATATCATCCTCACTGGGCCGGGGACTGGCTATTCTCGGAATGGCGGTGTCGATGTTTCCATCGCTCGCCGTTGCGGCGCTGGAGTTTTATTCGATCAATGACAACGTCGCAATAATGTATGACGCGCCGTCACTCAAAGCGGGGAAGTTATATGTGGCCAGCCGGAATCTGCCAGTTGAGGCTATTGTAAAAGTCGACGGATGGGTAAAGGTTCGCGACAGTGAGGGAGCGCTTGCCTGGGTAGAAGAAAAAGCCCTGAGTGAGAAGCGCTATATCATCGTCACCTCGCCACTGGCGGACGTCTATCAGGTGGCAACTACCAATTCGCCCCTGATGTTCCAGGTACAGCAAGGTGTAATTCTGGAGTGGCTTGAGCCCCCGGCCAACGGGTGGGTGAGGGTGCGGCACCGTGACGGTCAAACCGGGTACGTCAGGACCAGTCAGGTCTGGGGCTCATGAGAATAGCGGTGATGGGAGCCGGCGCATGGGGCACCGCGCTGGCTCTCAGTCTTTGTGCAAGCACCGCCTCTTCCCACCAGGTAACATTGTGGACCCGCAGGCGTCAGCATCTGGCTGATCTCGTTTCACAACGTATCAATCGCCGCTATTTTCCCGCTTTTCCTTTACCGGCATCGTTGCGGTTGAGCGCAGAGCTCAAAGAGGCTGTCGAGGATGCCGACCTCGCCCTGATCGTTGTGCCGGTTTCGGGTTTGCGTGAGACTTTACGGGAAATTGCAGCAAGCGGCAAAAAGGTCCCTGTAATTTGGGGATGCAAGGGATTTGAATCGCAATCGGCAAAGCTGCCTCACCAGGTGGCCGAGGAGGAATATGCCGGAGAAGCGCCATATGGCGTCCTATCAGGACCGAGTTTTGCACTTGAAGTCGCGCAAGGCTTGCCTGCCGCCCTGACTCTGGCTTCCGAGGATGGGGAATTCGCACGAGAGGTTGCCGCACAATTGCACGCCCCGCGGTTGCGCGTTTATTCCTGTACCGATGTAGTGGGTGTGGAAACGGGTGGCGCAGTCAAGAACGTCATATCGATTGCCGCAGGTATTTGCGACGGTATGGGGTTCGGGTACAACGCCCGCGCGGCCTTGATTACGCGTGGGCTGGCGGAAATTACCCGGTTGGGTTTAAAACTGGGAGGACGTATGGAAACCTTCCTGGGTTTGACCGGGGTGGGTGATCTGATACTGACCTGCACAGGGGATTTGTCGCGCAACCGCCGGGTTGGGCTGGCGCTTGCAGCGGGACGCTCCCTGCCTGACATTCTGCAGGAACTGGGGCATATCGCCGAAGGCGTCCAAACGGCCCGCGAGGTATTGCGATTAAGTCACCTGATGGGCATTGAAATGCCCATCACAAAGGGTGTTTGCAGTATATTGGATGACGGTGTTCCGGCTGGACAGGCGGTAGAAGCGTTGCTCAGTCGTGAACCGAAATCAGAAATCTATTGAGCGGATCAAAAGCCAATAGAGAAGGAGTACACCCAACTCATCCAGCGCTACGCGAATGCTATGCGAATTCCATCTGGCGCCACGCCTCATAGACTATCACGGCAACAGCATTCGACAGGTTGAGACTGCGGCTTCCCTCCGCCATCGGTACGCGAAGGCGGTGCTGCTCAAGGAAATTTTCCAGCAGATCAGCTGGGAGGCCGCGGCTTTCAGGGCCGAAAAGAAATGCATCGCCAGGCGAATAGGTAACAAGGTCATAGCGTTGTTTTCCTTTGGTGGAAATCGCAAAAAAGCGTCTGCCCCTGTCCCCGAGTTCGTTCATACATTCCACCCAGTCTGCATGCACGCTGATACTGGCAAATTCGTGGTAATCCAGTCCGGCACGAAGCAGTTGTTTGTCTTCCAGCGTAAAGCCGAGGGGCTTGACCAGATGTAAGCGAGTGCCTGTATTGGCGCACAGGCGAATGATATTGCCGGTATTGGGTGGAATCTCGGGTTGATACAGAATTACATCGAACATATCGATTCTGTCTTACATGTTTTTATAGAGTGCCGGGAAGCGTGCGTGCAACTACCCACGCGCTGATATGAACCGCGCCGCATTTACGCAATACCCTTGCCAGTTCGTTCAACGTTGCGCCCGTGGTCATTACATCATCGACGATGGCAATACGCTTTCCGTTTAATTTTCCCTCGCAGTCAAATGCGTCTTGAATATTTTTTCCCCGCTCCTTCCATGGAAGTCCGGTTTGGGAGGCTGTATCCCTGACGCGACGGCATAGCGCGGGCAGCAGGGGAACGCCCGATTTTTTCGATATCTGCCGACCTAGCTCCATCGCCTGGTTGAAACCCCGTTCCCGCAATCGCACCGGGTGTAACGGCATCGGAATGATGAAATCCGGTAATACAGCCTTGTCGATCTGCGCCACCAGCAAATCTGCCAGGACCGGTGCCAGGGCAAGATTAGTCCGGTATTTGAGCGAGTGGAGAAGCGCATCGATCGGAAAGGCATAATTCACGGCGGCGAACGTACGATCAAAGGCCGGAGGATGAGCAAGGCAAGCACCGCAGACGCGATCTTCCTCCGTCGGTAATGCACAGATCGGGCAATGCTGCGGTGAAGTATAGGGCAGACTGTTCCAGCAAGGCGTGCAAAGGTCTTCAGCAGCGGCACTTCCACAGAGGAGGCAGTTTCTCCCGAATAATGACTGCACTATTTTTGATCGGTAGTTCAAAAAAATTCAGGAAAAAATTGACAACAATGGCGCGATTTGTGATTATGCCATTCGCTGCTGAAGACGAGGCGGGAAAATGAGAGCCATTTGGCTTTCAGTTCGTCTGTCGTGAACAGGGTTCAGACAAATCGATTGTCAAACATTGAAGGGTAGGGTATGAGTCAATCAGCTTCCGGTGTCGTTGACATGGAAACGCCTTCGGGCGAAGCAGTCGACAGTTTCGCTGCCAAACTTTCCGGCATCAGCGCTGATTTTCGGCGGTGGGACGTTCGCCGTGTCGAAGCGCTGCTCGATCTGCCGTTCAGCGATCTGATTCATCGGGCGCAACTGGTTCATCGTCAATATCACGATCCCAACGGAGTACAACTTTCCACACTGATTTCCGTCAAGACCGGGGGCTGTCCCGAGGATTGCGGATATTGTCCGCAGGCAGCGCGCTATCATACGAATGTGGAAAATCAGGACATGCTCACGGTTGAAGATGTGATAGCAGCAGCGGCAGCCGCCAAAGCGCAGGGGGCCACGCGGTTTTGCATGGGCGCAGCCTGGCGCGGTCCCAGGGAGCGGGATATGAAAAGCGTGGTGGAAATGGTGAGGGCTGTAAAAGCATTGGGACTTGAAGCGTGCACGACGTTAGGCATGTTGAAGCCAGGACAGGCGGAACAGCTTCAGGAGGCGGGTCTTGACTATTACAACCATAATCTCGATACATCACCCGAATTTTACGGGGAGATCATTACCACCCGCGATTACGAGGACCGGCTCGACACCTTGCAAAAGGTTCGTCATGCGGGTATCAACGTGTGTTGTGGAGGCATTGTGGGCATGGGCGAATCGCGTCGCGCCCGCGCCGGACTAATCGCCCAGTTGGCCAATCTTGATCCTTATCCCGAATCCGTTCCCATCAACCATCTGGTGCAGGTTGAAGGCACACCGCTTCACGGAACAGAGGCGCTGGACCCTCTGGAATTCGTGCGCACGATTGCGGCCGCGCGCATTACCATGCCGAAGGCAATGGTAAGGTTATCAGCCGGAAGGAGAGAAATGCCGGATGCAATGCAGGCACTGTGTTTTCTCGCTGGCGCCAATTCCATTTTCTACGGCGATAAGCTGCTTACTACCGGCAATCCTGAAGCCGAGCGGGATAAAGCGTTATTTGACAGGCTGGGGCTGCATTCCATATAGCAACTTTTCACCCCGATCTCCTTTATTTTCCCCTACCCTGCGGCAAATGATCTTATCGGGCAACCTCTGCTCGTATGCTCAACGACTCGGATTCAATCCATCAACCGGGTGAAGACCTGCGCGAATACCTGCGCAGCCGTGAAAACCGGAGCCTGTATCGTTACCGCCTGACACTTGAGAGTCCCCAGGCTCCTCGGGTTACGGTAAACGGTCGTGAATACCTTGCATTTTGCAGTAATGATTATCTCGGTCTTGCCAATCATCCCGAACTGATTGCAGCGGTTTGCGAAGGTGCGGCGCAGTATGGGGTGGGAGCAGGTGCGTCGCATCTTGTCAACGGGCATTCGCGGGCCCACCATCTGCTGGAGGAAGCGCTAGCATCCTTTACCCGGCATCCTCGGGCATTGCTGTTTTCTACCGGATACATGGCAAACGCAGGCGTAGTAACAGCGTTGACCGGGCGGGGTGATGCCATATTCGCGGACAAACTCAATCATGCATCGCTCAACGATGCAGCGCTTCTATCGCACGCGAGGTTGAGCCGTTATCCCCATCTGGATCTGGCTGTTCTGGAGCGGCAGCTTGCCGCATCTCAAGCCAAACGCAAACTCGTGTTATCGGACGCGGTGTTCAGCATGGATGGAGATATCGTACCGCTTCCAAAGTTGCTGGAGTTGTGTGAAAGATACGACGCCTGGTTGTTGCTCGACGATGCGCATGGGTTCGGAGTGCTGGGCGATCAGGGGAGGGGGAGCCTGGCGCACTTCAATATCAGTTCGCCGCGCATTATCTACATAGGGACACTCGGCAAAGCGGCAGGTGTATTTGGGGCTTTCGTAGCCGCCCAGGGAGAAATCATCGAAATGCTCATTCAGTGTGCGCGAAGCTACATCTACACCACTGCGACTCCGCCGTTCCTGTCTCATGCCTTGCTGAAAAGCCTGGAGCTGATCGGAAGCGGTGCGTGGCGACGTGAAAAACTGGCGCGACTCACCGGGCTGCTCAAGCAGGAATGCCGTTCCCTGCCCTGGAAACTGCTTCCGTCGGATACTCCCATCCAGCCACTGGTCATGGGAGAGAATGCCAAGGCTCTGCAGGTCAGCGAAGCGTTGCGCCAGAAAGGTATTCTGGTAACCGCCATTCGACCGCCTACTGTGCCCCAGGGGGCAGCGCGCTTGCGCATCTCGTTATCCAGTTCACATGATATAGAGGATGTCGTGCAACTGGGCGCAGCACTACGGGAAATCGACCGGGATATGGAATGACTATAGAATGACTCAGCACCTTTACACCCGATATGACATTCGCCTTGTAAGGGTGAAGTTCGCGGATACAATGTGGGATGGTGGATGGGCGAGGTGAGCCTTTATGTTGAATCTCTTGGTGAAGGCCCTGATCTCGTTCTACTGCATGGGTGGGCCATGCATAGCGGAATGTGGGGGGAAGCCCCGGAATTTCTGGCGCAGCATTTCCGCGTGCATCTCATCGACTTGCCGGGCCATGGGTTCAGCCGGTTCCCCTCCCTTTATGAAACGGGAGGAAAAACTGATGTCGGCGAGTGCATGGTCGAGAGGGTGGTGGAGGTTCTGCCTCCCGGCTGTGTAATTTGTGGATGGTCGCTGGGCGGCCAACTCGCAATCGAACTCGCATTGCGCGAGCCGGCGCGCGTGAAGAAAATCGTATTGACTTCCACCACGCCCAGCTTCGTCAAACGCAAGGACTGGCAATGGGGAATGGAGGAGTTGACATTGAGGGCGTTTGCGGAAAATCTCAAACGAGACTTCAGCACCACCATGAAGCGATTTCTTACCCTGCAGGTGAATGGAAGGGGAGATGCCGGGAAGGTATTGCCCGAGATGCGAAGACTTTTGTTCGAGCGCAGTGTGCCAGAGCCGGAAGCATTGGAAGCGGGATTACAGATAGTGCTTGCGAACGACCTTCGCCGAAAGCTGCGAAGCATCGTTCAACCCGCTTTGCTGATACACGGTGAGAACGACGTTATTGCCTATCCTGAGGCAGCGGAATGGATGAAGCAGCAGTTTCAGGATGCCGAGCTAGTCATGCTACCGAATTGCAGTCATGTGCCGTTCCTGTCCTATCCTGATAAATTCGTTGCGAATATCGTTCGCTTCACAGATGAGTTCAAATGAGCCTGCAGTGAATCACGACCATTTCATCGATAAGCGCCGGGTGCGTAAGGCGTTCGAACGGGCTGCACCCTTATATGACCAGGCCGCGATTCTCCAGCGCGAAGTGTGCGACCGGATGTTGTCCCGCCTTGAATACATCAAATATACACCCGGTGTTGTTCTCGATGCGGGAAGCGGCACCGGCTATGGGACGCGTAAACTGCTTGAACGCTATCCGGATGCATCCATGCTTGCCATCGATATTGCACCCGGAATGCACTGGCAGGCTCGACATCGAGTAAATTCCACAATCCCGCGCTGGCGCCAGCTGCTCGGGATGGGCCGCAACCAAGGCATAAGCCGGACCCGATATGTCGCAGGCGATATCGAACAACTACCGTTGAAAGATTCCTGCGCCGGTCTCGCCTGGTCCAACCTGACACTGCAATGGTGCAATGATCTCAAAAAAACCTTTGACGAGATACGGCGTATCCTGCAAACCGGCGGCTTGTTCATGTTCAGCACTTTCGGGCCGGATACGCTGAAAGAGTTGCGGCAGGCTTTTCGCCAGGCGGATGATTACAGCCACGTCAATCGCTTTACGGACATGCACGACATTGGCGACATGCTGGTGCATAGCGGCTTTGCAACTCCGGTTATGGATATGGAATATATTACGCTGACCTATGATGAAGTAATCGGTGTGATGCGCGATCTCAAAGCCATCGGCGCCCATAACGCCACTGGGGCGCGGCCCCGCGGCCTGACCGGAAAAAATGTATGGCAAAAAGCGGTCGGCCATTATGAGGCGCTGCGTTCAGGGGGGAAATTGCCAGCGACTTTTGAAGTGGTGTATGGCCATGCGTGGAAACCCGGGTCTCGAACATCCATTCTTACACCGGAAACACGCCGCCACATCGGTCTGGAATAAGGGTATTTCGCCTTATGGGAATGGGAAGCGGGTATTTCGTCACCGGGACAGATACCGGCGTGGGTAAAACGCGCGTGAGCTGCGCTCTGCTGCATGCCTTTGCTGCCGCGGGAAAAACTGTGGCGGGAATGAAGCCCGTCGCAGCCGGAAGCGAAAACGGGACATGGCCTGATGTCGAATTACTTGCTGCGGCAAGCAGCGTTTCCGTGGGACGCGAGCATATTAATCCTTATGCGCTTGTTCCTCCGATTGCTCCCCACATTGCTGCAGATAGGGCAGGCGTTGAAATCGATCTTGAAGTGATTCATCAGGCACACCTTGAGCTGAGAAAAAAAGCGGATATCGTGATCGTGGAAGGAGCAGGAGGGTTTCTCGTCCCCTTGAACGACCATGAGGACAGCGCCGCGCTGGTACAGGCTTTGGGTCTACCGGTCCTGCTGGTGGTCGGGATGCGGCTTGGCTGCATTAATCACGCACTGTTGACGGCTCATGCCGTTCGAGCAGCCCAAGTCCCCCTGGCGGGATGGGTGGCAAACCGGATCGATCCCGAAATGACGGTTTTCGAGGAGAATGTATTGGCTCTGGAGCGGCGGCTTGACTGTCCATTGCTTGGCATATTGCCTTACGATCGGAGTCATAGTGCCAGGGATTTGTCGCCCTTGCTGGATATTGCAAGAATCAGGATGGGCTCATGACTAATACAGAAATGCGTCCCCCCAGGATCTGCTCAGAGTCTTTATCAATATACGAGAGTGAGGGCGCGAACTTTGGTTTATTGCTCTCAGATCATCACGCCTTTTTGCTGAGTGGGCATCTCGAAATAATTCTTTTCGGGTTGAAATACCATCGTGCCGATGAACAGACTGACGACTGTGACAACGATACTTGCAAAAAAGGCAGTCCAGAATCCGGAAATCCTGAATCCGGGCACGAGTGCCGATACCAGCATCATCATAAGGGCATTGATAACCAGCAAAAAAAAGCCAAAGGTGATCAATGTCAGCGGGATGGTCAGAATGATGATGACTGGTTTCACGACAGCATTGACCAGGCCCAACAGCAAGGCGGATATGAACAGAGATTTTTTACTGCTGAATGAAATCCCCTGAAACATCAGGCTCGCTATCCATAGCGAGAGCGATGTGACGCCCCAATGAGCCAGAAATGCCATCATGTTATCCAGCATTTTTCAGTCCTGATTTCCGGGGTCATATTTGATTGGTATATTAACAGCTACCGCCAGGTGAGCGCAGAAAGTTTGGCATGATAGTACATTTGCCTTCAGGGGTATCGGTAAATTTTACAGCGATTTGACTGTCGTTTGTGAAGAACGGCCTGCATGGCGAGGTCAAGCGGATGGCACAGATCCTGCTTATTTTTAAAGTGCGGCGTTTCGGTATCGGTTCTGATGTATTGAGAGTCCTGCGGTATTTGTCCTGTGGTATTTCCACCTTTCACAGATGTTGTAGGGTGGTGTGAACAGGATTATGATGCGGCGTCTTCGCCCCCATCTACATAAGGGGTAAATCCGGGTAATCAATCTGGCATGCAAGCGGACGAGCGATGCTATATGCAAAGCAACAGATTGGGTTGAGAATCGGAACAAAAATTTATTAGCCATGGACGGCGCCAGCATTAAACAAATATTAAAACGGAAAATTCGATGACGTCTTCTGCCGATATTCTTAACGCCCGGATTTTAGTGGTCGACGACCGGAAAGGTAATGTCGAGCTCCTTCACGGCATGCTTTCGAGCGCGGGTTACACTTCAATCGCCTGCACCATGAATCCTTGGGAAGTGTGCGATCTTCATCGCACCAATCGGTACGATCTCATTCTCCTCGATCTGATGATGCCGGGAATGGATGGATTTCAGGTGATGGAATGTTTGAGAGAAATAGAAGCGCAAATAGAATCGGAAGCAGGATATGAAAGCGGGTTTCAGGTTGAATCTCAAGGTGAGCGTTCTGCTCTTCCCGTCCTGGTAATCACTGCCCAGCCGCAGCATAAGGAGAGAGCCTTGCAGGCAGGCGCAAAAGGTTTTATTACCAAGCCTTTTGACCGTCTGCAGATGCTGACCCATATTCACGACGTGCTTGAGATCAGGCAGTTACAGAAAAAGCTGCAGAAATTTGCTGTGCGCAGTGAAGTCGTGCCAGGGGAAAAAACTTTTCCCCCGGAAACTGGAGATTTGTTTGATCAGCTTGCGGGTAATCTTCCCCAGGTCTTCTGGATCTGGGATGTCCATGACAAAACCTTTCGCTATATTAATCCTGAGTGGGAGAAAATGACGGGGCAGCGGGTTGTCCAGGGAGATAAGCTGGAAACGATTTTCGAACCTGTGCATCCGGAAGACATGGAACGTGTCTTGCGCGAAGCGGCAGATCTGCCGCTCGGGGGCGTGGATCATGATTACCGCTTGCTATTACCAGATATGTCGATACGCTGGGTCCACTCGCGCACTTTCCCGATCAAGGATTCAACCGGCGTGCATCGAATCGTGGGTGTAATGGATGACATCACCCACCGCAAGCAGGCTGATCAGCAGTTGCTGCAGGTTTCCCATTATGACGCGCTTACGCATCTTCCCAACCGCGTCCTGTTCTATGAGTCACTCCGCAAGGTAATCAAACAATCTGAAATGAATCACCGGATCGTTTCAGTACTGTTTCTCGATATTGATAACTTCAAAAATATAAATGACACGCTGGGTTTCGCGCTGGGAGATGAACTGCTGCGTGAGTTCAGTCTTCGTTTGCTGGAATGCCTGCGTGTAACCGATATCATCGCGCGCATCGGAGGAGATGAATTCGGTTGCATTATTGTCAGCGCTGACGGTTTGGGGAATGCGGGCGTGGTTGCAAGCAAGATCAGGGAAGCATTGCGCCAACCCTTCGATCTACAGGGTCACCAGGTCACGGTAACAGCGAGCATTGGAATCAGTGTGTACCCGATAGATTCGATCGATGCCGATACGCTCGTAAAAAATGGAGATATTGCGATGTACCGGTCGAAGACGGCAGGCAGGGACACTTACCGCTTCTTTACGCCGGAAATGAATGCCCGCGCAATCGAGAAACTCGACCAGGAAAATGCGTTGCGGAAGGCGCTCGATCGGGATGAGTTCGTCTTGCATTATCAGCCGAAGGTGGATCTCTCCAGCGGATGGGTCACCGGCATGGAAGCCCTCCTGAGATGGAAACGGCCCGAACATGGCGTGGTGGGGCCGCTGGAATTCATTCCGGCACTCGAACAGACCGGGTTGATTACCCAAGTGGGCGCCTGGGTAATCGAGAGCGTATGCAGGCAGATTGCGGAGTGGCGGCATGCGGGGATAGGAGAAATCCCGGTTTCGGTCAATGTCTCGGGAAGACAGTTTTCGCGGAGCACTTTGAACCAGGATGTTATTCGGGCAACTCAGGCCAACGGTATCCAGCCCGCACTGCTCGAATTCGAATTGCAGACGGAAAGGGCATTGCGGGAAAACAGCATTGATTCCGATCTGCTGGAACTGGAACTGACGGAAAGCTCTTTGATGACGCATGCAAAAAAGACAGTAAGTATTCTGCAGAGGTTGAAGGTGCTGGGAATCCAGATCTCGATCGACGACTTTGGAACCGGTTATTCAAGCTTGTCATACGTAAAACGGTTTCCAATAGATGTGTTAAAGATCGACCGTTCTTTTATCCAGGAGATCACTACAAATTCCGCCGATGCCGCCATTACGACTGCAATCATCGATATGGCGCACAGCCTTCATGTGAGAGTAGTAGCGGAGGGTGTGGAAACCGCCGAACAATTTGATTTCCTGAAAGGAAGAGGCTGCGACGAAGTGCAGGGTTTCTACTTTTCACCTCCGCTCCCGGCAAACGAAATATCCCAATTGTTGTTGAGCGGAAACCGTCGGCTTAAACCAACTCCATGCCGGCCCAATGCCGGCGAATCTGCTTGTAATCCTTGATCTCCCCGCCTGAGCACCTGACAGATTCTTCCGCCACTTCCCCCTGGAGTGATTTGTTCAGCGGTTCCTTCATCTGTATTGAATATGCTTCGACGGTCGCTGATCGCGCGCCACAGCCAAGCCGAGCGCAAGGGGAAAAGAAGAAGGGGAGTAATAAATTCAGGATCAGAACAGATAGCATTACTGTTGGGATCTGGAACGGGTAAAATATGTACCTGTTCCTTTCTGTTATCTCTCATAATTTTTCTTGTTCATGAGCATGCGCTTTGCCTGCTTGGGAAGTGGTTCGCAGGGCAACGCTCTGGTAGTCGAAGCAGGGAACACCCGGTTGTTGCTGGATTGTGGTTTTACGCTCCAGGAAACCGTTATTCGCCTCGCCCGGCTTGGTCTCGAACCGGACACGATAGATGCGGTTGTCGTAACCCATGAGCATGGCGATCATATTTGCGGTGTTGCCCGGTTTGCACGCAAGTTCGGCATCCCTGTCTGGTTGACACATGGCACGTTGCGCAGTGCGGGAAAAGCGTTCGGGAAATTGCCAGGAGTCAATATCATAGAGGGTTACCAGCGTTTTTCCATCGGGGACATTGAGGTAGAGCCTTACCCGGTCCCGCATGATGCACAGGAGCCTGCGCAATTCGTGTTTGGAAACGGTTCGCTGCGACTGGGCGTATTGACTGATACAGGTTGCTCGACTCCCCATATCGAGGCGGTCCTGAGTGACTGTGACGCTCTCGTGCTGGAATGCAACCATGATGCCCGGATGCTGGCAAACAGCGACTATCCGGAAAGCCTGAAGCGAAGGGTGGGAGGGCGTTTCGGTCATCTTGAGAATGCTGCTTCGGCAGGTCTTCTCGCCAGACTCAATTGCAATCGCCTGCAGCATGTCATAGCAGCCCATCTGAGCCAGAAGAACAATACACCTCTGCTTGTGCAGGGAATGCTGAGCGATGCTTTAAACTGTGAAGCAGCCTGGATTGGCGTAGCTACCCAGAGCGAGGGCTTTGGATGGCGCCAGTTGTTCTGACGGAACAGCAAAACTCAGGAGCAGCAAAGCAAAAAGCCGTCCTGGGACGGCTTCGTTTATTACGCTATAAAGCGTTTTACTTTACTTGGGAGCTTCGTCTGAGGAAGTGTCGGAACCTGTGGCAGCGCCTGCTTCAGGTGTGGCAGCCGACTGATTCGGGGCTGAAGATTCCTGAGACATAATTTTCGAATAGTTTTCCTTTTCCTGCTCGGGAAGCGCTTGGTTCGGCTTGCCACAAGCCGTCATTGTCAGTACCACGGTGGCAGCCAGAAGCGAGAGTTTTATCATTTATTCCCTCTTAATAGTTAATTATGAAATCGACATTCTACCTCGGAATGTCTGTCTGCTTCAAGAGACAAGGAGAATAAGGAGGATAGGATCGCTGATAAGCGGTGGGGAAAGATAGCAGGCGAACAGGCAAGTGCCGTTCGCCTGCTCCTGTCACCCGGGGATCTCGAATATCTGGAATATCTGGAGCAAAAAAAAACCATCCGAAGGGATGGTTTTTTTTGCCTGATACCTGGGCTTAGTGCCCTTCCGGTATTGCGCTTTGTCCCTCTGGCAAAGGATTGCCGTTGCCGTCGAGTTTATGCCCAGGGAGAACAGCCTGGCCGGAATATTCATCATCCGGACTTGTGCCAGCGGCTGCAGCGGTTGACTCACCGGCTGGAGCTGCTGAAGTCTTGTCGCCACGCTCTTGATCCAGAGTTGTACCTTCTTCAGTGCGGGTACCGTAGGTTGTCGAATTGGCAGGCAAAGCCTGTTCCGGTCTCTTGCATGCGGAAAGAGCAAGTGCTGCCATCAAAGCGGCGGCGAGAAGCGAAAGTTTCATTGTCGAGCGTCCTTAGTAAAATGAAATAGATATGACGGGAATCATATTATATAGTAAAAAATTTCCATTCAATCGAAATTTCCTGCCTCTTGAAGCATCGAGTTATCGAGTTCACGGATTGCACTTTCTCGATTGACGAAAATTACTTGATTACTTGTTATCTGCCGTTATTGGTTATTGTGCCGGGGCTTCCTGCTTAGTATCACCACCGGCAGGTGCTGGTGCATTGCCAGCAGGTTCTTCTTTATCAAGTTCGCTAAAATCGGGCGCTGAGTCGCGTTCGGCCATTGCCGAGGGAGGCGGTTTATCCATAGGATGTTTTTTGTATTCACAAGCGGACAGCATAACTGCCGCCAAGACAATGGCAAGGAGTGAGTATTTCATTATTCAATCATCCTATAGAGTACAAAAACGATAGTTTAACAGAAGCGTTTGAGGATTCAAATCCCCTTATTCTGGTCCTTTTCTTCCTGGAACGGAAATACAACGGAACCTGGATCTAGGTCATTAAAAAAGGCCGTCCCGGGGGACGGCCTTTTTTAATGCTTGGTTAGGCGTATTGTTACTTTGCCTCGTCTTTCGGTGGTTCATCTTTCTTTGTCTCCGTCCCGGCACCTTCTTTCTGGGCCGCTTCAATATCCGCATCGCTAAGTTGCCCTTCACGTTTCTCCCAGAGGCTGGGTGGATATTGGCCGGGTTTTCCTTCTCCCGCCTTGTGCTCCTTCATTTGATCACAGGCGGAAAATGTCAGTGTCACCAACGCGGCAGCGAGGAGCGAGTACTTCATTTTTTTAATCTCCTTATAAGGTTTATAACAAATCATGGGTAAATTACAAGAGCGTTTCGGCCATTCAAATCTGAGCGGACCACCATCTAGCAGCACCTATCGTAATAGCAGAATTGCCATTACTTTAATAGCAGAATTAGGAAATATTGTCTAGTCATTGTGCTTACGTCATTCCCCGTAATGGTTTTGGTTCTCACTGAGGGATTGGCTGAGATATCCATTTTTAACTGGAATGGAACTCAGAGAGCCCGCAGATTGCATTTCTTTGTCCTGGGAGAAATGCCCCATGCCCAGAGGTAGCCGCATCGGTGGTCGCATAAATGATGGGGATGACGTGAAAGTGGTTTGACTCCGCTCTTGCATTAACTCGAGTTCCCGCTTGCCCCGCGTTTATTCTCTCGTTTTGCTGACTTCGATGAGATAGACCTTTCCTGCATCGGAGTGATGAGTATTTGCTGCTTGTATCAGGGTATCAAATATAATTTTTACCAATTCGTCAGGTGCAAATATTTCAATGCGTTTTTTTGGGGTATAAGGGGTAAAACCATATCCGTCGCGCTTCCGTCGAATCCCTCGCGGTCGGATACATTCATGCCAGGGAAGCCAGGTATCTTAAGTAATGTCTGGGTAACTCTTGGCAGCATGAATGGCTGGATATAGGCACGGATTTCTTGCATGAAGAGGCTTCCGGTTACGCCCATTCTTCGATCGTGCGATAAAGGGCGGGAAGCATGGTCAAGGTCAGCAGTGTCGCAGTAAGTAATCCACCGATGATCACGACCGCAAAAGGCTTGACCATCTCCGAAGCGACGCCTGCCGACAGGGCCGCCGGCAACAAACCCGGCATCGCCATCAGGGCTGTCATCACCACAGGGTGCAGCCGCCTGAGGAAACCTTGCAGGATTGCATCCTGCACGGGAACGCCTTCCTGTCGCATCAGATTGATTTGCCATAGGAGAATAACAACATTTTGCACGGCAATGCCGAAAAGAGCGATGAATCCGCTCGCTGCCGATACACTTAAGTGTATGCCTGTCAACAGCAATGCCACGAGCCTTCCAATCAGGGAAAAAGGCACGATCAATGCGGCAGGCACTCGAAAGACAGAACACCGATAATGAAGAGCAGCAGGGCAGTACTGATCAGCAAGCGTTGCTGGAGGCAAACGCAATGATTCTGTGAATCACTGCCTGCCTTTTTTGGCTTGCTGCTCTGTCTTTTGCTCGGCGCGCAGCATCAAGGCGCCGTTTACCACGAGTCGCTCACCCGGCTTCAGGCCGAAAAGGATGACCGCGCGATCCTTGAGGCGGAGCCCTACTTTGACCGGGCGCAACTGATAGTGATAGTCACCCGCGTTCACATATACCCAGTCGGATTCATCCTCGACAAACAGGGCGTCCAGCGGAACGACGATCGATAAATCGTCAATATTGCTCAGTACCGGGAGGCGGGCAAACATCGCGGGCAAAAGTCTTCTTTCCACATTGGGTACAATGCATCGCACTTTTACAGTTCGCGTGTTTCATCCACCACCTTGCTGATATAGCCGACTGTCGCTTTAAATTCCTCTCCCGGATAGGCCGGCACCTCCAGCAATACCGTAGTGCCGACATAGATCAATCCGATATCCTTTTCAAAAATATCCATCTGGACCCACAATTGATCCAGGTCGGAAATGACGAATAGGGGCGTGGGCAGATCGGGTCTTACTTCCATGCCGGGGTTGATATTACGCTCGGTAACTATCCCTGAAATCGGCGAATGTAAAGCGAAGCGGTTATCGAGGCGCAGATTATCCGCGCCCAGATTGGCCAGTTTGAGATCGGCTACTGCATCTCTGTAGGCGGACTGCGCCTGTCCCAACTCCGGGCTGTCGATCTCTGCTAAGGTGTCGCCACTGTGGATCTGGTCGCCCAGCGCGGCAATTGCGCCTGCTGTCACCCTGCCGGAAACAGGGGAGGAAATGCGTGCGGTATTGCTCTCGCCGTAAACTATTTTACCTGTGACGGGCTCCATCAGCGGGCGTCGGATCGGTTCGACGGTTTGTCCTTGATGTACTTGCGTTTCGGGGAATCACCGCCAAGTATTACTTCATCATTCGTGGAGGTCTGGCTCGATTTTGGCGGCTCATGACTGGATCGACAGCCCGGTAAAAGCAGGCTCAATAACCCGACCGCTAAACAGATAAGGTAACGGAGCCCGGAATTCATGGATCTACTCACCTGCCAGTCGGTTTGATAATTTCAGGTCATTTCTCTATTATCGATTCCTGGTTTTGATCAATCTGCTTCGATATCTTCAACATAAACGTAACCATCGAGGTACCACTGATAAAGCAGTGCCTGTGCTTCGGCATCGATATCCTTCACAGGAGATAAGGCAAGGCGATCGGCCAGCTCTCCTAATATCCGTTGTGCAGTTTTTCCAACTTCATATACGTCTCCGTTCAGGAAAATCCTGTTTGCCCTGAAGAGCATGCGGCTTTTCAGATCCAGTTGCAGTTTCCCCTTTCTTATCCGACGCGCGAACTCCCGTTCGGATATCGGCTCCGGGGGAGGCGTAAAAAAAACGTGAGGTTTGGGCTCGGTTAAATACATACCGATAAAACGTTCCACTTCCACGTTGTCCCACTCGATTTTGCCGAGCGCCGCGCTAACCTGGTCCAGCATCGCGGAACTGATTCGTCCGGGATGGGTTTGAATCCTGAGATCCGGATCCTCGTACATGCCCGCCATTTCGCAGCTATCCTGGAGATGAACGAGAAACTGTGTCGCGAGCTCCTGATAGGTTGGCGCGCGAAAGCCGATGGAGTAGGTCATGCAGGGTTCCACCGCCACGCCGTCGTGCGCGTAGCCGGGCGGCAGATACAGCATATCGCCCGGTTCCAGTACCCATTCCTGCTCCGGCCTGAAATCCTGCAGAATCTTGAGCGGCGCGGCGGCCAGCAGCGTTCTGTCCTTCTGGTCCGATATCCGCCAGCGTCTGCGGCCTGTCCCTTGCAGCAGAAAAACGTCGTAGGAGTCAAAGTGCGGTCCCACGCCTCCGTCTTCGGGAGCATAGCTGACCATCAGATCGTCGAGACGGGAATGCGGAATGAAGTTGAATTTCAGCAGCAGTTCACGCGCCGCCGGAAAGAAGTGATTGACGTCCTGCACCAGCAGAGTCCAGCCTTTCTTCGGCAAGCGTACGAAAGTGCGAGGCGCGAAGGGACCATGCCTTACCTCCCACCGGCCGTTTCTGCGGGTAACCAGACGCGACTGCGCATCCTCCTGACAGGCCAGGTCGATAAGCTCAGTCGCATCCAGCAGCCCTCTGAAATCCGGCAAGGCTTCGCGTATCAGCAATGGTTTTTTCTGCCAATGATCCCGCAGGAAGTGGTCTGGCGAGATGCCGCCTAAAAGCCGGATTTTCGTCATGGGATCATCGGGTGTAAGCAATCGGGTGTGAGCGTCTGGGTAAAGGTAACAATGACTGCAACGACAGACAGAGACAGGTGCAGCGGATTAACGGTGCAATCATTTCGGACCTTCCCGGTGATAATCGTGCAAGCCATTCTCTTACCTGCCACGCATGAACATCTTATCCAGGTCAGCAAGGCTGATCTCAAACCATGTCGGCCTGCCGTGATTACACTGACCGGAACGTTCGGTTATTTCCATTTCCCGCAGCAGTGCATTCATTTCCGGAATGCTCAGGCTGCGGTTGGCCCGAACCGCTCCGTGGCAGGCCATCGTGGCGAGGAGTTCGTTTCGCCTGCCGACGAGTACCTGGCTCCCTCCAAATTCCCGGATTTCGTTCAACACGTCACGCGCGAGCGTGACCACGTCGGCATCCTTGAGCGCGGCAGGTACGGCTCGTACCGCGAGCATCGTCGGTGAGAACGGGGAGATCTCGAAACCGATTTCATGCAGAACAGCACTGTTTTCTTCCGCCGTAGCAATATCCTGGCTATCTGCCCGAAATGTGGCCGGAATCAGCAAGGGCTGCATGGAGAGCGTGTGGTTGTCGAGTGCCGACTTGAGTTTCTCGTACAGGATGCGTTCGTGCGCGGCGTGCATATCCACGATAAGCAGGCCTCTTTCATTCTGCGACAGGATGTAGACGCCGAGAAGCTGCGCCAGCGCGAACCCCAATGGCGGGATTTCTGGCTCCCGAATAGCCCCTTCCGGCTCCATAGAGGCAGATTGCTCATTGAACCTAGCCTGATATCCCGTTTGACGAGCGCTGGCCTCGGAACCGGAACCGAAAAGCACCTGGTAGAACGCCTGCGGTTGAGCCGCTTTTATCTGAGGCGGCGCCGAGGCAAAAGGAATCGCGTCCTGCCGGGAATAAGCGGGAGGCGCACCGGGTACTTCTCCGGCTGCCTTCCGGGTGAATTCAGGAAGTTTTCCGGCTACAGTTACTGCTGCTCCACTCGTCAAGTGCGGCATGGCCAGAGCCTTGTCAACCGTGTGGAAGATGAATTGATGGAGTGCACGCGGATCACGGAATCTCACCTCTGTTTTGCCTGGATGCACGTTAACATCCACACCGCCACCATTTATTTCCAGGAATAGTACAAATGCCGGATGCCGATCCAGATGGAGGATGTCGCGATAGGCTTCGCGCAGGGCGTGAGCAACGAGTTTGTCACGCACGAAACGCCCATTGACGAAGAAATATTGGGCATCACCGGAAGATCGGCTGTAGGCAGGAAGTGCGGCCATGCCCCATAACCGTAGATCTGCTGCCTGATCATCGACGAATACCGAGGCCTGACTGAATTCATCTCCTAATACTGTCGCAATGCGCAACCTTGCATCCGCTGTCCGCAAATGGCTGCGTACTACACTGTTATGTTGTAAGGTGAAACCGACGCCAGGTCGTGACAGAGCAATACGCTTGAACACGCTCTCGCAATGCGCAAATTCGGTAGCTTCTGTTTTCAGAAATTTCCGCCGGGCAGGAGTGTTGAAGTAGAGATCGCGCATTTCCACGGCTGTTCCCTGGGCGAATGCAGCAGGCTCAGGCAGGGTGAGTCGTCCTGCTTCCGCCTCTATCCGCCAAGCATGCTTATCTCCCGCACTGCGGCTTACCAGAGCCAGTCTGGAAACGGAAGCTATGCTTGCAAGCGCTTCACCGCGAAAACCCAGACTTGGCACATTCTGCAAATCCTCCAGAGTCCTTATCTTGCTGGTGGCGTGGCGGGCAAGTGCAAGGGGCAGATCTTCTCCGGGAATTCCCGCTCCATTGTCTGCTACCCGCACAAGTTTGACGCCGCCCTGGCAAAGCTGCACCGTTACTTCGGTTGCCCCCGCATCGAGGCTGTTTTCCAGTAGTTCCTTGAGTGCCGAAGCGGGGCGTTCAACGACTTCTCCCGCTGCAATCTGGCTGATGAGAAGATCGGGCAGGGGTTGGATCGCATTCATGGCCGTTCCGTCATGGCCGCCGCAACGGTTGCCCGATCAAGATGTGGGGCAAACATTTCGATGAAATCATACACGTATTTGCGCAGATAACTGTTGCGGCTGATACCAATGCGTGTCGTGCTGGGTTCGAACAGGTGGCTGGCGTCGATGGCTCTCAAATGCCTGTCGCGTGAAGGCTCAAACGCCATCTGCGCCAGTATCCCGATTCCCAGCCCCAGTTCCACATAGGTTTTAATGACATCCGCATCAATCGCCGTGAGCACGACATTGGGGACCAGGCCTTTTGCATCGAATGCCTGATTGATCTTCGAGCGGCCGGTAAATGCAAAATCATAAGTGATGATCGGGTGTTCGGCGATCGCTTCCAGTGTCAATTCCTTGAGTTTGAGCAGCGGATGCCTGGCCGGAACGATTACGCAGCGGTTCCACTGGTAACAGGGCAGCATGACGAGTTCGCTGAATAGTTCGATCGCTTCTGTGGCAATTGCTATGTCAGCCACCCCGGAGGTGACCAGTTCAGCGATCTGTGTCGGATTGCCTTGGCGTAAAACCAGTCGCACCTTGGGGTAGCGTGCGGTAAAATGCTGGATTGCGGAAGGCAGCGCATACCGCGCCTGTGTATGGGTCGTCGCGATAGTCAGAGAGCCGCTGGCTTCATTGGCAAATTCCTGCCCCACCTGCTTCAGGTTTTTTGCGTCTCTTAACATTCTTTCGGCAATTTCGAGAATCGCCCGGCCGGGCGGCGTGGTTTCAACCACCCGCTTGCCGTTCCGTACAAAAATATCCACCCCCAGTTCGTTTTCCAGCAGGCGAATCTGCTTGCTGATGCCAGGCTGGGAGGTATGGAGAATTTCTGCCGCCTTGGATAAGTTCAACCCCTGGTTAGCGACTTCGCATAGATAACGCAATTGCTGCAATTTCATGAGTCGTAATCTAAATAATGTTTGGTTATGTTAATCTAACATAATATTCTTTTGCGATATATATGTTCATTGCTATTATCACGTTTTCGATGCATTATGCGCGGTTTCCTGCTCCTCGCATGCGTGGGTGAAGTGAGGAGAGGTGGTGGGGTATGGCATACATAGTGGAATAGGGGAGGATGTAAATGGGTTATCTGGATAACCTCGCAAATGACGGGGAAATAGCTTTATACGATCAGTCGGTACAGGAGTATCGCGATCTGAAAATGGATGTTACGCGCTTTACTGCCGGTCGCCTGCAGATGGGGATTTACGGCCAGCGGCAGGAAGGGGTCAACATGGTGCGTATCAAGCTGCCCGGAGGGAGGGTATCCGCACCGAAACTGAGAACGATCGCCTCCGCCCTGGAGAAATTCTCTCGGCATGATGTGGTCCATATCACCACGCGCCAGGATATCCAGATGCATTACGTGCCCCTGGAACAGACGCCGGCAACCTTGCGCCACCTGGCGGAGGGTGGCTTGACCACCCGCGAAGCCTGTGGCAATACGATACGGAATATAACGACTTGTCCGCTTTCGGGGGTGTGTCCTCGCCAGCATACCGACGTCACCCGTCACCTGGAGGGAACGGTTCGGCATATGCTGCGCAATCCCCTGACGCAGCAGATGCCGCGCAAATTCAAGATCAGCCTGTCAGCGTGCGAGGCTGATTGTGCGCAGGGGATGATGCATGATCTCGGCGTCATCGCGGTACGCAATGGGGACCGCTTCGGCTTCAAGGTGGTCGCGGGCGGTGGTCTCGGCCACAAGCCGCATGAAGCTATCGTTGTAGAAGAATTCATCGAGGAGAAGGACCTGCTGGCGGTGATGGAAGCAGTGATTCAACTGCACAACCGCTATTCGGATCGTACCAAACGTGCGAAATCGCGAATCAAGTTTCTGGTGGACAAATTCGGTCCTGAAGGGTTTGTCGAAAAATATCGCGAAGAGCTGGTGCGTACCAAATCGGCACTGGCAAACATTGATTACCCCAAAGGCGAATGGAGCCCCGGCAAGGATGGGGAAGCGCCGGGCATTGGCGCTCCCCGCCGCATTTTTCCGCAGAAACAGGCAGGCTACTATGTATTCCCCATTAGCGTGCCGATGGGCAACCTGACCGCAAGCCAATTGCGCGCCCTTGCCGATATCTGCGACACCTTCGAGTTGCCCGATATCCGCACCAGCCAGGATCAGAACATGTTCCTGTCCGACGTACCCGAAGCTAAAATCGAGCCCCTGCGCGCTGCTCTTGCTGCATTGGGACTGGGAGTGCCGAAGGCAGGCGATGATGTAGTGGCCTGTCCAGGAACATCGACGTGCCGTTTGGGGATTACTTCCAGCACGATCGTGGGCCCCAAACTGAGCGGGGGCGAGCACGACCTGAAGATACGGGTATCAGGATGTCATAACGGCTGCGCGCAGCCGGAAGCGGGAGATATCGGTATCTACGGTGAAGGCAAGCGTATGCACGGCAAACTCGTGCCTCATTACCAGATGCATTTCGGTGGTAATGGGATGGCGCGCGGCGCCCTGGCGTTCAAAGGTCCATCGATACCGACAGCGCGTATCGAGGAGGCGGTGAAACGTGTGCAATCGGCTTTTTCAGCCACACGTGAGGCGGATGAGCCATTCTTTTCCTGGGCGCATCGGAAGGATAAGGCCTATTTCAATGATCTGCTGGCGGATCTGGTGGAGGTCAAGCCCGAACAAGTGGAATCTGTTCTACGCGATCATGGCCAGAAGGCTGATTTCAAGGTGTTGCAATTGGGCGGGGGTGAGTGTGCCGGCATAGTGCAAACAAGGACTGGTACGAGCTTTTTCGAAGCGGCACATGAGCGCAATTATCGGGATGCGCTCAAGTTTCAACTGAAATTTGCCGATTCTGTTGGGTGCGCCGAAGAGATTGCGCGCTTGCTCGCACAAGGCACGCTGGAACTGATTGGCGGTGAGAAGCGCGACGACCTGTCGAGTTTAGCGGAGGAATTCCGACGTTTGCTGCCCACCAAACCGCAGTTGTCCCGGTCGTTGGCCAAATTCGCAGAAGATTTCGCGAGCCCCGCGGAAGAGTTGAATGACGCTCGCCTGACCGAGTGGTTTGCCGAATTGGATACGTGGACGATGGAGGTCGCGCAGTTCTGCCTGGATTTCGACCGCGGGCTCGATCTGGAGGGTGCGCTGCCGAGGCCGCTTCCTGTCAGATCCGCGTTGGGACGGGCGCCTTCCTCGGCGACTGTCTGATTAACCCGATGAATGATTGACTGGGAATAACTGGTTGGGGGCATGAGCCTGGATCAAAAAATTGCAGAGGCGCGAACATTGCTGGAGAAGGTGCGGAAAGACCATTCGCCTGCCACCTTCGCCAACAGTTTCGGCGCTGAGGATATGGTGCTGACCGATCTCATTGCGCGGCATTATCCGGATATCGAAATGTTCACATTGGATACCGGGCGGCTTCCGCAGGAAACCTATGACCTCATGCAGCAGGTTACCGAGCGGTACGGCAGCCGGATTCCAGTCTATTTTCCGGATACTGCCGCAGTGGAAGCGTACGTGGTGCAGAATGGTCCCAATGCGTTTTACGACAGCGTGGATTTGCGCAAGAAGTGCTGCCACATTCGCAAGGTGGAGCCATTGAGACGGGCCTTGAGGGGTAAGCAGGCATGGATTACCGGCTTGCGCCGGGACCAGGCGCCCAGTCGGAAGGATCTGGCCGAATCGGAGTTCGATGCCGAGAACGGCCTGCAAAAATTCAGCCCTCTGCTGGACTGGAGTCAGGCTGACGTGTGGGCGTATCTCAAGCAGTTCGATGTGCCATACAATGCTCTGCACGACAAAGGTTACACGAGTATCGGATGCGCTCCTTGCACGCGCGCTATTACCCCTGGTGAGGATGTTCGCGCCGGGCGCTGGTGGTGGGAGGATCCGGAAATCAAGGAATGTGGCCTGCACCCCGGCAAAAAAAGCGGCACCCATAATGCCGCCAGCGCCACCTCTGCCGGTTAAGGCGCGGCAGTAAAGGATCTGGCTGTTTCAGACTGAATGCAGGTTCCGGAGAGCGGGAATAAAAGGCGGCAGCGGGCGCAGCAGGGATAGCAGAGACAAGGGAATCGCATGAAGCGCCCTGAACTGAATGGGGATTGTTTGATGGACGTTATTTTGAATCAAATGGATGAATTTGCACCTGCTGCAGGACCGGTTGCAGGTCTTGTGATGAAGAATGAACCGCTGGTCATCAAGCGGCGTGTCGCGCGACAACTTGGCCACCTTGAAGCACTGGAAAGCGAAGCAATCCATATCATGCGCGAGGTCGCGGCCGAGTGTGCCAGTCCAGCTCTACTCTTTTCCGGTGGCAAGGACTCGATTGTTCTTCTGCGTCTGGCGGAAAAGGCTTTCCGTCCAGGACGTTTCCCGTTTCCTTTGATGCATGTCGATACCGGCCATAATTTTCCGGAAGTGATCGAGTTTCGTGACCGCCGTGTCAAACAGCTCGGTGAGCGCTTGATTGTTGCCAGCATGGAAGACTCGATCAAGCAGGGAAGGGTGGTGCTGCGCTCGGAAAATCAAAGCCGTAATCCCTTTCAATCCGTGACGCTGCTGGATGCCATCGCCGAACATGGTTTCGATGCCTGTATTGGCGGCGCCCGGCGCGACGAGGAGAAAGCTCGGGCAAAGGAACGCATATTCTCCTTCCGGGATGAATTCGGCCAATGGGATCCGAAGAATCAGCGCCCGGAATTATGGGATCTTTACAACGCAAGGGTTCATCCGGGAGAAAATATCCGCGTATTTCCCATCAGCAACTGGACGGAACTCGATGTGTGGGAATACATTTCACGCGAGGGGCTGGAGGTGCCGCATATCTATTTCGCCCACAGGCGTGATGTCATCCGGCGCGGCAGTGGGCTTTTGCCGATATCCCACCTGGTTCAGCCGAAGGAAGGGGAAAAGGTTGAAAATCTCATGGTGCGCTTCCGCACGGTGGGTGACATGAGCTGCACCTGCCCGGTGGAGTCGGCAGCGGTCGGTATTGGGGAAATCATTGCAGAGACGGCGGTTACGCGAATTACCGAGCGGGGCGCAACGCGCATGGACGACCAGACATCGGAGGCTTCCATGGAGTTGCGCAAGAGAGAAGGATATTTCTGAGAGGTCTTGCCATCTCCCGCGGGACTCCGGTTTTCCTTTTTTAAGATGACAGCTTCGGAAAGCGGGTAATCTCCGATCTTGTTTCATCCTTGTTTCAGTTTATAAAGTAACGGGAAAGCAGAATTTCAAGACGAGTGTTAAATGTCAGCTATTGAAAATATTTCTTTCGATCATTCGGAGTTGTTGCGTTTCATTACCGCAGGTAGTGTGGATGACGGCAAAAGCACGCTGATCGGCCGCTTGCTGCATGACTCGAAATCGATTTTTGAAGACCAGTTGAGCGCGATCACCCATACTTCGCGCAAGCGCGGGATGGAAGCTGTCGATCTGTCGCTGCTCACCGATGGCCTCCAGGCAGAGCGCGAACAAGGCATTACCATCGATGTGGCCTATCGTTACTTCGCCACGCCCAAGCGCAAGTTCATCATTGCTGACACGCCGGGCCATGAGCAATATACCCGCAACATGGTGACCGGCGCTTCCACCGCCAATCTTGCCATTATCCTGATCGATGCGCGCAAGGGCGTGCTCACGCAATCCCGTCGTCATGCCTACCTCGCCAGCCTCGTCGGTATTCCTCATCTGGTGGTGGCGGTCAACAAGATGGATCTGGTGGATTACTCCCAGGACGTATTTGAACGAATCTGCCAGGAGTTTCACCGTTTCGTTGCCGGACTCAATCTAAAAAATATCGCCTATATTCCGATGTCTGCGCTGAACGGCGATATGGTGGTCGAGCGCGGCAACAACCTCGGCTGGTACGAAGGCATGACGTTGATGGATTTACTGGAAAAGGTTCCGGTTGACCATGACATCAACCTTGAAGATTTTCGCTTTCCCGTGCAATTGGTGTGCCGCCCGCAAACGGAGGAATGGCATGACTTCCGGGGCTACATGGGGCGTATCGAATCCGGTTCCATCAGTGTGGGTGACGAGGTGCAGGTTCTGCCTTCCGGCTTGACTTCGCGCATCAAGGAGATTGTTACCTATGAAGGAAATGTCGAGGGTGCGGTTGCGCCCCAGTCGGTAACGCTGACGATTGAAGATCATCTGGACATATCAAGGGGGGACATGCTGGTAAAAATTTCCCAGCTTCCCCAGGTTACAAAAGAATTTGATGCGATGCTGTGCTGGTTGTCTGAGCAGAGCCTTGATCCCCGACGCAAATACCTGATCAAGCACTCTACACGGTTGGTAAAAGCCGTCATATCCCGCATAGAGTATCGGCTGGATATCAATACCCTGAAACATGAAGCCGCCGATATTCTCAAAATGAATGACATTGCGCGGGTATCGCTCAAGGTCCATCAACCTCTCGTATGGGATGCATACCAGCGTAACCATGCGACCGGCAGCTTCATCGTGATTGATGAGGTTACGAACAATACCGTGGCCGCGGGGATGATCTGTCCTTCTAAAGGCCAGGGCTGACGGTAAGCCCGAGGCTGCTAGGTAGTAGCCGGGGTGTTTAATGCTGCAGGACTGGCAGCAACACGCAGTCCGGAAAGCTCAATAAGGCGTATGGGAGATAAGGGCGGATAAGGGGAACAGGACCTTGCCGCTTTTGTATTTTTAAAGCGGGAAAAAGCACAAACTGAAAAGGGATATAAAACTTTTCGTACGTAATCAGTTTTGATAGCTGATGATTTTTTCCTCTTTTTGATTTCACTTATAACTTTTGAATGACTTTATCATGACAAGTTTACAATCGGCGCTTCACCCGGCACAGGCATCTGACGTTCCATCTCCGGCGCTGGGGTTTGGCATGGCTTTTGCCGACCTGTATCGTCGGGAAGGGCTGGTGAGACTGGATCAGGCATTCCTTGGTTTTCTCGATGAAGGAGAGCCGGGACTACGTGTTCGTCTGGAGCATGCGCGAATCCAACCCGATTATCTCGATCGCAAGGAAGAAGCTGCACTGCTGATTGAAGTCGGGCCCTGGATGGAGGATTTCATTGCCAAGCTATTCGGCATAGAGAAAGAAGCCGGAGCGCTTGCTGCACGTCATCATCAGCTCGCGCCCCTTTATTCCTGCAAGAGGCTGTTCGTGCAGCGGCGCGCCATGAACAAGGTCAGTGAGGCGGATGCTGCCGCAGTGGATGGCGTTGCACTGGAAGCAAAACTGGCGGCTGAATTCGGCACTTCTTTCTCAGAACTGGTTTTTGCGACAAAAGTGTCGGAGTGGCTGCTGAACGAGAGCGCGAATGAAGATCGCCTCAAGGATGCCTTGCTGTATGCCGCCTGGGCGTTGAAGACTCCTGCCGGACGGGAGCGCAATGCAACTGGCGTATTGTTCAAGGCCCCGGCCAAGCTCGATTTCCTGCATCTGCTGTCAACAGAAACGGACACGTCGGCAGGTTATACGATTCACAAGCTTCATCATATACGCCGCCGGGAAGGATTTTCCCTCACCGACCGGGGAACTGACCTGGTGGGAGCCCTGGATGAGGCGAATTACTGCATCTGGTGCCATGAACAGGGGAAGGATTCCTGTTCCAAGGGGATGAAAGAAAAACAGAAAACACCCGATGAGCCTGTTACCTTCAAGAAAAGCCAGCTTGGCGTGCTGCTGACAGGATGTCCTCTGGAAGAGCGCATTTCGGAATTTCACAAACTCAAGACGCAGGGCGTGGCGATAGGCGGCCTCGCGATGATTGTCATCGACAACCCCATGTGTGCCGGCACGGGTCATCGTATCTGCAATGACTGCATGAAATCCTGCATTTATCAGAAGCAGGAACCAGTCGATATCCCGCAGGCCGAGACGCGCACCCTCAAGGATGTCCTGGAACTGCCCTGGGGATTCGAGATATACAGCCTCCTGACTCGCTGGAATCCGCTCAATCTGCGCCGACCTGTGCCGAAGGCACCGACGGGCCGCAAGGTGCTGGTCGTGGGCATGGGGCCGGCGGGATATACCCTGGCGCATCATTTGATGAATGACGGTCATACCGTGGTTGGAATCGATGGTCTCAAGATCGAACCCCTGGAACCGGAACTCTCCGGCGTGAACAAGCAGGGGGAGCACGTTCCGTTCAGGGCCGTCCGCAATACGGATGAGCTGGCAGAGAATCTGGATGAGCGCATGCCTGGCGGTTTCGGCGGTGTTGCGGAATACGGCATCACCGTCCGCTGGGACAAGAACTTTCTCAAACTAATCCGCCTGCTTCTGGAGCGGCGGGAAGAGTTTGCGCTTTTTGGCGGTGTCCGCTTCGGCGGAACACTCACTGCGGATGATGCGTTCGCCATGGGATTCGATCATGTAGCGCTCGCTGCAGGAGCAGGACGTCCTACCGTGCTCGATTTGCCCAATGGTCTGGCGCGGGGAGTTCGCGCTGCGTCCGATTTCCTGATGGCATTGCAGCTGACCGGGGCGGCTCAGAGCAACTCGGTTGCCAATATGCAGTTGCGCCTGCCGGTGGTGGTCATCGGGGGTGGGCTGACGGCCATCGATACCGCGACCGAAGCACTGGCATACTATCCCGTACAAGTCGACAAGTTCCTCCGCCGCTATGAAATTCTTGTTGCCGTTCAGGGCGAAGCAGCGATTCGTGGAGCCTGGGATGAGGAAGAACGCGAAATTGCCGAGGAGTTTCTCAACCATGCCCGCGCTATTCGGGCAGAGCGCAAGGAAGCGGAACGGGAAGGACGCGCCCCGCGAATACTGGAGTTGCTACAATCCTGGGGGGGCGCGACGATCGCTTATCGAAAACGCCTCATCGACAGCCCTTCCTACACGCTCAACCATGAAGAAGTCGAAAAAGCCATGGAGGAGGGTATATGGTTTGCCGAAGGGCTCACTCCCGTCCGTGTGGATACCGATAGATGGGAGCATGCAAAGGCTGTGCATTTTGCGGTACAGGCGCTCGACGAAACCGGCTCCTGGCAGAAAACTGGGCAAGCCGTATTGCCTGCCCGCGCTGTTCTGGTCGCGGCGGGAACGCAGCCCAATACGGTGCTTGCGCGGGAGGACGATAAACATTTCAAGCTGCATGGGCGCTATTTTGCCGCCTGCGATGAAAACGGCGATCCGGCAAGTCCGGCCCGCGGGAATCCCAAGCCTGAGCATCCCACCGTACTGCTGAGTCGTAACGAGGATGGGCGTTTCATCAGCTTCTTCGGCGACCTGCATCCGTCCTATTCGGGGAATGTGGTGAAAGCGATGTCCAGCGCCAAGCAGGGTTATCCCGTGGTCAGTCACGTGCTTGAACGCCTGGCACCTGCTTCCACGAAGCCCGCCTGGCTGTTTTTTGCAGAGATCAATGGCAGGCTGCGCGCAACCGTGCACAAAGTCGAACGCCTCACGCCCAATATCGTGGAGGTCGTCGTGCATGCGCCGATGGCAGTGGAACGCTTTCATCCGGGGCAATTCTATCGCTTCCAGAATTTTGCAACGCTTGCCACAACCGCAGGCGATACCAAACTTGCGATGGAAGGCATTGCGCTTACTGGCGCTTCGGTGGATGTTTCCCGCGGGCTGGTTTCGCTCATTGCACTGGAGATGGGCGGGTCCGCGGATTTATGTGCAAGACTTAATCCGGGAGATCCTGTCGTTCTGATGGGCCCGACCGGCACGCCTACAGAAATTCTGCCGGATGAGACCGTGGCATTGGTGGGCGGGGGACTCGGGAACGCTGTGCTGTTCTCCATCGGCGCTGCGGCACGGGCTGCGGGATCGAAAATCCTGTATTTTGCAGGGTACAAGAAGCTGATCGACCGTTACAAGGTGGCCGAAATCGAGGCTGCGGCCGACGTGGTGATCTGGTGCTGCGATGAAGCACCGGGTTTCACGCCTTCCAGGCCGGGCGATTATAGTTTTGTGGGGAATATCGTCGAGGCAATGGCCGCTTATGGAAGCGGCGCGCTGGGACCGCAGAAAATCCGTCTGGCGGATGCCGACCGTATCATTGCCATCGGTTCCGACAGGATGATGGCGGCTGTAGGCGCGGCCCGCCATGCCAAGCTGAAACCCTACCTGAAAACGGACCATTTCGCCATTGGCTCCATCAACTCGCCTATGCAGTGCATGATGAAAGAAATCTGTGCTCAATGCCTGCAACCGCATAAGGACCCGAAGAGCGGAGAGGTTACGTATGTTTTTTCGTGCTTCAATCAGGATCAACCACTCGACCAGGTCGATTTCGGCGGACTGGCGTCGCGTTTGCGCCAGAACAGCGTGCAGGAGAAATTGACCACCCGCTGGATCAGCCATTGCCTGAAAGAGACGGGCCAGCCGGAACTCGAAGTTTCTGCGGAGCCGCTCGTTAAATAGGAAGCATCGTCTTTCAAGAAAGCGGGAATCCGGGCCTTTTCCAAACCAGCACAAGTGTAGGTCGGCTCTGGCGGACAATGAAAACGTTGTGGGGCAGAGCTCCCACCTACGCTTCTGCACTTCCATGAATTTTACAGCCAGAAGTGCGCGAATCTGGAATCGGAATCATTTCATGCCTGCGCTGATCCCCTCTGCAGGAATGGTTATCGGAAAGTTGGAGAAAAGAATCGGTTTTCATTTGATCGAGCACTGCATTGTGCCCAGGTTCATTTATAATTCGGGGTTTTTGTTGGAACAGGGCTCCGCGACAGGTGCCAGGGGCTTTTCACCTCGCCACCGGGCGTGGCGCATACAAGAAAGATAAAGGGAGATATTCATGCATATAGGAATACCGGCAGAGACCCGTGGGGGAGAGACCCGGGTTGCCGCCACGCCGGAGACGGTCAAGAAATTTACCGCCAAAGGTTTGCATGTCGTTCTGGTACAGTCCGGCGCGGGTGCGGGCGCGAGCATACCGGACGCGGAATACCAGGCTGCCGGCGCAAATATTGTGACTGATCCCGGTGAGTTGTATGGCCAGTCTCAGATCGTGCTCAAGGTGCGCGCGCCCGAGGCGGCTGAGCTCGCATTGATGCGCAAGGATGCGGTATTGATTGGACTGCTTTCTCCGCATCAGACCGAGGGCATCGAAACACTCGCCGCTCACGGCATTACCGCTTTTTCGATGGAAAAGCTGCCGCGTATCTCGCGTGCCCAGAGCATGGACGTGCTGTCGTCGCAGGCTAACATCGCCGGATACAAGGCGGTGCTCATGGCGGCCAACATTTATCAGAAATTTTTTCCCATGCTGATGACAGCGGCGGGTACGGTAAAGGCGGCGAGAGTATTGGTTCTGGGCGCAGGGGTAGCGGGATTGCAGGCCATTGCCACCGCTAAACGGCTGGGAGCGGTAATCGAAGCATTCGATGTGCGCCCGGCGGCCAAGGAACAGGTGGAAAGCCTGGGCGCCAAGTTTGTCGAGGTTTCGCTCAGCGACGAGGAAAAGGCGCAAGCGGAAACCACGGGCGGGTACGCACGTGAAATGTCAGAGGATTACAAACGCCGTCAGGGTGAGTTGGTGCACCAGCGTGCCTCAGCAGCCGACATCATCATTACGACGGCACTGATTCCCGGCCGCCCGGCGCCTGTGTTGATCAGGGAAGAAACGGTGCGTGCGATGAAACCGGGTTCTGTCATTGTCGACCTGGCGGTTGAAGCCGGCGGTAACTGTCCCTTGTCTGAATTGAACAAGGTCGTCGTGAAACATGGCGTGCATCTCGTCGGCATTGCCAATCTGCCCGGACTGGTAGCCGCCGATTCCAGCGCCCTGTATGCACGCAATCTGATGAATTTCCTCAACCTGATGCTCGATGCAAAGACGGGCGAACTCAACATAAATCGTGAAGACGAAATCATCACCGGAACCTTGGTGTGCGCCAATGGGGAAGTTATCGGGAAAACCTGAAAGGACACGGGCCTAGACTGAAAAGCAGTCCATAAGTTTTTATCGCTGCTTTTCCTCCCCTGGCTCGGTCCTGGTAAAAAATTAATAGATTAGAAGGAGCGATCATGATTGGCGAAATTGACCCAACCATTATTAATCTCACGGTATTCGTGCTGGCCGTGTTCGTGGGTTATCACGTGGTCTGGAATGTGACTCCGGCCCTGCACACGCCATTGATGTCGGTGACCAACGCGATTTCCGGCATTATTCTCGTCGGTGCCATGCTCGCCGCCGGACCGGCGGAAACCGACTGGGGCGTATGGCTGGGGGCTGCTGCGGTAACGTTGGCTGCAATCAACGTATTCGGCGGATTTCTTGTTACCCAGCGGATGCTGGAAATGTTCAGAAAAAAAGATAAAAAAGGAAGCTAGTCAATGTCGGCAAATACGGTCGCTCTCGCGTATCTTATCGCCTCGGTTTTCTTCATCCTGGCGCTAAAAGGTTTAAGCTCGCCGCTCTCCGCCCGACGCGGGAATATGTTCGGGATCATCGGAATGGTAATCGCGGTCATTACCACGCTTACCATCACCAGGAACTGGGCGCTGATCATTGTCTGTATCGCATTGGGGGGCGCCATTGGTGCTGTTGTGGCGCGACGTGTGCAGATGACCGCGATGCCGGAACTGGTTGCGTTCATGCACTCCCTCGTCGGTCTGGCGGCGGTATTCATCGCCATCGCCGCAGTCAATAATCCCGCTTCCTTTGGCCTGCCCGAGATATTGCCGATGGGCAGCAAGCTGGAACTGTTCCTCGGCACATTCATCGGCGCCATGACTTGGTCGGGTTCGGTGATAGCCTTCCTCAAATTGTCAGGCCGGATGAGTGGTGCACCCATCACCTTCAACGGTCAGCATAGGGTCAATCTGGTCATGGCGATCATCATGGTTGGGTTCGGCCTGTGGTTTTTCTTCAGCGCCACCACGAACTGGACTGCCTTCGCCACCATGACCGCGATTGCGTTCGTGCTCGGCTTTCTCATCATCATCCCGATTGGCGGCGCTGACATGCCCGTGGTCATTTCCATGCTTAATTCCTACTCTGGCTGGGCCGCGGCCGGTATCGGGTTCTCGCTTGGCAATCCCATGCTGATCATCGCGGGATCACTGGTGGGCAGTTCAGGCGCGATCCTGTCCTATATCATGTGCAAGGCGATGAACCGCCCATTCCTCTCCGTCATACTGGGGGGATTCGGTAGCGAGGGAGGGGCCGTTGCAGCAGGAGATGGAACGCAGAAAACCTACCGCAGCGGCAGCGCGGACGATGCCGCTTTCATCATGGGAAATGCTGACAGCGTCATCATTGTGCCAGGCTACGGATTGGCCGTAGCCAGGGCGCAGCATGCGGTGAAGGAACTGGCGGAAATGCTGCATAAGAAAGGCGTGAACGTGCGTTTTGCCATCCATCCTGTTGCAGGACGCATGCCGGGGCACATGAACGTGCTGCTGGCGGAAGCCGAGATACCGTATGAGCAGGTGCTGGAGATGGATGAGATCAACAGCGATTTTTCCAATACCGATGTGGTGCTTGTGCTTGGCGCAAATGACGTGGTGAATCCGGCGGCAAATGTGCCGGGTAGCCCGATCTACGGCATGCCCATTCTGGACGCGCATAAAGCGCGTACGGTAATGGTGGTCAAACGCAGCATGGCTGCGGGTTATGCCGGCTTGGACAACGATCTCTTCTATATGGACAAGACCATGATGATATTCGGGGATGCCAAGAAGGTCGTTGAAGACATGGTCAAGGCTCTATAGGTCGAACATCAACTGCAATTGGATGATGATGCCGGATGTAATGACGCAGTGAGCGCAGTCAAGGGCTTTTCGGAAGAACTGTTCACTGCGGGCGACCATACATTCCCGATTTTCCGGAAAGGTGGAGGGTACGGCGTCATCCTCCTGCACGAACTGCCGGGCCTCACATCGGAGACTGTCGAGTTTGCGGAGTGGTTGGCAGATCGGGGATTTCACGTTGTCATGCCACTTCTGTTCGGCAGGCCGCTCCAGTCCGTAACGCTCGGCCTGCTGAAAGCGCCTTTCGTATGCATACGGAAGGAGTTCAACATTCTTGCTGCTGGCAAATCGAGCAGCATCACAGTACCGCTTCGGGCTTTGTGCCGAAAAATACATGCGGAATGTGGCGGTCCCGGTGTGGGCGCCATCGGTATGTGCTATACGGGGGGATTCGTTCTGGCCATGATGCTCGAAGCATCCCTCCTCGCGCCCGTCGCCGCACAGCCGAGTTTGCCGCTCTGTCGGCCCGCAGGGCTCGATGTCGAACCCGAAGTGCTGGCCTTTGCATCCAGCCGCAAGGATACGATGTCGTTACTTGGACTCCGTTTCGAGGATGATGCGCATTGTCCCGCAGCTCGATTCAGGCGGCTGGAAGCCTCACTTCAATCTGCCCCGGGATCATCCGTTCCGCGCTTTCACTCTGTTACGGTACCCGGGGAAGCGCATTCCACCCTCACGCTGGATTATCCGACAGCTCTCAAAGGTGGAGTCGATACGCGAAAGGCTGTACTCCAGCACTTGCGTAAACAATTGCTCCGCTCCCCATAGTTCTATCCGTTGCAACCCCCGTCGAATATTTTTTTCGAGTGATTTCACGCCGGTTGTATACTTGTGAGAGTGATGGGAGGCGCTTCCCGGCAGTTGTAGCCATTTATGCGCCATCTCTGCCAACCTTCCGAGGTTCAGTCGTACAATAAAAAAACGCTTTCCTCATTTTCTGATTACCCAGTTATATATGCCGATGCTGATCGGATTGCCCAAAGAAACGAAAGACTCTGAAAACAGAGTCGGCATGACCCCGAGTACCGTAAAGGCACTCACGCGGCGTGGTCACAGCGTACTTGTGCAAAGCGGAGCAGGAGAAGGCAGTTTCCTTTCGGACGACGAATATCGCGCAGCAGGGGCTACGGTTGTTCCGCGGGCGGAAGATGCGTGGGCAGCGCAACTCGTGGTCAAGGTCAAGGAGCCGATTCCTGCGGAATATGGTTATCTGCATCGGGACATGATCCTTTTCACTTATCTTCATCTGGCCTCAGACCGTCCGCTTGTCGAGGCTCTGCTCGAGAGCGGCGTTACCGCTGTGGCTTACGAAACGGTGCAAACCACAGATGGGAAATTGCCACTGCTGGCGCCCATGAGCGAGGTGGCGGGACGCATGGCTACTCAAATCGGCGCGACCTATCTGCAAAAAACACAAGGGGGGCGAGGCGTGTTGATGGGCGGCGTTCCTGGTGTGGCCGCGGCCAACGTCGCCATTCTCGGTGCGGGCATCGTGGGAACGAATGCTGCGCGCGTCGCCGCGGGATGTGGGGCCCAGGTCACCGTGCTGGATGTGAGCCACGACCGTCTGAAATACCTGGATGACATATATCGCGGGCAGTTGCAGACGCGCTTCAGCGATGAATACAATATCGAGGAGGCGGTCTACAATGCCGATCTTGTCATCGGTGCGGTTTTGATCCCAGGGGGACGAACCCCTTGGCTGGTAACGGCGGATATGTTGCCGAAAATGCGAAGAGGATCGGTCATCGTCGATGTGGCCGTGGATCAGGGGGGATGCATCGAAACAAGCCGACCCACTACCCACAGCAATCCAACCTATGAGATCGACGGGGTGGTGCATTATTGTGTCGCGAACATGCCCAGTGCCGTTCCTCGTACCAGCACCTTCGCACTTAATATCCAGACGGCGATCTATACCGTACAGTTAGCAGATGAAGGCCTGGATGCGGTCGGAAAAAATCCGGCATTGAAATACGGAATGAACACGCATCGTGGATCGATCACTTATCCCGCTATTGCGCAGGAATTTGATATGCGATATGTCGATCCCTTGCAGGCGCTGGGGAATGCCTGAATAAAACCCTAACCTGCGCAAATATTTTATGGAATGGATCATGCACCCATGAATGGCTGAGATGCTTCTCCGGTACCGGAGACGGAAATCCGAGCCATGATGCTTGCCGGATTGGGATTACCTGGCCAGCCAAGCGCGCCTCGACGCAGAGGCTCACGTCAACTCGGTCTCGATACGCCCGGATTATTTAGCCCAAGCATTTTTACGCACCCATAATAATAAAATAAACCATCGTCTTTCCATGTCGGCGCACGCCGAATCCATACCGCTGATCGCGTTCCTGTATCAGTTCTTGACCCTGTTCAGGCGAATTCCCGATAAGCCCGGCAGAAAAAGGGGTTTATCATGGTCTCCTTACTATCTCCGGCAAATCCCATGCCTCACAGTTTTACCCTGATCACTACCATTGCTGTCAGCTTCGGTCTTGCCCTGCTAATGGGGGTGATCGCCAATCGGCTGAAGTTGCCCGTCCTGGTGGGCTATCTGACTGCAGGCGTCATCATGAGCGCCAACACACCGGGGTTCGTGGCCGATATGGAGCTTTCAGGTCAACTGGCGGAAATCGGTGTCATTTTACTGATGTTCGGGGTGGGATTGCATTTCTCGCTCAAGGATCTGTTGGCGGTGCGCCGTATCGCTTTGCCTGGCGCCCTCGTTCAGATTAGCGTCGCTACGGCCTTCGGCGCCGCTGTTGCTCTCTCCTGGGGCTGGAATCCGGCCATCAGTATCGTATATGGCGTGTCGCTTTCGACCGCGAGCACCGTTGTATTGCTGAGAGCGCTGGAGCAGCGGGGCTTGCTCAAATCAGTCAATGGTTCGATTGCAGTGGGATGGCTGATCGTTGAAGATGTGGCGATGGTTCTTGTTCTTGTATTGCTGCCCCCGCTTGCGGACTGGTTGCACAGCGACGTGAGCGGTGCCAAAACGAGTGTATCGAGCCTGGGTTTGCTGATCTCGGTCCTGGTTACTTTTGGCAAGGTGGCCATTTTCATTGCGCTGATGCTTGTCGTGGGGAGGCGTGTTTTTCCCAGATTGCTTTGGTATGTTGCCAGCACCAACTCCAACGAACTCTTCATCCTGAGTGTGATCGCTGTTGCGATAGGCATCGCCTATGGCTCAGCCATGCTCTTCGGCGTTTCGTTCGCGCTGGGCGCATTCTTTGCCGGCATGGTCATGAGGGAATCGGATCTCAGTCATCGCGCCGCTCATGAATCGCTGCCCCTTCGGGATGCATTCTCGGTTTTATTTTTTGTCTCCGTGGGAATGCTGTTCGATCCCGATGTACTGATAGAGCAACCTTTTCACGTGGTCGCCACACTCGGCATCATCATCATTGTCAAGTCGCTCGCTGCCTTCCTGCTGGTACTCGCCTTCCGCTACCCCTTGAATACGGCGCTTACTGTATCAGCCAGCCTGGCACAGATCGGTGAATTCTCGTTTATCCTTGCCGGTCTGGGAGTGTCGCTCGGACTCCTGCCGGTTGAAGCGCAGAGTCTAATACTCGCGGGAGCCTTCATCTCAATCACATTGAATCCGCTGGTATTCAAGCTGATTGAACCGGCGCAGGCATGGATACGTTCCCGTTCCGGAGTGGCGCGTATCCTTGAACGTTCGGACGATCCCCTGGCGGAGTTGCCGACCACTGTCACATCAAGTTATGTTACGAGTCACGTCGTGCTGGTGGGATATGGACGCGTAGGCGAGCGCATCGGTGAAACGCTCAGGAAAGAGAGTATTCCCCTGGTTGTGGCCGAGCAAAATCGGGAGACCGTCGAAGGGTTGCGCAAGCGCGGCATTCACGCCGTCGCTGGAGACGCCGCGGAGCCTGCGGTGCTTATCCAGGCGCATATCGCGCGGGCCGCGATGCTGGTGATCGCGGTTCCCGATACACTACGCGCTCGCCGAATGATCGAAACTGCACGTATACTTAACCCGCCGATCGGGATTATTGTGCGTACGCACAACGAAGAAGAGGCAGCGCTACTGAGAAAGGAAAGCGGGGGAATGGTGTTTCTCGGGGAACACGAACTTGCATCCAGCATGGTCCGGCATGTGCTGGCGAACTTCCCCAAAGCCGACATGGATGCCGAGCATGAGGTACACGAACAGATAAAGCGGCCTCAAGGTTTGACTTAGGTTTGATTTGAATGCGTTTTCATCGTTTCGCAGGGTGAATTACCGGATCCCGGTAGAGGTTCGGGATCCAGGAAGGAGATAGGAAGGAGAATTCAATGACTGACAGGATCACCATTTATCAGAAACCGACATGCAGTAAATGCAGGGCGACGCTCGCTCTGCTGAAAGAAAGCGGGGAAGAGTTCGATGCAGTGAACTATTATGACGCACGGCTGACCGTTGAACGGCTGCGCGAACTGATTGACAAGCTTGGTATTCCGATAATGGATGTATTGCGTCGAGAGGAATCGCTCGCACACGACCTCAAGCTTGTCGAGCGGCACCAGGCAGGGCAGTTATCCGATGAGGAATTGATGAAAATCATGGTGGAGAACCCGGATCTGATTCAGCGTCCGATCGTTGTAAGAGGCAATCAGGCGGTGCTGTGCCGTCCCCCGGAGAATGTAACGAAGTTGTTGTAACATATCCTCTTCAAAGCCGGCATCCCTTGACGCGGCTTGCACCCATGAAAGGGATGCACCCTGGAGCTGGGGAAACTCGCGAATCAATTTGTGATATGCTAACCATGTACGGAAAGCGATAATGAATTTCAGATTAATCAAAGCGTTAAGGATAATTTCCTGCCTTATTCCCGCTGCCCTGGCGGGAGCGACTGCTACTGCTGCGGAAGCCGAATGTTCCGGATGCCTTTGCCCTGGAAATCCCTGCCGATTGTGTCCATTGCCACCTTCATCAAAAAATGCTTCTGCGATGCAGGACGAGTCGGATGTCTGTCGCAAGATCAGGGAAAAAGTGCCACCGGTTTCCGCAAATACCGACCCGGACGAGCATTATGCGAGCCTGGATAAATCGATCATGGAATGTGTAAGAAATGGTGGTGACGTTGTCATGAATTCACGACGGAACAAGGAGTTTCCTTCCAAGCATTATTGCAAATCTTATCTTGCTCCCGGCGCCTCCAGTGCCCCAGCGAATTCATCCAGGACGAAAAAATAGAAATCAGAAAAGGCCGCATGCCCGGACTGGATAGCGTACTGGATAGAACAGTAAGCATCCTGCATCATCGCTGCCGGATCCCGGCACTTCCGATCGTTTGAACTGCCTCAATGGGGTTTTCCAGGCCTGCGTGGCAGGATCAGTATGAGGCAAGGGCAAATAAAATTGCTCCGATTCCTCAAAGGAACCAAAGAAGAGAAATGATTGCCCCCGGGGAGTCCGGAAGACAGGATAGCGCAAGCGGTTCGTGGGTAAGGCTGCGGCGTAAGCCCAAATCCTTTGTCAAACTCATTCTGCTGGGCTTTGCCCTGGTCGGCTTGCCGCTGATCGTTGCGCTCATCAATAGCGCTTTTTCCATTGACCGGTTGGCGAACCAGAGCCGGAAGGCTGTATATCAGGCGGCGGAGATTGCGCACAGCAGCCGCGCTCTTGCGGATGAAATCGCGAATATGGAGCGGGCGGTGCGTCAGACTCACATTCTGGGTGATACTGCTCTGCTGGAGGGTTATTTCCGCGGGCATGCCGGATTCGAGAAAATCGCTGCAAGCCTTGCCGAGCTTTCTCTCAGCGACGAGCAGGGACGATTGCTGGTGCAGTTGAAATCAGAGGAAGCTGTCATTTTCGAAAGGGTTTCTGCCGTCAAGGAATCACCGGAAGAGCTGCGTAAACTAATCGGCAACTTCGGTCACCTGCGGGATTCCGCACGCTTCTTTTTCTCGCTCGGGTACGCGCTAATAGAGCGCGAGGTGGACGAAATGCAGGATATGGCCGGATCCGCGCGCTTTACGGTTGGCTGGCAACTGCTTGCACTGATTCCATTTGCCATATTGCTCGCCTTCTTTTTTTCCTTCCGGATCGCCCGCCCGATCCGCCAGATTGAAGAGGCCATTCGCAGCATGGGGCAGGGGAAGCTGCATAAGGCGATTCGGGTGGATGGCCCCCAGGACCTGGTTTATTTTGGCGAAAGACTGGATTGGATGAGGCAGCGCCTGCTAAAGCTCGAAGAGCAGAAGACGCGGTTTCTGCAGCATGTTTCTCACGAACTCAAGACCCCGCTGACGGCCATGCGGGAAGGGGCGGATTTGCTCGTGGAAGGTGTAGCTGGAAAGCTGACGGAAGAGCAGCAGCGCGTTGCCAGCATCCTTCACAGCAATAGCCTGCAGTTGCAGCGGCGCATCGAGGATTTGCTGAGTTATAGCGCCCTCCAGACCGAGAAAGCCGCGCTGGTGAAACAGGAGGTGAGTTTGAAGAAGATTCTGGATGCGGTATTGCACGATCAGAATCTCATCATTATGAACAAAGGCCTGAGAATGGATTTGTCTTGTCCGGAAGTGATGCTGGAGTGCGAACCGCAAAAAGTCAAAGTGATCGTGGACAATCTTTTATCGAACGCCGTGAAATTCTCACCCAGGGGAGGATGCATCCGCATCTGGACAAGTGAGACAGCTGGGATTGCGCAACTGGATATAGTGGACGCTGGACCCGGAGTGGATGACGCCGATCGGGAGAAAGTATTCGAACCGTTCTACCAGGGGCGAAAAGTGCTCGACAGCCACGTGAGGGGAACGGGCCTGGGATTGTCGATCGCCCGGGAGTATGCATTTGCGCACGGCGGGAACATCGAGCTTGTGCCGCTGGCTAATCGCGGCGCCCACTTCCGGCTTACCCTCCCCGTTCATGATGTGCCTGAGGGATCAGCATGAGGAGCGTGCTGCGCATAGGAGGATTATGGCTGGTTCCGGTAGCGGCGTTGATGTTTCTGGCCGGGTGCGCAGCCATTGAAAGCGTTGAAAGCCCCCGGGCTGTCGAGCCGCCGCCGGCCGAACTGGTTGTGACCGGGCAGATGGATGATATGATGGAGTTTTATGATTCCATCCGCAAGCAGTCGCCGGCGGAGGTGAGCCGGGTATACGACAAGGCGAAACAGAGCTTCATACGGAACAAAAGCGACACCAACCGCGCCCGTCTGGTACTGCTCCTCATCCTGCCGAATACGTCCTTTCGAGACGTTACCTCTGCAACCCATCTGCTCAACGAATGGCCGAAAGACTCGAAATCGGCAAATAATTTGCAGAGTTTCAGAAACCTGCTGGCCGGCTTGCTCGCAGAGCAACAACGGCTGAGTCACAGCATCGAGGAACTTTCGCAGAAACTGAAAGATGAGCAGAAGCGTGCAGAAACCCTGCAGAGTCAGATCGATGCCATAAAAAGCATGGAAAAGAATCTGCTTAAAGAATTGTAAAGAAACGTAAAATCATGTCCGATGCAAAACCCAAAATTCTGATCGTTGACGACGACACCGATCTGCTTGAGCTGCTGACCATGCGCCTTACGGCGGCGGGATACAAAGTGGACGCCGTCCCAAGCGCAGAGGCTGCCCTGAACTATCTGGATGTGTCCCGTCCGCAACTGGTCATCAGCGATATGCAGATGAGTGGCATGGATGGCATGGCATTATTTGAGCAAATCCATCGCACCTTGCCAACCTTGCCGGTGATCATACTCACGGCGCACGGGACGATTCCCGATGCCGTCACGGCTGTCCAGCGAGGGGTATTCGGTTATCTTGCCAAACCTTTTGACAGCAAGACGTTGCTGGCCAATATCAGTCAGGCGCTCAAGTTCGTTCCGGGCGCCGTATCGCAGAAAGAACTGTCGCAGGCATCGTGGCGCAAGAATATCATCACCCAGAGCGCTGTCATGGAGGATATTCTCACTCGGGCAGGACTGGTTGCGGAAGGTGACGCCAGCGTGCTGATCTATGGAGAAAGCGGCGTGGGCAAGGAACTGTTCGCGCATGCCATACATGATGCATCCAAACGGTCCGACCATCCGTTTGTCGCCATCAATTGCGCGGCCATTCCGGAACAGTTGCTGGAATCCGAGCTGTTCGGGCATGTCAAAGGAGCATTTACCGGAGCTGTCAGGGATCATAAGGGTTTATTCCAGCTGGCTGAGGGAGGCACTCTCTTCCTCGATGAAATCGGCGATATGCCGGTTTTGCTTCAGGTCAAGCTGTTGCGCGTTCTGCAGGAAAGGCAAGTTCGACCGGTTGGATCGACGCAATCGATCCCGGTGGATGTGCGTATTATTTCGGCCACTCACCGCGATTTGAAAACAGAAATCGCTGCTGGAACATTTCGGGAAGATCTGTATTACAGGCTGGACGTAGTGTCACTTACCATCCCGGTTCTGGCGCAGAGGCGCGAAGATATTCCCTTACTGATAAATTACTTTCTCAGCACGTTTTCAGAGAAATACCAGAAAAATATCAATGGTTTCTCTCCCGAAGCCATGGAAACACTGGTTGCCGCATCCTGGCCCGGCAATGTGCGCCAACTCATGAACGTCGTCGAGAGATGCGTTGCCTTGAGTACTGCACCCCTTATCTCGCCGGTGCTGGTCTACGATGCAATGCACCGGGAAGAAGAGCAACTCGTGTCTTTCGAGGATGCGCGCAGAAGTTTTGAACGGGATTATCTGGTGCGCGTACTTAAAATCACGGGAGGAAACGTCACCCAGGCAGCACGCCTCGCCAAGCGTAATCGGACGGAGTTCTACAAGCTGCTGCAGCGATACCAGCTCGATCCATCCGTCTTCAAGCAGGCGCAGATCTGAGAAAAAGAGGAACTGGACTAAGCGGTACAGGTTCCACTGGCGTCCTCCTTTTTCCCTTTCTGACCGGATCAGGTCTGACCCGCGATGGGTCTGCGCTCATCCTCGACATATTGGTCGCCTTTCTTCACGATAAAGCCCAGTTCGGTCCACCACCGGACCATGTCAACATAGTCATCTATGCCGCGAGAAAACGGCTGCAGACCGGAGGCGGTGATAACATCGACAGGGCGTTGAGCCGGCCACCACAGCTCTCCGCAAGCGAGAAAATCCGCCTGCCAAGGTAACGCCATCCGTTCCGTCAGAAAACCCGGAGGAAGCGTCTGCCTGATCCGAAAGGGTGCCTGGTAAGTTGCTGCCTGCGCGATCACATATGTGACCTCGATACCCGGAAAGAACGGCGCTCCGATACATCCTTCCAGGACAGCACGGGTCAAAGCGTCCGGCTGCTGATTCAATGGCAATTCGTCGAAAGCAACCGGCGCTGGTTCACTCGTCCAGTCCGCTTCGAAATCACCCCGTGCCCATCTCTCCATGAGGGTGTACTGATACTCCGTGAGTGCGGTGTATTCTCCTCGCTCGGGGTTGTCCGGATCCAGTCCGCTGTTCACTTTAGGCATGCTGGGTGGCGTCTGGCGCGGCGGGGTATTGGGATCGACACGCGTGTTGGGTTTTGTCAGCCAGCTCAAGACCGTCTCGCGCGCGGACCTTCCATTCTCGGTCTTGTCCGCGAGTTTGCTCAATCGAGCCGGATTCAGAAAATTGCCGGCACCCCCGTGATGCCGGTTTCTCTCCTCGACTACCCAGTGAATCAGGACTACGCGCTTCAGTATCGGGTAGATATGGCGAGTGAACGAAGGCACATTTTTTATCAGGAGAGGAGAGAAATTTCTGGAGGCAACATTGACGGCCTGATCGTACCAGGTGGTTACGTTTTCGATGCCTGGTGCGTAGGAAGGCGGGGCGACGACAACCCAGGCGCCTTCTTCGGCAGTGACGGGCGCTTCTCCCTCGACCTCCACCACGGCATTCACCGGACCATCGGAAACCCCATCGTACCAGCCATCATTGTTGGCAAAACTGTTCAATCCCTTGCCAAGGGGAGAGCCTGACTTGCCTGGGCCGCCAATAATGATCAGCCGCCCGTTCTCATCGGTAAGCAGCCGTCCGAGATCGATTTTTGCGCTGCCTTCCATGTTGCCATTCTTTATGAAATCTATTTCTCCGTTCAAGGGGACAGCCGGTTTGCTCTTTCCCGAGATTGACCGCAACGTAGCATCCACGACCAGTCCCGCTCGATCATATCCTGGATTCCGCGGCGAACCTCCAGGACCGCCCGGAGGAAAATTCCCTCCCGCCGCTTTTCGATTGGCAAGGTGAACACTCCATGTAATCGTTGTTTTTTCATTCGCAACGATCTCGCTGTCAATGGTTTCCTTGCCGAAATCATCCCTGATAAATTTATAAATCCTGAATCGGGCTGCCTGCGGCTTTATTTTTCCGGAATTGTCGCGATAGGGTCCAGGGGGAACGATTCCGGGAGATTCGGGACCAAAAAAATACGCGCTCTCGCTGTTTCCTATGCGCGCAATTCCTACTGCCGGATAAATGCGATAGACCGTTTTCATTCGAGTCGCTTCCCTTTCCGTTGATTGTGCGGCGAATATCGGTTACTCCAAATCATAGCTGCTGCCACAAATATTTCCATACTTTCTTTGTTGCTACCGCTTTCCTAATTCTCAGGCTGGTTTGGTGAAATATCCGGGAGTTGACTATGTTCGGCAACGAACGGAAAAGGAAGCCAGCGTCCTACAAACTATTCACATAACGGATCATTTTGTCGCATTGCTCCTTTTGCTTTTTTTTGTTAAGTACCTGCGTTTAATCACTAGGGATGTGCGCTATGAGTTCCTTGTATGATGATGTTTCTGAAGCCCGGGCTGTTCGCATCCCGGCAAGCGGGGTCGTGCTGAATGCCGATCTGACGATGCCGCCCCACGCGCGGGCCATTGTCGCCTTCGCTCATGGCAGCGGCAGCAGCCGCCACAGCATTCGCAATCGCTACGTGGCTGAAATGTTGAACACATATAACTTCGCCACTCTCCTTGCCGATCTCCTGACTGAAGAAGAGGAAGTCATAGACATGCGCACGCGGCATCTACGGTTTGATATACCGATGCTGGCGGACAGGTTGATCGATATCGCTACCTGGCTCCAGCAGGAGTCGCAGACGAGAGATTTGAAAATAGGCTGGTTTGGAGCGAGCACCGGCGCTGGGGCAGCGCTGATTGCAGCGGCGCAGCGTCCGGAAAATATCATGGCCGTGGTTTCACGAGGCGGACGTCCCGATCTCGCAGGTGCTTATTTACCGGAGGTTGTAGCGCCTGTACTTCTCATCGTAGGGGAAAACGACCCTCAGGTTCTGGAACTCAACAAGGAAGCGCTCGCCCGCCTCAATACCGAATCGAAGCTGGAGATCGTGCCGAACGCCACTCACCTGTTTGAAGAACCGGGAACGCTGGAGGCAGCCGCCGGTCTTGCCGCCGAATGGTTTCAGGGCCATTGCTAGACAAGTAATAGACAGGCAATAAAGCCATGCCAGGCGGTGAATATCACTTCGCAGACAGAGCCGAAGCAGGGAGGATGCTGGGGGAAGCGTTGTCGGTCTACGCGGGAAGAACCGACGTGCTTGTTCTGGCGCTTCCACGCGGTGGGGTGCCCGTTGCTTACGAGATTGCGCGGATGCTGGCCGTACCGCTGGATGTGTGGCTTGTACGGAAACTAGGTGCGCCAGGCCAGGAGGAACTGGCAATGGGAGCGATGGCAGGGACAGACCCTCTTGTCCTCAACAAGGAAATCATCAAGCTTCTGAATATCGATGAGGCTTCCATCGATGCGCCCATAACCAGGGAGCGGACTGAACTGGAACGGCGCAACAAACTTTATCGCAGAGGCATGCCTGCCCCGGACATTCAGGGGAAAACAATCATTCTCGTCGATGACGGCCTGGCTACGGGTGCGACCATGCATGCTGCTATTGTTTCTTTACACGACGCCGGTGCTGCAAGAATCGTTGTGGCTGTACCCGTCGGCACAACATCGGCATGTCGAAAATACGCCAGGAGGCGGACGATCTCGTGTGCCTGTATACACCCGAACCTTTTTTCGGGGTAGGGCAATGGTATGACAACTTCATGCAAACTCCGGATGAGGAGGTACTGGCGCTCCTGGGACAGGAAACAACCCATCGGCGAACAACCGAAGCTCCAAAGGGAGCGGCTTAAGGGGGGATTCAAGGGAGGCACTCAGGGGAGACTGAGGGAATTGCAGGACTCCCTCGCCTGAGGGTCCAGGAGGATTTCATTATGGCTGATATCGATTTTGATTACCATTTGATCGATGTGCTGGAGCAGGACGCTCGCCCTGTGGCGGAGTACGATGCTGGCCGTGAGTTGATACGCGCGGTACGCGAGCATGTGAAGGGAAAAAAGTTTGTCCTGATCGGTGAAGCGAGCCACGGTACAGCCGAATTTTATCGCCTGCGTGCTGAAATTACTCAACACCTCATTGTCGAGGACGGATTCGACGCTGTTGCGGTCGAGGCGGACTGGCCGGATGCCTATCGGGTTAACCGCTTTGTTGCGGGCCGGTCGGAAGACAAGGATGCGGATGCGGCCTTGTCCAATTTCGAACGGTTTCCCACGTGGATGTGGAGGAATACCGAAGTATTCGCTTTCATCACATGGCTGCGCAACTATAACCAGGAGACGGGGAGATACAAGCGCGAGCAGCAGGCACCGGTGGGGTCAGTGGGGTTTTATGGACTCGATTTATACAGCATGACAACTTCGATGCAGGCCGTGCTGGCATATCTGGATAAGGTCGATCCGGAAGAAGCTCTCGCCGCCCGGGCGCGCTACGGTTGCTTCGGCCAATTCATCGAAAATCCGCAGGCGTACGGTTATGCCATTGCATCTGGGCGATGGGATTCGTGCGAGCAGGAAGTGATCGCACAGCTCATGCAGCTTCAGCGGAAAGGGCGGTTTTACGTTGAAAAGGATGGCGCGTTTGCCGGAAACGAATATTTCTCGGCGCAGCAGAATGCTGAGCTGGTAAAAAATGCGGAGGAATATTATCGCGCCATGTTCAGGGGAAGACCCAATACCTGGAACCTGAGAGACCAGCATATGTTCCAGACGCTCGAAAAGCTCGCGAGCCATCTGGAAGACCAACTGAAGCGGGAAGCGCGCATTGTTGTCTGGGCTCACAATTCTCATCTTGGCAATGCGGCGGCCACCGAGATGGGGCACCGCGGCGAATTCAACATCGGCCAGCTCGTTACCGAGAAATATCGGGATAAGTCGCTGCGCGTCGGGTTTTCAACCAGCCGCGGAACAGTGACAGCGGCGACCGACTGGGACGGAGCCGCCGAAACGAAGACTGTCCGCGAACCGCTTGCGGGCAGTTACGAAGAAATTTTTTCGCAACTCGAAAAGAAACGCTTCTTTTTCGACCTCACCGCTGGAGGTGAAGCCGTAGGATTTTTGGAGGAGGAGCGGCTGCAGCGTGCGATTGGCGTGATCTACCGGCCTGAAACCGAGCGCATGAGCCATTACTTCTATGCCTGTCTCCCGCGGCAATTCGATTTCATGATTCATATCGACAAGACGGGAGCGCTGCAACCGTTGCCCGCATTCGTCCACCGCCGGGCCGGTGAAATGGATGAGACTTATCCTTCAGGCTTGTAGGAGATCGTCTTTCTCAATTCTTAATTCTTAAGGTGCGTGCAGGAAGCGAAGCGCCCTGCATCGCGACCGTTCAAGCGAACCGCCTGCGTGGAGAGCTGAGTAAGTCGTCTCCTCCCGTACTCCATCCCTCAAAGTTGAAAAATATTCGTTTGCCGGTCTCCCGGTGGGCAGACGTCAGTGCGTGAATAGGACCGGCTTTGCCCTGAATTCCGGTATCTTCATCCTGTCGGCGAACCGAATAAATCTTCTCCTTTCTCCTGTGTGCGAATAGTTGGCGAAGTTCCTATCTAACCGGTCCGCTCTGATTCCAACTACGCGAAAATCCGCCTCCGCTACTTCCGTATGTATTCATACTCAATGCCTCGATTTCCTTGCTTTTTGAAAAATGCGGTCTATTTTTAAAAATGCTGCCCTTGTAGATAAAAAGAGCCGTGAACAGACAAAAATGAAATGAACTCGGAGGAGGCATAAAATGAAAACTACAAAGAATAATCATCAGGGTATAAAAATTGAATCCGTGGGTCGCAACGTTTTTCAGATACTGCCGATCGCAGCAGCAATGGCTGCATCCGGCGTTATTCAGCCCGCTTTTGCTGTCGATCGCACATGGTTTGGTGGCACGGGAGAGTTTGGAGTCGATACGAACTGGTCGCCCACGGGTGTGCCGGGCAGCGGTGATAAGGCAGTTATCAATAGCGGGAACTCCACTCTGTCAATCAACACGGCGATAACCAGTCTTGATTTATCAGGAGGCGTCCTTGGAGGTACAGGAAACCTTACGCTCAGCGGTTTGAGTACCTGGACTGGCGGAAGCATCAGGGGTGCGGCCACGACTCAGTTTGATGGTGGTTTGTCCATCACTGGCGGGGCGCGCAAGGATATTGAGGATGGGCGCATCATCAATGTGGGCAATACGA
>NZ_JCAHZJ010000051.1:0-3305 GCF_059489795.1 Nitrosospira sp. CT
CGGATAGGGACCGAACTGTCTCACGACGTTCTAAACCCAGCTCGCGTACCGCTTTAATGGGCGAACAGCCCAACCCTTGGGACCTACTCCAGCCCCAGGATGCGACGAGCCGACATCGAGGTGCCAAACCATGCCGTCGATATGGACTCTTGGGCAAGATCAGCCTGTTATCCCCGGGGTACCTTTTATCCGTTGAGCGACACCCCTTCCACCAGGAGGTGCCGGATCACTAGTCCCGACTTACGTCCCTGCTCGACACGCCTGTCTCACAGTCAAGCTCCCTTGTGCACTTACACTCAACACCTGATTGCCAACCAGGCTGAGGGAACCTTTGGGCGCCTCCGTTACTCTTTAGGAGGCAACCGCCCCAGTTAAACTACCCACCAGGCACTGTCCCTGAACCGGATCACGGTCCGAAGTTAGACATCCAGTACGACCAGAGTGGTATTTCAACGTTGACTCCACAACCACTGGCGTGGCCGCTTCACAGTCTCCCACCTATCCTACACAAGCCGAACCGAACACCAATACCAAGCTATAGTAAAGGTCCCGGGGTCTTTCCGTCCTGCCGCGCGTAACGAGCATCTTTACTCGTAATGCAATTTCGCCGAGCCTATGGTTGAGACAGTAGAGAAGTCGTTACGCCATTCGTGCAGGTCGGAACTTACCCGACAAGGAATTTCGCTACCTTAGGATGGTTATAGTTACCACCGCCGTTTACTGGGGCTTAAATTCTCAGCTTCGCCCTTACGGACTAACCGGTCCTCTTAACCTTCCAGCACCGGGCAGGCGTCAGTCCATATACCTCGTCTTACGACTTCGCATGGACCTGTGTTTTTAGTAAACAGTCGCTTCTCCCTGGTCTCTGCGACCAGACCGCGCCAGCCCGCAAGGGGCCTCACGCAACCCGGTCCCCCTTCTCCCGAAGTTACGGGGGTATTTTGCCGAGTTCCTTAACCATAGTTCGCTCGATCACCTTGGTATTCTCTACCTGACCACCTGTGTCGGTTTAGGGTACGGGCCGCTCGGAGCTCGCTAGAGGCTTTTCTCGACAGCATAGGATCACGCTACTTCGCCTCAATCGGCTATGCATCAGGTCTCAGATCAACACGCAGACGGATTTACCTACCCACGCTACCTACACCCTTACACCAGTACTACCACTCACTGGCGACGCTACCTTCCTGTGTCACCCCATCGCTTGACTACTACCGGATAGGGTCCCGCGCTCCCCACAACAACAACCGAAGTCGCTGCATGGCTCGGGCGGTCAGCATCACCGGCCCCGTCAGGGGCGCTCCTACGCGGGTACGGGAATATCAACCCGTTGTCCATCGACTACGCCTGTCGGCCTCGCCTTAGGTCCCGACTCACCCTGGGCGGATGAACCTGGCCCAGGAACCCTTGGTCAATCGGTGGAGGAGGTTCTCACTCCTCATTCGCTACTCATGCCTGCATTCTCACTCGCATAGCCTCCACGACTGGATCACTCCGCCGCTTCACCGGCCACACGACGCTCCCCTACCCAACCAGCTTCCGCTGGATGCCGCGGTTTCGGCGATGTGCTTGAGCCCCGCTACATTGTCGGCGCGGAACCACTTGACCAGTGAGCTATTACGCACTCTTTAAAGGATGGCTGCTTCTAAGCCAACCTCCTGGTTGTCTGGGCAATCCCACATCCTTTCCCACTTAGCACACGCTTAGGGGCCTTAACCGGCGATCTGGGCTGTTTCCCTCTCGACTATGAAGCTTAGCCCCCACAGTCTCACTGCCACGCTTCACTTCCCGGCATTCGGAGTTTGGTTGATTTCGGTAAGCTTGTGGGCCCCCTAGACCATCCAGTGCTCTACCTCCGGAAAGAAACACGCAACGCTGCACCTAAATGCATTTCGGGGAGAACCAGCTATCACGAAGTTTGATTGGCCTTTCACCCCTACCCACAGCTCATCCCCCAGGTTTTCAACCCTGGTGGGTTCGGACCTCCACGACGTCTTACCGACGCTTCATCCTGGCCATGGGTAGATCACTTCGCTTCGGGTCTAGAGCATGCGACCACAAACGCCCTATTCGGACTCGCTTTCGCTACGGCTACCCCACACAGGTTAACCAAGCCACACACCACTAACTCGCAGGCTCATTCTTCAAAAGGCACGCCGTCACCAAGCCTTACGGCTCAGCCCCGACGGATTGTAAGCACATGGTTTCAGGTACTATTTCACTCCCCTCCCGGGGTACTTTTCACCTTTCCCTCACGGTACTCGTCCGCTATCGGTCACCAGGTAGTATTTAGGCTTAGCGGGTGGTCCCGCCAGATTCACAGCAAATTTCACGAGCTCGCTGCTACTTGGGAAACAAAGCAAGGTAGGACCGGTGTTTTCGCCTACGGGGCTATCACCCACTACGGCCGGTTTTTCCAATTCCGTTCGACTAACACCAGTCTTTATCACTACCCGCCCAGCCGGCAGACCAGGCCACTTCGCTCCCACAACCCCGCCAACGCAACCCCTGCCGGGTATCACACGCCAACGGTTTAGCCTCATCCGCTTTCGCTCGCCACTACTCACGGAATCACAATTGTTTTCTCTTCCTGTGGGTACTGAGATGTTTCACTTCCCCACGTTCCCTCCACACACCCTATACATTCAGGTGCGGGTCACACGACATGACTCGTGCGGGGTTACCCCATTCGGACACCCTCGGATCACAGCTCGGTTGACAGCTCCCCGAGGCTTATCGCAGCCTCCCACGTCCTTCATCGGCTCCTGGTACCAAGGCATCCACCATGCGCCCTTAAAAACTTACACACAAAACCAAGAAAAAAGATGCTCGCGTCCACTATGCAGATCTCAAACAACAAACCCACAACCAGCACCACCAGCCCACCCACCACAACCAACCGTGTGACGGTATGAACCAAGCCGGCCGAGAGAGACAACCAACAACCCCACCCCCAACACACAGGGAGGACCTGCCCGTTCTCTCAGGACCCAACAGCGCACCCACAACACCCACCAACCACCCCGACCCGTTCCACCCCCACCACCACAGGCGACGAGGAGTACTGAACGCCGGAACAACCAGCAAACATTGCAATAGTCAGTGTTCCACCCACGAGCACCACCGCCGCAGGACACATGCCCACGAAACGGCGACTGGACCACCTGATCAACGATCAGACGGCCAGAAAGCTCCTTAGAAAGGAGGTGATCCAGCCGCACCTTCCGGTACGGCTACCTTGTTACGACTTCGTCCCAATCGCCGATCCCACCTTCGACAGCTCCCTCCCCACAAGGGGGTTGAGCCAC
>NZ_JCAHZJ010000052.1:0-4971 GCF_059489795.1 Nitrosospira sp. CT
GGCGGTCGAGCAGATCGCCCAGGCTCTCTTCCAGGGCCTTGCGATCCAGCAGGCCGTCGAACGGCAACACTGTGCTCAGGTGATAAACCGTGCTGCCAGGATACAGTTGCTCGAAAAACCATAGCCTTTGCTGGGCAAACGACAACGGACAGGGACCGATTCTCAATCCCGCAGGAATTCCCGGCTCTGCAGGGTTTTTGCCTGACTGCTGACGGATTGCATGAGCAAAACCGGCAACAGTTGGAAACTCGAACAGCTGGCGTAACGGAACTTCCGTGCCAAAAACATCCCTGATTCTTGAAATCACCCGTGTCGCCAATAACGAATGACCACCCAGTTCAAAAAAATTATCCTCCACCCCGACCGCATTCAGGTTGAGAACCTCTGCCCAGATTCGCGCAATTCGTACTTCTTCCTCATTACGCGGCATTAGGGGCGCGCGCCCGAGATCAGGCCGCGACTGGTCAGGAACCGGCAGCGCGCGACGGTCTATCTTGCCACTGGGGGTCGTTGGCAGGCTCTTCAGAAAAACGAATGCCGAAGGCACCAGATACTCGGGGAGCCGCTCGATCAAATACCGGCGAAGATCAGCGGCAGCAGGCAGTTCAATCCGGGGCACCACGTATGCGACCAGCCTGCGGTTGCCGGGGTCGTCCTCGCGCACTGTCACGACGGCCTCGCGCACTGAAGGATGGTTAACAAGCACTCCCTCCACTTCCCCTGGCTCCACGCGAAAGCCGCGAAGCTTGATCTGATGGTCGAGACGGCCGAGAAACTCGATATCGCCACCAGGAAGATAGCGAGCCAGATCCCCTGTTCTATAGAGGCGGCGGTCCGGGTAGTCAGGGTCGGTTACAAATTTTTCCGCAGTCAGCTCGGGACGGTTGAGGTATCCCCGCGCAAGACAGTCTCCCCCGACATGAATCTCTCCTGGTACGCCGACGGGTACGAGACGTTTATCGGCGTCGAACAGGTGGATGCGCGTATTGGCGATCGGGCGGCCAATGGGAGGAAGAAGGGGCCAGCCGTCTGCCGCGCCAGCGAGCGTATAAGCGGTAACCACATGTGTTTCCGAAGGGCCGTACTGGTTATGCAGCTTGCAGGCGGGAAGCCGCGAGAAAAGCTTGCGGATGGGAGGAGTAATCTGCAACTGCTCCCCGGCTGTAATGATTTCACGCAGGTTCGCCGGAAGCGTTGCGAGCCGCGAGGCGGCTTCGGCCAGTTGCTGTAGCGCAACGAAAGGAAGATATAGCCTGTTGACGTCCTTTTCTTCTATCAACTGCCATAGCGCCTCCGGATCCTGGCGCATCGTTTCCTCAGCCAGGATCAAGGTCGCGCCAGTGCAAAGGGCAGAGAAAATCTCCTGGAACGCAACGTCAAAGCTCAGTGGTGCAAATTGCAGTGTAACTGCGGCGGGATCAGGTTTATCGCTTTGCCAGGCCGTCAGATTGACAAGCGTTCGATGCGGCACAGCTACTCCCTTCGGCTTGCCAGTGGAACCGGATGTATAGATGATATAGGCCAGATTCTCCGGTTTCGGCCGGACATGCGGTGTGGTCTCCGCTGACGAAAGTGGTTCGTCCATGTAAAGCACGCAATGAGGAGGTAATCGATCAACCAGCGTACGCTGGGTAAGCAGTAAAGGCGCGCCACTGTCTTGCAGCATGAAGGCGAGCCGTTCACGGGGATATGCCGGATCAAGCGGCAAGCAGCCTCCCCCTGCAATAAGGATAGCGATTACACCGATCACCATCTCAGGCGAACGTTCGAGGCAGAGAGCCACGGGGATATCCGGGCCTACCCCGCGGCTGCGCAAATGGTTGGCAATGAGGTGGGCCCGATCACTGATTTCACGATAAGTGAGCCGGGAATCCCGAAAGACGACCGCGATCGCGTCAGGTGTACGCGCAGCCTGTTCCAGAAAAAGCTCGTGTATGCAGCAGGTGTGCCGATATTTGCGCTCGTTACGGTTCCAGTCCATGAACTGCCGCCGCTCCGCGTTTGAGAGTAACGATAGATCGGCCACAGAACCAGATGGGTTTGCCGTTAGGCCTTCCAGCAGCATGCGCCAGTGGTTGAGTATGCGCATGACTATGTCGTCGGTAAAACGTGCACGGTCATACAGGAGCTTGAGCAGGAGGGATTCACCGGGCGCCGCAACTGCCGTCAGTGGGTAGCTGGTACGTTCGACGGAGCGTGTTTTACTGTCGGTTTCACTTCCCTTCGTGGGTCCGCGCAGCGGATAGTTCTGGAAGACCAGCAGACTTTCGAAAAGCGGCATTCCCGCAGCGACCTCACTCAGGCGCTGCACCTCCGCAAGGGGGCTGTATTCGTATTCCCTGTCTTCGAGCTGGTGTTTTTGCAATTCCTGTAACCACTCGAGGACGGTCATGGAACTGGAAACCGAAATGCGCGAGGGCAGCGCATTGATGAAAAGACCCACCATCGATTCGACATCAGGAATGGCTGCGGGCCTTCCTGCCACGATGACACCGAACACGATGTCGTTTTCCCCGCTGTACCGACTCAGCAGCAGCGCCCAGGCGGCCTGGCACAGTGTATTTAAAGTAAACCGGTTTTCGCGCGCAAAAGTTTCCAGGTGGGAGGTTAAGACTGTCGACAGATGAATATATTTTTCATCATATCCCCCAGTTGCCTTGGCTCCTGGTTGGACCCGGTCAACGGTCAGGGGTGTCGCCGCGGAAAAACCCGCGAGCCTTCGCTTCCAGTAAGCCTGCGCGGCATTCCGGTCCTGGTTCCGCAGCCAGGCAATATAATCCCGGTAGAGGCGTGGTGGAGGAGGGTCATGCTGGATTCCCCGTTCCATCGCGTCATAGAAATCTCCCAGTTCAGAGAAGAGAACAGGCACGCTCCATCCATCCAGGAGAACATGGTGGTGGCTCCAGATGAACTCGAATTGATTTTCAGCGGTGCGTATCAGAACGATGCGCATCGGCGGCGCTTTGGAAAGATCAAAACCCCGCTTCCGGTCGTTTTGAAGGAACTCTTGGAGTTGTTCTCCTTTTCGTGGACTTCCACGCCAGTCAAGGTATTGGCAGTCCAGTTGCGCATCCCGGTGAACGATCTGCAAGGGCGCATCCAGGCCTTTCCAATGAAACGTCGTTCGTAGCACGGGATGTCGGGCCACCAGGCGCACCCAGCTTTGCTCAAAGGCTTCGACGTTGATACCGTTCTGGAAGCAATGATGGAGTTGTTCAACATAGATTCCCGAATCCGGATCGAGAAGGGTGTGAAAGAGCATTCCCTCCTGCATTGGCGAGAGGGGATAAATATCCTCGAGATCCGGGTTGTCGGCGAGGAGTCCCTTCAACTGAGAGTGGTCAAGATTTGAAAGTGGAAAATCCATTGGCGAAAGCGCGCTCTCCCCTTGGAACGGGCAGTAGTTGACCAGTTCGCGCAGTTTTTCCATGAACACCGTCGCAAGCGCCTCGATGGTGTCGCGGTGATGTACCGCTTCGCTGTAAATCCAGGACAGGTGCAGCCGATCGGCGAAAATTCCGCCGTTGATATCGATAAGATAGCGGCGCCGGCCGCTTTCGCTGCAGGCCGGTCCGCGGAGATCATCCTCCCTGGCGTCCGGATCGGCACCATGCTCGAACTGCCCGAGGTAGTTGAAGCTTATCTGTGCTTCCGGCAGTCTTTTCAGGTATTGTTCAGCCTCGCCTTCGCTCATGTACCGTAGCAGCCCGTAACCAATGCCCCGACGGGGAACCGCATGCAGGCGTTCCTTGATTTGCCGCAGTGCAGCGCCATGATCGGCGCAACTGCTGACATCAAGGGGCACCGGAAAGATCGTGGTAAACCAGCCGACTGTTCTGGACAGGTCGACATCATCGAAGATGGCTTCCCGCCCGTGTCCTTCCAGATCGACAAGCGTGACGTCCGATTCTGTCCACCGGGAAAGAGTGAGGGCAAGAGCAGTAAGCAGTATTTCTTCCGCTGTGCTGTGATGAGCCTGGGCGGCCTCCCTCAGCAAGCGTTCCGTTTCCCTCGGTTCGAGAGTAACCGCCACCATGCGGCTTGAGCCCGCAGTGTTGACCTCAGGCGGGGCCGGCCGATCGGTGGGCAACGGGACGGCATGTGAAGGCAGCGTGGTTAGCCAGTATGCCGCTTCTTCCCGAAGCTCCGCTGACCCCGCGTATGCTGCAAGCTTGCGCGCCCAGAATGTGAAAGCGGTGGTTTTGGATGGCAGAAGTGGCGGATGATCAGCCGCGGCGCTGAGGGTTTCCAGGTCTTCGAGCAGGATGCGCCAGGAGATGCCATCAACGGCAAGATGATGGATTGCGATCAGCAACAGAGGTTTCTCGTCCACTCCAAAGTCGAATAGCTCAGCCCGCAGCAGGGGCCCGCGGGTAAGATCGAGGCTCGCCTGCACCCTCGCTGCGTGCGTCGCTATAGCTGCGGCCCGTTGCGGTGGAGTAATTTCCGATAGGTCGGTGCGGCGATAAGGAATCTCGGCAGGTGGATCCGCAAGTGTCTGAATCCATTCTTCCCCGGTATGAAAGAAACGCAGCCGCAAGGCGTCGTGATGCGTCAGAAGCTGAGCGAAAGCGTATACCCATCGAGCATCATCGATATCGGGAGAGGCTTGCAGTAGTACCGCCTGGTTATAATGCTGTGGGTTGGCCAGTTTTTGCTCGAAAAACCAGTGCTGGATAGGCGTAAGCGGGGCAGTTCCCGGAACTGTTTCCTTTTCTGCCGGAATGGGGGCGGTATTCACGACGGTCAGCAATCCGGCAATCGTTGGCTGCTCGAATATCTGGCGGGGCGTGAAATGCAGTCCTGTGCATCGGGCTCTGGCGACAATCTGAATCGCCAGAATCGAGTCTCCCCCCAATTCGAAGAAATTATCGTGGATGCCGACCTTTGGGATACGCAACAGCTCGGCGAATATATCCGCCAGGCGCTGCTCGTCCTGGGTTCGTGGCGCAACGGCTTCGGTTTCCCTCA
>NZ_JCAHZJ010000053.1:0-25312 GCF_059489795.1 Nitrosospira sp. CT
AAACATTAATTGACGGAAAGGAGGTGTGGAACGATAAAATCACTTTACTGAACAGTTGAATCTGATCTGACAACTGCACCAGTCAAATCGGGGACTGTCTGATGGGATCGCGACTACTACAGATTAGGATCATCATAAGCTACAGATGCAACAAAACAGGTTGCCCCTGATTTGCTTTCAATATGCATCTTTCCTGCACCAGTTTTAATATCGGATGTTACCGACTGTCTTGTACTTCTCCCGCGTTTTTCGAGCATGTTGAAAGCGTCTATATGATCCTCAACAGCTTTCTTGCCCAAAACATAGTCCATGTTTTGCTCACGGCCTTTCACTTCTAACCGGAGTGCCTCTTCAGCCGCTTTGGACATTAAATTATCAACCTGCTGATGATCGAGTCTACTCAGCGACTGATCGATGAGAGAACCGGCTTTCAAGCCATTATCGTGAAGCTGAACCGAATTTTTATTGTCGCCCCGTATTGGCAGCTTTTTCTCACTCATGTCACGCTCCATTTAAATTTTACCGAGAGCACTCGCACAAAAAAGCTAATACAAATCTTTACGAGTGCCTTGAGTACTAGATGGCGGGTAAAAAAATTAGCAATTGTTTCCCCATTCTCGTAATACCAGATAATTAGTTTTCTCCCCCAATTCTCGTGTACCAAGTAGTGGTCTCGCCACTTCCTGAGAATTTTTGTCTCACGCCCAAGTTCACCAAAGCAAACTGTTGCAACAAAGCATTTAGAAGGGGTAAAGGCAATAACATTTAACCTGCCTGCCGGCATTTCAACTGAATAGGATGCTGTCTTAACCTGCCCGGAAGCTATTGTACGTCTTAGTAATTCAATTTCCCTTCTCGCGTTCTCTCGTAGAAGGTCATTTTCTCTACGCTCAGCTTGAGCAAGCATCGCGCGTGCTACGGTGATATCGTCATCATAGAGCCAGGAAGCCGCCTTCATCACCTTTTCGGGTAGATGGACTAGAGTGTCGTCGTGCGACATTGAAGCAAGTACTTCCTGTATTTCAGCGAAGCCATGTCCAGGCTCCTTGACGTCGATTTTTACGGTTCGCCATACTCCAGATTTTTTATGCTTCTTAAGAACGGATTGAAGTATTGAAAAGCGTTGCGCTGGGGAGAGATAAGGAGGTACAAGTTCAACGAGCCTTTCCATCGTTTGACCAGACAAACTTGTCACCTGACTTTTCCATTTCGGGAAGGTGTTGCGAGCATATTTTTCGGCCGAATCTCCGTATATTGCGCCATAATCAGAGAAAAGTTCGTCAAGAGCGTCTTCGTCAAGATTCATAAAAGCATGACGAATTTCCCCTACTGCAGCACCGAAAAGCTCGGAAAGTACTTTATATCTAGATGGTTCTGAAGAACCTCTCCAGCCTCTTGATCGCCAGCTTCTATATCCTCTTCTATAATATCCCAATGTACTTATATGAGAGTCTGAAAGCCTCCATTCTAGGTTTTCGGAGTAAGTAGACAATTGGACTAAGGTACTACGGCTGTAAGCCGACAATGACGTTACATCCAGCAGTTCCGCCCTACCTCGGCAGGTGATGATGCCATTCTGCGGAAAGACAACGAGCTGCATATCGATCACATCCGATACTGTTCACGCACCGCCGATGGCTTCCAGGGATTTGAACAGCCTTAACGTACTTTGCGAGCCGAACACGGCTTCACCACGTTCTCATCTTGAACAGGCGCCCCTGCTCGTCTTCATCGTGTAGCGTCAGGACAATCTCGTTTTCAGTAAACACCGATTCGTTATCGGTGCGAACAGGTAGGTCTGAGTCTATCAGAGTGATAATCGGCTGCAGGCCGAGCTCTGCGTACCGACGGATGACCTCCAGCAAGTTCTCCTTCTTGCGATCATCTAAGGACTCGAACACCCCGTCGTGATAGACAAAGCGCGGGAACTTGTCGTTAAGGTGGGCGCGCAGCAGTGCCATGTCAAAGGCGATGCATAGCAACTTACGATAAGTATGCCCTAGATCCGCACTGGTGGCGTTGCCCGATTCATCGAGGATTTCCGCTTTGAACTCCATGTGCCCAGCCTGGTTTGGCGACACACTCAGCAGTGCTTTCCGGTCAATCACCTCTTCGACGATCTCGCTGAAGAACAACCGGATCGCCGAAAACAAGCTGTCCTGGTCAGAGTTCTGCTTTTCTACATCAGCCTCAATCTGAGTCTGTAGATGGCCGCGCTCTTCGGTCAACGCCCTGATATCGGTCCTCAGTTCCTGCAGGCGGTGCAGAAATCCACGCTGGCGCTCCAACAATGTAATGTCGGCACGTAACGTTACCATCTCGTCCGAGACCTGCTTGTACTTTTCGAAAATGTCGGTGCCACTCAAGAACGACAGCATGTCCGACCGCTTCTTTCCCAAAGCACTGAGTTCGGCGTTGATGCTCTTCAATTCGGCTTCTATTTCTGCACGCTCTTCCTGCAGATAACCACGGCGTTCATCGGTGATCGCTCGGTTAAAGGCGATCAACTGCTGAAAGTCCTTCTTTATCTGACCTGTAAAAAAGACACCAGCTTCTTCGAACAGGCGTTGTGCCTCGTCGGGGTTGAACAGGATCTGATCTTCTTCCAGAGAGGCAAGTATTTTCTTCTTGCTCTGGTTCAGAGAATAGCGCTTGATATTAAGTGCTGCGATGTGCTCGTCGATATCATCAACCAACTGCTTCGTGTGATCCTTGTCCTGTACTCGAAAATCGAAGGCGTCGAGCAGTTTCTGTTTCTTCTCTGTATCCTTCTGCTTGAGCAGAAGGATACCCTCGATCTTGCTGATGTCCTCAATGGACCCGCCCAGCTCGTTCTTGATGGTTTGTGCAGTTTCCTGTTTCTTAGATAACTCTTGTTCCTTCTCGTAGTGCTGAGCAATGTGTTTCGCGTTAAAACCCAACATGTGAGCAAGAAATGGCTTCCAATCAGCATGCTTGGAAGCGAATTTCCTGAGTTGAAATACCTCGCGAAAATCCTCCTGCGAGCGCAACAAATACCCCAATACATTCCGATATGACCAAGGTTTGAGTGCGCGCCAGTCGAGTAATCCATCAAGCAAATCGCGTGCGCGATCAAGCGGCACATCCTGGTGATCCCACGCGGTGGACAGCAGTGTCGAAAAATCCTGATGCCCAACTTCGTGCTTCTTGAAGCTGATCTTCGTTGCCTCTTCCACACTTCGCCGGATCGTGACGAACGATGCGTCTTCCAACTCTATCTCTAGGAAAAAGACAAACTCTTTGAATAGATCAAGGTGTTTGAAAAGAAAAAACTTGGCGTCCCGTCTTACAAGAAAGCCGAAATCGAGCAAACGTCCCAGCGTAGTCTTCCCCAGGTTGTGAGTATCCCTGCTGCGATTCTCAGGTAGCCGTATTTCAGCCATGACGACATTCAAACCCTGGATAAATTCCACGGGTTTGAACAGGTCTGGTTTGTTTGAATAAAGTTTAGATAGCTTCATTTGGCCCCACGTATTCCACTGCGTCAGTTTTGGGGCGATAGTCAATTAGGCCCATCAGATAAAGAAAATTCAGAGCAGGCAGAAACAGCACATCCCCGCCAACAACACTCTTCTTCGCGTACTTGCGCAGCGCATCGTATTCATCGACGCGACGCACCTTCAGGCGCACCAACAGCAGTAGCGATACGTTAATGACTGTGCGATCAGGATGGGAGTGCTTGGTCGGCCGCAGCATCGCCTACCTCCCCGATATCACAGTTCCAATACATGTAGAACAGCATAATGCGAGTGAGGCGCTTGTTGGCGTGCTGCCGCAAGACGGGATCGCGATTGTACAGCTGGTCTACTAGGTACTCCATCACCTCGTCAAAGTTTTGGTAGTCCTTGCGCTTGGCAAGGATCTTGAGTTGGAACTCATCAACCACTGACTCATACATACGTAATAGCTCAACGTTCTCCGGTGCTGCCAAGAATGCCCAAATCTGCGTTGTCTCTTTCAGATATTTCTTGCGCTGTTCTTTGGCGTACTTTGCACTCATATTGTTCAGCGCATTTTTCTGTTCGTAGTCCACTCGCTTCACGGGCGGATCATCAAAATAGGCCACTACGCCCTCTTTTTGCCGTGCCAAAGCCTGCACTATCTCTGCGAGATCATCTGGGCTGACGATCAGCGGAGAATCAACTGGATCGAGATCGGCTTCCTCCGCAGCCTCCGGAAAGCGTTTCAACCAAGTTTCAAGTTGCTCCACACCGCATAGGTAGATCGACGAAGCCGGAATGCCACATTGCAATGCGATATGCTCGCTTATCACGCTTTCTGCGTTGCCAGCCAGGCGCCGGTTAGCGAACAGCATGTAGTGATCAAGTTGCTTTGCATCACGCAGCTTCTTGATACGAGGGATTTCCTTGCCGATTACAGTGTTTTCTGCCTTCGTACTGAAGAAATCTAATTCCGAGAAATTTCGGTTGTAACCGTTGGTATGCTTGGCCTGGATGATGGTCGTGCCAACCCAAGGAGCTGCCTTGCTCGGGTGAAGCTCGGCAGTTCCGACGAACTTTGCATCCCGCCCACCGTCAGGCCCCTTCGCAAAGCCCTGCACGGAAACCCCGAGCAGGCGCTGGCACAAGAACACGATCAAATTCTCGAACTGACCATCGCTAAGGTCTTCGTAGGCGAATTTCATCACCACCTCGTTTCACCTAATCTACTAGGTGGCATCCATAGTGAATGGCAAATTCAGGTGGCATTGCCGAATATTGCAGCAACAGCACTTCTGTCTCCAGATCTCCAGGCGGATATAAGCTGCTGTCCCCTAGGAGTAAGTATTACTCTGTATAAGTAAAGGTAATTGTTTACACTATAGTTTCGTATTGCAGGATCTATCGTTGCTAATCCCGAGGCAATTAGCTTAGAGAACTTTAAAACACCATCTGCTGAAATTTTCAAATCCTGTGCCTCGGGCGTTGCCAAAAACAGCAAATCATCAATTGTGTTTGTATCGAATGCACGGCTAAGCGAAACAAGCATTGCCTTCCACGCATAGATGGAGTCACGCCTGATTTCTCCCCGATGGAATAGAGCGTGACAGGTTGGACATAAAGCGAGCAGGTTCCCTTGATCATTGCCACCGTTTTCTGAAACCTCGACAATGTGATGAATGTCGAGCGCTAGGATTCCGCGACAAGTAGGCACGGCGCAGCGATAACCCGCCTCAGTAAGGACGTTTACTGCCGTAGTATTCGGAATGCTTCGGCGTTTCATTGCGTCGAGAACAAGGTCCTTGGCCGTTTAACCATCACGCCCCTCCCTCTACCGGTAATCACTATTCAGGATTATGATAAGCGAGGTTAAGCTCAGCAATGAGCTTTCTTAGCAGGCGAGAGAATTCAACCCTCATCGAAGATGTTTTTAAACCACAAGAAAGGAGAAGAATAATGAACTCAAAGCAAGCGTCCCTAATTGTTGGTCTCAGTATGACAATGTTCATTACATCGCCCGTACATGCAGCGGTGACTTTGTATGATCAGAATTTCGAGCATCCGGCAGCTTTTGTGAATGATGGCGGCGATGTCAATATCTTCAATCCGGTAAATGAGCTCTACGGCAATCAGCCGGCTGGGTTCAGTTTTGCGCAAACAAATACTGTGGAAACACTTCTTATAACAGGCAGTCAGGCGTTTGGGCATGGCTACTCCGACCCTTCTGGCAAGGGTGGAAATTATGCCTTGGGGATGCTCTCCACGGAACAAAATGATTGGCTGGGGCTGTCTTTTAATGTTGGAAGCAACCCGTTTATGAACGTGCGCATGGATATCTCGAGTATTGATCTCAGCGTATTTGGGGGCCCGTTTGTTACACCTGGAGCTGCCCCAACGTTCGAATTCACTCTTTACGATAATCCTAATGGGGTTAATGGCCTAGGTTCTGGGAAGATCCTCGATGTAGCGCAAGTTTCTGGTATAGCGTCGCCGCGTGATGTATTCAACTGGACCGAGGTCTCGCTGCCACTCAGTACAATAGGCAATACCAATGGTAACGTAACTCTACGAATTGATCTCTTGGAGGGTGGTTATGCAGCGATGGACAACTTCCATATTACAGCTGACGTAAGTCCTATCCCCGAACCCGAGACCTACGCCATGTTCATAGCTGGACTGAGCTTGATGGGCTTCTTGGTACGTCGCTGCAAGATCGCTTAGGCTTGATCCTGAGCCACAGAGGAAGTTCCTTTGTGGCTTTCTTTTGGGAGTACACAAGAATAATTATGGAATTAGACATTCTTTTAAAGTGGGGAACACCAATAGGTGCCGCAATTGTCTTTCTAGTCGGCCTGTATCAATGGGCGGATGCAAGGCGAAGAGACATAGAGCAAAAACGATTTGAGCAGTTTCATCGCGCGTTTGAGTGGGCAGTTGGCGTACAGCAGCAGGCCAACTGCTTGTAGAAACCCAGCAGGCTATGGGTATCTATGAGCTGACCCATTTTCCTGAGTACAGAGACATTTCCATTCCAATCCTCAATTACTACTTGGAGCGGAGCTCTGCCGAGGAAGATTCTAGTCTTTTTCGACAGGAGAAATGAACATCGTGCCGAGTTAAGTTAGGACGTTCTCATCCATAATCATTTCTGATTCTCATCTCACGCTTCCCCTGGAATCGCAGAAATATTCTATTAGCACACTGCCTTCCGTGAGCGGTGGGGAGCACATCAGGTGTATGCGAGACCAAGCAATGAAATACATGACTTTGATGGAGAGCTCTGTCATTATTCATATGCCACCCTCAAATAACCCAAATAAGGAGGTTAGGTAATGAAAAAGTTCGTCTCAATTACGAGCTGCGCTGCCATTTTTTCGATAAGTGCGGGTATAACTCCTATAGCAAATGCCGCGAGTACGACTCTTCACGGTGTTCTTCGTGATTTCAGTCCCGGCCCTCTAGTTCCTGGAAGTACTAACCCAGATTTTGAGATAGGTATCGGCGGTGTGAATCCTGGATTAGTTGCCTCGACACTTACTGGCAACTCACCTACAGCAATTTCTTTCGGCCCTCCCGGATATATCACCTCATCTGCCTCATTTGCTGAATGGTATGGTTCCGCTGCACCTAGTATTCCCTATACCATTACTTTGAATGAAACAGCTCCTGGCTCCGGCATTTATAGCTATTCCAACAATTCATTCTTTCCGCTTGACGGATTACTCTTAGGTAACTATGGGAGCTCGGGGCATAACTTTCATTTTACTTATCAGATAAGCGCCAATTTTGATTATCAGCCCGGAGCTGGGCAAACGTTTTCGTTCACGGGAGATGATGATGTATGGGTATTTTTCGACAAGAAGTTGGGTGTGGATCTGGGTGGGGTTCATGGCGCAGCATCCCAGTCGGTAAACCTGGATACACTTTTTGGCCCTAATAAGGTTGCCGGCAATTATTCATTTGATTTCTTTTTTGCCGAGCGCCATACCACTCAATCGAACCTTTCTATTACTACATCCCTGAATCTGACCCCCGTTCCCGACATTCCCGAGCCTGAAATTTACGCCATGTTTATGGTGGGTCTTGGCCTCATAGGATTTGTATCGCGCCATCGGAAGATAGCCGAGCGTCGCGGTCCCTAGTAACTGAGCTTACCCCTGATTGGTTTTTTCACAAAAATGCAGCCAGCGTTTTCGGCAAACTCATCTTTGAAGAAGGGGTTTCGCATAAGAAGAAACGGGAGACAAGCCATCTCTCACTAGAGCTTGCCTTAGTGAGATCATTTTATGAATGATAAAGGACGTTATTATTCATAATCGTAGTGAGCTGAACCATCTCTTGGGTAAGCACTTGCATAATAACCAGGCTAACCCTTATCGTCCTCGTTTAAGTCCTTCAATAATCTCAGGCATATTTTCTAAATTTTTTTGTTCTGCCTTATCTTCTTGGTTCTCTTGCTCTTTATAATATTCGACTAAAGCAAGTTGCTCAATTATCGGATTTTTTTTAATAATTCCCTTTTGCTTAGAAATTACATCTGAGGGAGGTAGACCAGAATTCTCCTTGATCCACTCTCTTTCTATCCACCGTTGAATGGCAAGATTTTTAATGTTCTCAGCTTCAGCTGCATTGGTGTGAACTAAGTAGGAATGTATAGCTAAAAACCGCTGATTTTCCATTATATATTTCGATGCTGCGAAATTATTTTTAATCTTTTTGTTATCCCAGAACTGCTGCATGGTTTCGATATCCTCGATATCTTCGCATTCCTGGGGTTTCTCTTGCTTCTTTATTGGGTCGGTCTGTTTCAATATTGCTTTCTTGACGCATTCCTCGAATTGTGCAGAATATGCATTTTGCAAACTCTCCCTTGGAGTGGCCAGATATTTCATGCACGCCTGCATTTCGGGAGTGGCTTTATAATTGTTGTCACATTCGGGAATAATAAAATCAGAGGAATTAAAATTGGAAGCATTAAAACCTGCCCCCTCATCGAGATTAGGTAAATAAGGATTATTCCCCGCTGCCAGAAAAATATGCCCGGAGTGAGGGAGGGTGTTGGGGTAAGCGGCGGTGGGAATTGAGGCATTTGGATTGTCTAATATTTCAAAACCTGCAGAATGACTGACTGAAACAAAACCAAAAACCCCAAAACTAATCCATAAAAGAAAACTGAGGCCTGAATGTTTCATTGCGCTTCCTACAAACGATAATGTGTGAAAGAGCTAATTTTATTAAAAGCTAATTGATTGAAGTAAAGCTATAAATTAGCGGTTAGTTGTTTGAATGAATGTATCGCGTCCCCGTGCAAAATCAAATAAGGCTGGTTGTTGAATGGAAATGAAATTTTTTCCTTCAGGCCTATCAAGGGGAGCCGCCGCACGCGCTTTAAGTTTCCCGTTTCGATAGTCTTGGTATAGGCTGGGCACTCGTTCAGCGCCATAGCTGAGCCACTCAGAAAGCTGGATGAGAGTGTCCCTGGGTTTGAAGTCTGCGGCACTATCCTTTAGACCTTCCCTTACCAACGCATAGCTCAACAGGCCCTGCTGCGTCTTCTCAGTTTCCAGCGCATATTGATCCCGCTGGCTCGCCGCTAGGATTCGCATTCCTTTATCGAAGGCAAGTTGCCCGAGGCCCCGACTGCCCATAGGACCAGGCTTGAATTCCTTACTCTCCACTGTTGCCGCGCTATGGCAAGCATCCACTATCATCACCAGTTCGCCAGCATCCAGCGTGCGCAACCATTCCGAGAGTTCCTCGCTGGAAATAGCATTTTTGCGTATATCCCTCTCATCCTTGCTCATACCCAAATCATGAGGCATGAGATAGAACTGTCCATACCGGTCGGTATCCCCATGCGTAGAAAAAGCAAGAACTAGCAGATCCTCCGGCCGCGCCGGATGTAGCTGATCGGCGTTGACTACTCCCATCAACTGATCATCTTTAACCAACTTGCCGGCCAGTTTTTCAATTACTGCTTTGATGCGGCCTTTGGTGCCATTATTGATGACGAACTTGTCTTTCTGATCACCTGTCCCGAAGTCGGTGATCAAGGTGATGGGGATCACATTGGCATCGCCAAATAACAACCTCCCCGTCTCGGGATGTTTGACATCCTTGAGTCTGCTACTAAGTTCGGTACTGAGCCCGTTTGCATCATTCGCAGCATAACTAAGGCGATTCATAGCGTTACGCTCGAAACCATTGACTCCGACGGCCACAACATAGGCTCGAGATTGCCGCGAAGTAAGTTTCTTCGGGATATCGAGGGTTATCCGCGCAGTTGTACTCTTGACGCGATCAACGTTAAAAGCGTAGGCGGAGAATTCTATTTCCTTGAGATCGGTATTGCGGGGAAGGCGGATACCACGAAAGGTAATAGTTTTTTTACCAGTCCCTTGATCTAGCTTGATTTCATGATCATTCCGCCACTCGACGAGTTCCTCTTCGCGATTTTTCTCTCCATATCTGCCTCTTTCAGCGGGTTCGGGAAACTGGGCCACCAATTGCCTGTTGCGAAATAGCCTGAGGTCATACACGCCACTCTGCATCTCCGCTTGTTTATCTGCTCGCTTGATATCTGATGTACTGTTCCCAACTTCAATCGTTATGGCGACTAGGCCGTCTTTTTCATCCTCAATCCAGACACGATTGATCTTGATCTTAGGCTGGACACGATTAAGTAACGCCACTGATGGGATTTCTGGGAGTTTTTCTCCCGCTAATAGCCTAGGCAGTAATCGCGGCTCATAATAGTCTCGCATAAAGATTTCTATGGGTAGAGAGCGCATTGGATCATCAGACATGACCCAATGCAGGCCTTTGATATCTTCCAGATTATTAGTATCAAAACGTCCATCTGGTGTGGTAACAACCCAAGTCTTGCTATCAAGGCTTACAAGGCGGGCAAGTTCTTCGCCTGTTGCTGAATTCCAGATGTGGGTTGTCCTATCGATGCTAGCAGTTATAACGAAGCGGCCATCAGGGGAAAACGTAGCCGAGTTAAGTCCGCCACTTCCGGAAAAACGTTGTATCTCACGTCCCGTGGCCACGTCCCATAGGCGCGCGGTCTTGTCCGCGCTTGCGGTCAAGATCTTGCTGCCATCGGGGGAGAATACAGCCGAAGCAACCTTATCTCCATGAGCCTCGAAACGCCGCCGCTCGCGTCCCGTGGCCACGTCCCATAGGCGCGCGGTCTTGTCCGCGCTTGCGGTCAAGATCTTGCTGCCATCGGGGGAGAATACAGCCGAAGCAACCTTATCTCCATGACCCTCGAAGCGCTGCAGCTCGCGTCCCGTGGTCGTTTCCCATAAGCGTGCGGTCTGGTCCCAGCTTGCTGTCAGGACGGTGCTGCTGTCGGGAGAGAAAGCAGCGGAAGTAATCCAGCTACCATGTCCCTTAAAACCCCCTAATTCCCGGCCCGTAACTGTCTCCCACAAACGTGCGGTTTTATCCCAGCTTGAGGTTAGAATTACGCGGCCGTCGGTGGAGAAGGTGGCAGTAGTAACTCCTGACCCCCGAAAGCTTCGCAGTTCCCTTCCTGTAGTCATTTCCCATAAGTGAGCGCCATCAAGGCTTGACGTCAGAATCATGTTGCGATCTGGGGAGAAAACTGCCGAATTGATTCCACCGCTTTGCCTAACAAAGCGCCGCACCTCCTGCCCAGTACTTGTATCCCAAAGGCGAGCGGTTCCATCGTTGCTTCCAGTCAGTATATTTCGACCGTCGATTGAGAAAATGGCAGAGGTAATTCCGCCTCCTTGGCCCACGAAACGCCGCAACCCCGCAGCCAGCCCTTCCTCCAATATAGAAATAATTGACGGGTCAACGGCACGGCCATCGCTATCCGAAAATTGAGCTGGTTTATCCTCAGCGCCCTGTCCCTCAAACCGCCGCAACTCACGCCCGGTGGCTCGTTCCCACAATCGTGCAGTTCTATTGTGATTTGCCGTGAGAATGGTATGGCCGTCCGCAGAGAACACAGCAGTGGTGGTTTGATCGTTCGGTTCCCCAAAACGCTGCAACTCACGCCCTGTGGCGATCTCCCACAAACGCGGACCATCGATAGAGGTGGTAAGAACAGCGCGATTGTCGGGGGAAAAAATAGCCCTTAGACTGGCGCTCGAAAACATGGAGCCGGTAGCCCTATCGCTTTGCCGCCCAAATCGCTTCAACTTCTGTCCCGTGGTGGTTTCCCAAAGACATATAGTCATATTAATTAATGGCTCACCGCTTTGGGACCGTGCGGCAGGTGCCCCCGAGTATGCCGAAGCCATATCCCAGCCAGAAGTCAGGACAGTACGCCCATCCGCGGAGAAGACGGCGGAAGTAACAATAATAGGAGGCAAAGTGGAAGGATTTTGATCATTGCATCCACCGAAGCGCCGCAACTCCCTCCCGTTATCTATGTCCCATAGTCGCGCGCTACCAGCACCAACAATCAGGACAGCGCGACCGTCAGGGGAAAAAACAGCGGAGGTGGCAAGCGGACGTTTATCGAAGGAAGTTTGATTACTATGTCCCCCGAGTTGCAGTAGCTTACGTCCCGTCTTAATCTCCCACAGGCTTGCGGTCCCATTGTGGGCTACGGTCAGGACGGAGCGACTATCGGGGGAAAAAACAGCTGTGCCGCCAGGGAAATACCGGTGGCCTGTAAACTTGAACTGCCGCAGCTCACGCCCGGTGGCCGCGTCCCACAATTGTACGTTAACATCAACAAGTGCCTCATCCACATCGTTTTCGAACTCATCGTCGGCTTCAGACTCATCGTCAGCTAAAGACTGCAGAGCCTTTTTCTGCAAAAGCTCTGCGAACTTATCAACACTGCTAACTGTCAGCACGAAGCGACTATCGGGGGAAAATACAGCTGAGATAATCCTACCCTGACCCTCGAATCGCCGCAGTTCGCGCGCTGTGCTCGTTTCCCACAAACGAGCGGTCCCGTCGTTGCTTGCAGTCAGCACGCTCTGTCCATCTGGAGAGAATGTGGCGGATTTAACCCAATCGCCATGACCCTCGAAGCGTCGCAATTCTCGTCCCGTGGTTGTTTCCCAAAGTCGCGCCGTGCCATCGTCGCTTGCAGTCAATACGAGTTGGTCGTCCACGGACAATACTGCGGAATTGATTGCACTTCCGTGACCTAGCTGAACTACCAAGTGCGCCGAGGCTACATCATTATCCCGCACGCTGTTAGCGAGACAGCGTTCGCTTGTCATGACAAAGAAAACTAGACTGATGATTACAATAGATGCAGGATAAAACCATTTGAGGTGAAACGCGCTATTCATCTAACCCTCAACCATGTGTAAATAGTTCTTGAGTTATATTTCATTCGTCAAGCGATATAATTTGGAGGACAAGATTATGTGTTTGACGTATCAGCAAACAACACAAGTACGCGCATCAAGAAAGAGTAGGCGTAAATGTCCCTGTTTGAGAGCTAACACCATTTATCAGCCAAGGGAAGAACAAATAATCAAGCTCAAGAAGAAAGGAAGCTCATCAGTTATGCCTAATAGCACCTCTTATCTTTTGAAATTACTCCTTGTGATCATGGTTATCGTTCAAAGTACTTGTTTCGCGACAGATCGTGAGGTCAGCAAACCAGAGAAGCGGGCACTGCTTATTGGGATTGATGAATACAAATCACCGAGTGTTTCCCCACTTAGAGGTGCTGTGAATGATGTTCGGTTGATGCGTGAACTCTTGATCGGGAAGTTCGGGATTGCTCCGGAAAACATTAAGGTACTTGAGAACGGGCAGGCAACGCGCGAAGCGATCATTGACACGATCAGTAATCATCTCATTGATAAAACGGGCAAAGATGACGTCGTTATCTTGCATTTCAGTGGGCATGGCTCCCAGATGGAAGATGCTTCCGGTGATGAAGTGGATAAACTCGATGAAACGTTAGTGCCCCATGATAGCCGCACGCCCGGGATATACGACATCACCGACGACGAAATCAACGAATTACTGTTGCAACTCTCAAGGAAGACGAAGAATGTCACTTTTATCTTTGATAGCTGTCATTCAGGAGCCGCTACCCGCGGAGGCAATAGTGTTCGTAAAATCGAGCCAGACACCCGCAAACCTCCATCTGCCATTGCTTCTGCGGTGAGTGTACGAGGAGCAGAGAGTATGGGGGATTTTCGGTCCAACAATTTGGATTATGTACTGATCTCCGGTTCACTAGCAAAGGAATTATCCAATGAGACATCATTCGAGGGGCGACAGCACGGGGTGCTGACCTGGTTTCTTGCCTCAGCCCTGAAAGCGGCTCCAGACAGGACTACTTATCGCGACATAATGGACCAGGTTAAAGCCGAGGTCACCGCTCGCTTCCTTAGCCAGCATCCACAGATAGAGGGACCGGGACAGGATCTCGTCGTTTTCGGAGTCGACAAGATCAACGTCAAACCATACGTCCTGGTCGAGCCTAGTAGAGGTAAGGACATACGAGTAGATGCGGGAAAAGTTTTTGGCGTCAGCGAGGAGTCGGTGCTGAAAGTCTATCCCCCTCGAACTGCCGATTTTGATAGAACAAAATCTGTGGCCACCTTGAAAATAAAGAATGCGACGGATTTCGAGGCTGAGGCTGAGATTACGGAAGGGGGACCGATTCAACCTCAGTCCAGAGCACTTCTTGAGGCGATATCCTTTGGCGACACATCGATACCAGTTTTTATCGATGTTAAAGGACCCTCTGGGAAACTTTCAAGTGTCAAGGCAGCCTTGACGAAAATGCCAGCAATCACATTCGCCAAGGATATGACCGATGCACGTTTGATAGTTAACGAAAAAAATGGAAAGGTCATGGTTCAAAGCGGCGATCTTGAGTGGCTTGTACCTCCAGTACTTGCCAGCGAGGCAGATATAGTTCCTCGTGTGACTAATCAGATTAAGGATCTCGTGCATTGGCTGGTCATCTTCGATCTGAAGAATCCCGGTTCCAGCATCAACGTGGGACTTGATATTTGGCGAATAAGGGATTTATCAAGTACTCCATATCCTGCCACAGTTTCATCAGGGACGGTATTGTCCTACAGCGTGGAGAACAGACATAGTCATCCTTTGTATATCTATGTCCTAGATGTTTCTAGCGACGGTAGTGTGACGCTTCTTTATCCACATCCAGGGAATGAGCAGCAGCAGCTGCCTGCCGGAAAGAAACTGCAAGAGCGACTCAAGATGTTCGTGCCACGAGGTCAGTCTGCAGTAACGGATGTGTTGAAAGTGATTGCAACGGTAAAGCCTATTGACCCTTCGTTGTTCCCACTAGGCCCCATTCGGTCTGCATCGGAAGAAATAGTCAGAACAACTGATCCGCTTGCAAAGTTTCTCGCGACCGCGTTGCGGGGAGCAAAGGCAGCTACACCTGTATCTATTGACATGGACAGCTGGGTCACGGTTCAAAAAGCAATAAGGGTGGAGAAAGAGGATAAAAACTCTCCTCTTTCAAGCTTCATTCCTTAGAAAGAGGGGTGTTTGCCATGAAGAAGAAGCGGTTTTTAGTAGAACAGATCGTAGTGGGATTAAAGTAAACGGGGCTGGAATGCCGATGGAGGATCTGATCCGGCAAGTGGGGATTTCGGAACAGACGTTTTACCGCTGGAAGAAGCAGTACGCGGGAATGCAGTCGGATCAGGTGCGAGAGCTCAACGAAAAGAAGTTGCAGCTTCGCTCGAAACTGCTCAAGCGCCGCAAGATGGTCGTGACACGCCAGGTAAAGATAAAACGACCAAACCCAACCAAGCATGGAGTATGGATTTTGTGGCGGACCAGCTAGCCAATGGCATGAAGTTTCGGACGCTAACCATTATCGATGTCTTCAGCAAGGAAGTGCTGGTGATCGACGCGGGTCAGCACTTGCGAAACGAACATGTGGTCGCCGCTTTAAACCGGTTGCAGGCTACCTATCTCGTCAGCACTTCATTAACATGAAATTAGTAGTTGGAATACTATTAATAACTTTCTTACCGGCCTGTGCCGTTATCGGACTGCGACAGTCAGAGACGTTTAATAGCATCACCATAACCGAGCGCGAACGTATCATGGCCGCTATCGGCGCTGGCGGGGCACTATTATGCCCAAAGGCAGGTGGTAGCACTGCGGCATGCGCAGCTCTTGGGGCATCAGGCGCACTAAACGGCGTAGTGATCACGTCTCCCCTCGAAATGCTTGATAGAGGATTAGCTTCTTCCCCCCTCCCAGGTATTGTGCACAACCTTGATGAGCCAATAAGTCCTCATGAAGTTGAGGATATTCCTGTCCCAGGTAAAAAATCCTCCGTTGCGACATCCGGCTCTGCTGGCACTGGGACAGGCGTGGCTGGAAGTGCCATACGTGAAATAAATGATTATAAAGTCATATTAGGCGCCGATTCGAAAATCAAAATGCCTGGGCCTCCCGGTGAGCTGAGAATTTGGATTGGTAATCCCGGCACTAGTCCAGGGCTTCCAAGCTATATGAGGCGAGCAGAAGGTATCCTTCCTAGGGTTGGCCAAACAGCTAAAATTACGGCATTTGCTCCAGCTTTTGAGATAGAGCCACTAGAGAGCATTTGTATGAGAATTGATCCTACTGGTTCTGTGGTAAGGTTTAAGTTAAAGCCCACAAAACTAGGAACTTTTAATGTCGGAGCAGATATAAACCTATTTGATTCCACCAATTGTAGTGGGGCAGCCGTTCCTAAAGCGACAGAAACTTTACAAGTTGAAGTTATTGTGGATAGTGAGGAAGTATTTCAAGAACACACCAAACAACTGAGCAATGTTTTTTGGGACAAATTTCTGCAGTTCTGGGGAGTCTCAACCGCTTTGTTTTTTGCGCTGCTTCTTTTTCTGATAAAACGAAAGTTAAAAAAAAGGTTTTCGTTTGAAAATAATAAATGAACAAAATGTTTGACGCTGCCCCAAAAGAGCTTCGTCTGGAGAACTTGCTAATGCAAGAGGTGAGAAGTCGATTTAAGTGCAGCACAAGGATAAAGGAGAGAACAACAAAATAAAAACCGCCATTGGTACAGTCAGATCGATTAGTGGTAGCTTCAGGCCCTCATCCACGAGAAAGAAGCTTACTTTTCCGATTACGTGGATAACAGCTTCACCTTTCGATGATAGTTGTTGCCCTACGGTGTAATTGCCGAGATGGGATGCGAAGAATCATTTTTAAAATTTTAATAACTTACCTTAAAGGTTGGGCTATCCTCCGGCCGGGTCTTTCGGTGGTCATAGATCCGGGTCGTGGCAATGTTGGCATGCCCCAGCCATTCCTGCACCTTGGCAATATCCGCTCCGTTATCCAGCGCATTGGTCGCAGCAGTCGCCCGCATCACGTGCGGCCCCATGTTCTCCCCAAAAATCCCCAATTTCCTTAGATACTTCAGCACCACCTCAAAATAGATGGAATCGGGCGTGAGTGCCGTCAGGGTATGGCCGTGCACATTGTTCTTGACCGGCCGAAACAAAGGCGCATCGGGACTCGGTCCATGGCCTGCGACCTCCAGATATTCTTCGATCAGAGTAAGTGTGCCCGGATGGGTGGGAATGAAACGCATCTTGCCGCCCTTGCCCTTGATGCGGAGGTGCGCAACCCCACGGCGCATCTGGTTGTAGTCTTTCACTTTGAGTTTGGCCAATTCCTCGCGCCGGATGCCGTGGTAGAGCAGGGCGGAGAGAATGGCCCGGTCGCGCTTGCCCTTGAGCGTCTTGGGGTCAGGCGTCTCCAGCAGAGCCCGTGCCTGAGGATCGCCCAATGCGGGGGTTTTGCCCTGCCAGGATTCGACCGGCGGCCGCTTCACCCCCTTGACCGGATTGTGCGTCACCGCATTAGCTTCGCACAGGTACTCGAACAGGGACGAGAGTGCGGCCAGTTTCCTGCGGATGGTAGCACCTCCCAGTTGCTCTTCTTCCAGGCTCTTTCTCCAGGCCAGCACGTGACTACGGGTGACGACACGAAAGTCCTCCGGTCTGTCGATGCCAGCAAAAGCCATGAAGCCGCGCAGGTCGTTCTGGTACGCGCGCCGGGTCTGCCGGCTGTCGATGTTGGCGAACCACTCGATCTCGGGTGGAACCTCGGCAAGCTTGCGAAACTGCGCCGAAGTCAAAGCGCTGCCGGAGGCAGGTGCAGCGGGGGTGGTCGGGGAGACCATCAGTTCTTCACTCATGCCAATTCATCCTGAGGAACAAGTAAGCTATTATCCATGCAGATAATATGGGTATATTTTTCGATGTGCGAACAATCAATGTCAACCATGTGGATAGGGAGCGAGAATTGCCGCTCTCAATCCAGTTCCCATCACAGTTCACAGTGACTGCAATACAGACGCGCTGGTGGGTAAAAACTGTACGCTGCGCCTGCCAATTTTTTTCCGATATATATATGCACACCATTGTCATATAGATACGTATTCACGTCGATCTGGTCAGCCCGAACGCTTGCGTGAGCCCGCCAGTTTCCTCGCGCGCTCGACGATCCGATCAGTATTAAACTCGCCCAACTGTCCGTTCGCAACATGCGCCAGGGCCTGGTCGATATCTGCCTTGAGTGCCGCGAGCTCCTCGTGCCGCAGCTCGCGCCGGACTTTCCAGTCGCGCAGCGCTTCGCGGATCACTTCGCTCGCGGAGGCATAGTCGCCCTCAAGCACGGCAGCCTTGATCGTCTCTGTCAGTTCCGGGGTGAGCGTGATGGTCAGGCGCTCGAGTTCGGTCATTGGGTCCCCGGATAACAGCTTCTTCATGATCATACTTTATCATACTCTCGAGCTGAATCTCTGGCAAGATTTTACCCATGATAAAATACGTTATCATGGGTAAAAAATAGCGAGAGGGGAGAGGCAATTTTCTTTGGAAACACGATAAATCATTTTATTGATCGAACCATTCTCCCATGATAAGCTGGATGTATAGTCTAGCTTATGTGGAGATCAAATGCGTGAAGTTGGAGCCTTCGAGGCGAAGAACAAACTAGGAACGTTGCTCGATTGGGTGGAGAACGGTGAAGAGGTGATTATCACCCGCCATGGCAAAGCCGTGGCCCGATTAATTCCGAATACCCCTCTTCATGATTCCAGTAAGGCGGTGGCAGCTGCCAAGCGCATCCGTAGCCGAGCAGTTGCCCTAAAGCACGGTGGCGCTTTTGACTGGCAGGAATGGAAAGTCTATCGTGATGAAGGCCGTACGTGAGCTTGATACTTGACAGTTCAGTCACCTTGGCATGGCTCTACAGTGACGAGTTGAGCCCTGCCACCCAGAAAGTTTTTGACCAGGTTGTCTCTGCCGGTGCACGAGTGCCATCGCTCTGGCGTTTGGAAGTAGCAAACAGTCTGCAAGGAGGAGTCAGGCGAGGACGCATTAGTAAAGAGTTTCGAGATGCGGCCCTGACAGATTTGGGGCTGTTGGATATCGCGATCGATTCGGATACAGACACCTTTGCTTGGTCAAGCACACTGCGTTTGGCCGAGCGGTGCGGTCTCACCCTCTATGATGCCGCCTATCTCGAACTGGCCCAGCGACTCGAACTTCCTTTGGCAACACTGGATCAGGAGCTGCGTGCCGCGGGGGACGTGCTCGGCCTTACCCTGCTCGGTCAGTAAGTGGATATATATCCATTCATAGGTAACGATATGCCTGATGCGTAGGTACGAAAGAAAGGGAGTCGCAAAGGTAACAGGTCATGCCGACCTGAAGGATCAAATTCCGAAATAACCACTGCCGATGACACTACCCAGCTGATCCTGGTACAGCCAAATCTTGTTGGTAGTGGTCGTTCCTTCATACCCACACTAGTGGTTCATCCACAAATGACAAGGGCTGCTAACAGCGACCTTGTCATTTGAAGTAGTCGAGTCATGCTCCCTGGTTAATGTCCTGCTCGTTGTTACGCCATGTCGCTTCGTCAGCCATCCATTGCATGGCTCAATCATGCTGCAGGACAGTTCCACCTCTCTTCGTCATACTCGTTACTTAGACCTCTTGAGTTCGGCTATTCCAGTTAAGAATTGCGTACCTGGATAATGAGCAGTTTCTTTGCGAAATTTGTCCACAAGGTCCTTCTCCATAACTTGTACGCCATTCGCACCACGAAACCTTGGCTTGAACGCTCGTGGGTATTTCAACCTTATTAGGGTAGTAACAAGGTCGAGCGCTTCAACGGACTCAGTATCTTCATAGAGAATGGAATCGGCAGCTTCAGGATCATAGTAAATGTCTGACATTGGTCTTTTCTTTCCCGTTGATCTCAATCCACGAGGTGATGTATCAGACCATTTTAAGGTGGCAAGGAGTTTCAACTTGTAATCACCCTTACCCCGCTGTCCCTCATATCTTTTTGGAATGATGAACACCCAAATATAATCAGGAGGACGGCCTTCCAGCTTTTGAAGTTGCTCCCGGCTGGAAACGAATAGGCCCAGCATATCTTCTTTGACATTGTCCTCAAATTCTTTCCAGTAGTAAAAAACGTCCAATATTGTTTCTCCTTTTTGAGCTCGCACATCAGGCTGTGAAAAAAACTTGCCTCCCACAATTCTCTTGCGCAGCATTCTTATTTTGTTTTCTCACCAAGCAATGCATCTCCCGCACGCTTCCATTCCCGTCTTCTAGGATCCTCTGCCGGCACGTTTGCCAGTCCCAGCAGGGCACCCAGTAGCTCCCCTCGATCGAATACCGGAGCACGGGTCTCGGAATCCACGAGACCTGCCAGAATCAGCAACTCGGCAGCATTGTGTAGCTCCTGGTCACGCTCTCTTGAGGCCGCCTCTCTATTGATCGCTTCCAAAATACGTGCTGCTTCCTCGTCCCTTGCCGCAAGGCGGGCGGCTTCCGCCTTTGCCCTTTGTGCCCGCTCGGCCGCGGCCTCCGCTTTAATTAACGCGGTAAGGATACGCGAGTCCGCGTCGGTGCGCTTGAACTTGTCTGCCAACAAGAGGAGCTGTTGTTGTTGTTCGCTTGGTGCTTCGAGGCCACGTAGATACGCCAGTCTCGCGGTAAGCCATTTGTCGTGCAACATGAATACCTCCTGGTTCATTGATCGGCAGCCCCGTTCCAGCTACCTTGGGGTTGAGGGAATCAAAAATAAGCTGGGAATGGAATCCTCTTTTACGACTTACCCACCAGGCTATCTTCTTGTCCGATGGTGGAGTGATCGTATAACTCTCTGTACCGCTATGTCAGTTGACAGTGTCAGCGTCAATCTTGACCAGGTTTTTGATATTACGTACGGTTCGCCAGCCCTTGGATCTGAGTACATGGATTTCGTCCATTCGGTTCGGTAGCGAACGTACCGCTCTCCTAAGGATGGACAAAATAATTGGCTAAAGCCTGCTCCCTCTGCTTAATGCTGCCGCTGATACCAGTGCGCCAGCAGCGTCTACCTTCGTGCTGAATGACTATGTCGTCCTGTTAATCTGAGAGAAAAGATTCAATCAGAGTTGGGAATCGAGGAATTTGCCCGGTGATTATGCCGAGATCCCGCATTTACACCTTCTGGCGAAACTGGACAATCGGCCATCCGATTACCGCATTGTCAATACTGGTTGTGCTCGGTATCCTGGCCTTCCAGTACGCGCTCGGTCATTTGCGCATAAACACAGACACCACCAGACTGATCGCACCGGATGCACCTTTCCAGCAACACAGCCGCTCTTATGAGAAAGCCTTTTCACAGGATTTGCACACGCTTTTGCTGGTGGTTGAATCGGACACGCCCGAACTAACCAAATCCGCCAGTAAAAGATTACTGCGCCTGCTCCGCGACAACACAGATCATTTCAATTCGGCCTATATCCCCTACGACAACGAATTTTTCCGTCAGAACGGATTGCTTTATCTCGATACCGACGAGTTGGAGAGCTTATCCAACAGCCTGTCGCTCGCCCAGCCGTTCATCGGCAGAATCGCTCAGGAAACCAATCTAACAGGTTTTTTTTCTATTTTAGAGGATGCGCTAAAGTCCGGAGACACGACTCGTACTGCAGCCATTGATCTAACCTCGCTAACCCATAAAGTCACGCTGGCTTTAGATAAAGTAATCAATGGCGAAAACGCTTTGCTTTCCTGGGAATCGATGATTTCTGGGAAGAAAACACACTCCAGTAAGGAGTTTATTATTGTCTCGCCTAAATTCGATTACTCACATATCCGTCCTGCGAAAAATGCGATTGAGTCCATCAACAAGGCAATTGCCAGCATTCAGGATCCCTATCTCCCCGCTGTCAAGGTGTGGGTTACCGGTGAAGTCGCCCTTGAAGATGATGAGCTGGCAGGCATTAGTACCGGCACTTTTACCGCCAGTATTTTCTCAGTTGTACTGGTGTTGTTTATTTTAGTGATTGCTTACCGTTCCATTTTGCTGACGGTAGCCACGTTGATAACTCTAGCCTTAGGAGTAATTTTTTGCGGGGCATTCGCGGCCTTTTCCGTAACAGAATTAAATCTGATTTCACTCGCGTTTGCAGTAACCAATGTCGGGTTGGGCGTGGAATATGCGATCCACTTCTGCTTACGCTATCGGGATAAGCTGAATCGTCACCGTAAAGAACGTGCACTACGTGTGACTTTAATGACAATAGCTCCCTCACTCCTATTGGCCGCAGGTACTACATCCATCGGGCTTTATGCTTTTATACCGACCGATTACAAAGGCGTTGCCGAGCTTGGCCTGCTGGCAGGAACAAGCCTGTTTATTTCCCTGTCAGTTACGTTGGTTGCCTTGCCGGCATTGTTAAAACTTTTGCCAGCACCGACAAAATTCGGATCGGCAAAAGGTCCTCATGCTCCTTCGGAGCTTTCAAAGAAACTGGCAACTTTGCCGCTTCAATACGCCAAACCGATTTCCCTTGTAACACTTGTTATCTCCCTGATCTCCGTCGTGTTGGCATTCAATGTAAAAACAGACTTTAATCCGATTAATCTTCGCGATCCCGATACCGAATCTGTTATCGCTTTCAAAAAATTAATGGAGGACGAGGAAACCACTCCGCTGACCTTGACTGTCCTGAGCAGGGATGAAAGCAGCACCAAAATCTTGCAACAAAAGCTTTCGGCATTACCTTCAGTTGATAAAACGGTCAGTCTTTTTGACCTTCAACCTGCCGACCAGGATAAAAAATTGGCCTTGATCGAAGAAATGGGACTGATGCTTGGTGCGGAAGTACAGAACTTCCCTCAGCTCAAAGCGGATAGGGACCCGCGCCCGCAGATCACCCGCTTGATTGGAACTATCGATGCCATCTTGCCCGAAAAATCGAATATGGAGGAGCGCACTTCACTCACACGCTTAAAAAAGGAATTGCAGGATATTCTGATCGAGCTTGATACACGGTACCAACCCAGTCGGGAGATGTTCATTGAAAAAATCCAGACCGCGCTGCTCGGCACGCTACCGGCTGTGATGAACGATCTATCAGTCAGCTTGAAAGCCAGAACAATCACACTGTCTGACCTGCCCCCCGACATTAGGGATAAATGGCTAAGCAGGGGCGGTTTGTATCGCATCCAGATCTTTCCAAAAAAAGACCTGAACGATTTAGCCAATCTGGAAGAATTTATCACCGAAGTGCAATCAATCGCTCCCGAAACCACGGACCTACCCATCATCTACTGGGAATCCATGAGAGAGGTTATCAAGGCTTTTCAGAAAGCTGTTGTAATCGCCCTGGTTGCCATCGCACTACTATTACTCGCTATCCGGCGCAGCATTCTGGATACTGCACTGATTATGACGCCGCTCATACTAGCCGGACTTTTTACCATGGCAAGCGCAACGATCACCGGCACTGCCATTAACTTTGCCAACATCATCGCCCTGCCGCTGTTACTAGGGTTAGGTGTTGACAACGGCATTCACATGCTTGTAAGGCTGCGCCATTCGCTTGCGGAAGCTCGCGATATCTATCAATCCAGCACCGCTAGAGCCATATTTTATGGGGCTCTTACCACCTCCTCCGGTTTTGGGGGATTAGCATTCTCCTCGCATCCGGGCATTGCTAGTATGGGTTTGATTATTACTATAGGCATATTCTGGATCATGGTATGTACGTTTATCATCCTTCCCGCGCTTAGCAAATTGGTGCTAAAGGACAAGGAAAACGAGGTACGTTCGCAACCTCGATTGGTAGGATAGAACGTCAATACTCATGCTTTCAGCCCTGTTTGGTAGAACGTAAAAAAATGATGCTTGGCGGCAAGGATACGCGAGTCCGCGTCAGTGCGCTTGAGCTCGTCTGCCAACAACAGGAGCTGTTGCTGTTGTTCGCGTGGTGCTTTGAGGCCACGTAGATACGCCAGTCTCGCGGTAAGCCATTTGTCGTGCAACATGAACACCTCCTGGTTCATTGATTGACAGCTGTTCTAGCTGCTTCGAGAGAGGTGAGAGTAAGCTGGAGACCGTAAATCACATCTTGAGAGGTAGGGTGACCAGATATTCACCTCAGAGAGGTAGCGCGACTGTCATAGGTTTCCGATGCCAAGTTATCCGAGCGATGCCAGACTTGTCTGCTTTGCGACTTACCCATCAGGCTCTTGTCCTATAGCGGTGATTGGATAGCTCTCTGTACCGCTATGTCAGTTGGCAGTATCAGCATCGATTCGATCAACCTTTTTATATTACGCACCGTTCGCTCAGCCCCATGCTGAGCCGCAATGCGTATTAGTCGCTCGAAGGGTCGCATGAATACTTTCATCTCCAGCAACTCGAAGGTAAATATCAGTTTGACTAGACCTTCTCTACCTTCATCCTGTATCTCGTACATACAGTGGAAGGGCTCAGAAATACCTGCAAAAGCCAGAGATCGATTGGGTTCAATACTTGCTTTGGAAACTACCGGTTGAGCCGGTCTCGAATCAAATATCGATCGCAAACTGAACATATGGGTGCACTCTTATGGGTGCACTCTTTGAGAGAGTGACTCCTTGATTGAAAGGTAATTCCGGGATTGGGAACCGCCCCTTTGAGCTTGATCCTGATCGCGGGCACGCACTGTGGATTATTAAAATCATCAAAAGCTGTCCTCGTTTATTCGGACCGTTGATGATTTCCTAAAGGAAAACCGTTTAGATTACTGAACAATGCTCCCACCGTCTGTTCGTTGCCCCACTACTTGCTACCTTTGATTTGCGGCGACTCCACCGACGGTAGCTCAATCCAAAACGCGCTTTCCACCGCGACAACGCTTTCTACGCCGATTTCTCCTCCCATAAATTCAACTAGTTTTTGATAACGACCAACCCGAGGGTGACTGTGAAGCTTGAGGTTCTGAGCAGGTTTCCACTCGATGGTGGCAATAGCCCCAAACATTGGCTCCTCTGCTATGCGTCAGTGGACAGGCGATGTTTAAAAGCAAATGGGGCACATCGCGCAAGTTCAGATAAACAGTGGTAGCTGCGTTGAGGTGGATAGTGAACTTTCCCGCGTGTTGGATCGGCCGTAAGATATTGAGCCGGTTCGAAGAACAAGTTACCCATGTCGAGATCCACTTAAGCGATGTGAACAGCGACACGCCCGGGACTCAGGACAAACGCTGTCTCATGGAGGCCGTCCGGCCGGACTTGATCCGATTGCGGTTACCAATTTAGCGCCACCCTGGAAGACGCGACTGACGTTTAAGGTGAGTTATATTAGAGAAACAACAAAATCAGATTGAGCAACATGTGGATTTCTAATCATGCCGCTTACCCCCCTAAGTCGTGAGCAATCGCAAGGAGAAGAAATTGCCAACAGCATTAGCCATGGTATTGGTCTTGCCGCGGCACTCATCGGAGCTCCCTTTCTCATCACGCAGGCGGCACGGCATGGAAACGATGGGTTTGTTGTTGGTGTGACTCTCTTCTCCGCAACGACCATATTTCTTTACC
>NZ_JCAHZJ010000054.1:0-18359 GCF_059489795.1 Nitrosospira sp. CT
ACCCCTCCCTGGTACCACCCATATTCCCGCTACCAGTACTTTACATACCCATAAGCCCGTAAAGACTACTCCCCGCCATACACTTAAGTCAAGCAGTTTGTCAGTGGGCAAATAGGGCAAACTTCGTGCCAAAATGCACATCCTGCTCCTGAAATCCGCAACATGGACAAATCACATAAGCTGAAATCACGCCTTTCCATGAGCTGCCAAGAAGTTTCGGTTTCGAGGTTTCGGCAGTATAAATCCATCTTGCTAAAAAGGTTATAGAATTTCGTTCTTTCCCATACCTGATTTCTCTGCCTATTCGGCAAGATCATGGTAACTCGCCCCATATAGTTTCATTATTTGAGTATACTCATCATGTTACCGCCCCTGAAAGTAGAGCGATTGGAGAATAGGAACCTGAGGGTTCAATGGATATTGTGAGACTCCATTAATCAGGATTAACGGGTGGAAAATGCCTTCCCTCTCTCGCCGGTCTATCGCGGTCGGTTTGCCCCCTCTCCTACCGGACCGTTGCATTTTGGTTCTCTTGTCACTGCTGTAGGCAGCTATCTGGAGGCAAAATCACGGGGTGGTGAATGGCTGGTCAGAATCGAAAATCTCGATATGGCGCGGGAAATTCCAGGTGCTTCAGAAGAGATTTTGAATACCCTGCATCTCCTTGGGATGGAATGGGATGGGTCAGTGGTATATCAAGAACGACGACAGGAGGCCTATCAGGCGGCTTTGAGGGCACTTGAAAAACAGGATCTGATTTACCCTTGCAGTTGTAGCCGTAAGGAAATTGCCGATTCATCAGTTCTTGGGATAGAAGGACCTGTCTACCCCGGAACTTGCCGCCACCGCAAACACGAACCAGAATTTTCCGGTGCATGGCGACTATGTACAAATAATGATCTGATTGAATTTGAGGATGCAGTACAAGGCATACGGCAACAACGACTCCAGCGCGACATAGGCGATTTCGTGATACGTCGCGCAGACGGGGTTTTTGCTTACCAGCTAGCGGTCGTGGTGGATGACGCCGAACAGGGTATTACGCACGTGGTGCGGGGAGGTGATTTACTGAACTCGACTCCCCGGCAGATTCACCTGCAAAAACTGCTGGGCTACTCCATCCCCTCCTATATGCACCTCCCGGTAGTGGTCAACGCATGGGGCGAAAAACTCAGTAAACAGACGCAGGCAGCCCCAGTGGACACTTCGCATCCCGTTTTGCAGCTCGTGAAGGCCATCCGGTTTCTCGGCCAAACGCCACCACCGAAAGTAAGCGAGAGCAGCTTGAGGTCATTCTGGATATGGGCAATCGAAAACTGGAGTCGGGAGGCAATTCCAAAAAACATGTCACTCATGTTTTAACCAGAGTGAATTTGCCCGACGGATAGTAGATGAAATGAAAACCGGCTACCAGGCTGTCAGTACTACCGGCTTAGAAACGAATTTATATCGAAGAAATACAAGAAATACGCGATTTTATCGGCTTTTCAAGGAAGAACGTGCCTTTTCTGCCATTTTACATACCTAGATTGAAGCGACTCAAGATTGTCGTGGTTGGTGGAGGCTATGCCGGCATCGCGGCACTGGTTACCCTCTTGCGTCACATGCCGGAAGCTGATGTCGTCATCATTGATCCCCGGTTCGAACATCTCAAGATCACTCATCTGCACGAGACTTTCCGATATCCACTGGACGATTTCCTGATCCCGTTTTCCATCCTGGAAAATCGTTTCGGCTGCCGCCACGTTTGCGCAGAATTGAATCCGAGTGAATCGGTCCTACGGCAGTGGCAGAACGATAGATTCCTTGAAGTTAATAATGAAATACTGGAATTTGACTATCTGCTCCTCGCCTCGGGCTCTCCTGTAATGCAGGTGAATAAACCGGAGAATGTCTTTGATCTGCTCGACTTCATGGCAATATCAGGTTCCGATGTGTTCCATGAGTGGTTAAACCAACCCGGTGCAATCGCGCGATCTGTTTCAGTGATAGGCGGGGGAGCAACGGGAATTCAATTTCTTTTTGAAATCGCTCATTTCCTCAAGCGCTATCAAATCGGGTGCAATCTGCGTCTTGTCCATGGCGAGAACCGGGTACTCAACCAGTTCCCCATCGGTTTTTCCACCTATACCCAGTCCAAGATGACCGAACTGGGGATCGAATTTTTTCCTGATACCCGTTATCTCGGACAACAGGGGGAGCAGATTCTATTGGGAGATAACCTGACGGGGCGCGAGTTTAACCTGCCCTCCTCAATCTCCTTCCTGTTCATTGGTAAAAAGCTGGAAACACCATTTTCTGCCAACATCTTTGGACAGGTAGTGGTTGAAGGCACGGTGTTGCCGAACATTTTTGCAGCGGGAGATTGCTGCATCTATCGTGCTCCGGGCTCCAATACTATGACTGCCCAATCCGCGGTAAGAAAAGGAATGCTTTCCGCCCGGAATATACTGCGTCACTCAGGCGCCTTGCGATTGCTTGAGCCTTACCTTCATCGGGATTTAGGTTATGTAGTGAGCCTGGGACCAATGGACGCAATAGGCTGGCTGGCATTGGAAGGCAATGTGGTTGGAGGCATGCCGGCAATGGTGATCAAGGAGTTGGTGGAAGCGCAATATGATTTGCTGCTGACAGGGCTTGACACCTACCTGGTTTGAAGAAAAAAGAAAGCCTGCGCCTTACTCGAATGCGACAGATGGAAAAGGAAAAATGGTCAAATCACTGTTTTCGGAGAATGGAGGACACCACCAGTCCCTGTTGAAGCCACTTTTCGACTACATATTCATAAAATCGTTGATTACTCTGCACCTCACAGTTTGTTATTGCCAGCGCTTTTCCTTTATCTGTCAGGAGCACATGACCAAGATCAAGTTGATTGCCGGCTTCCTCGAGGAATCGTATTTTCGTCGGTCGTCCGAAATAAAACAAACGTGTGTGCTGACCAAACCCTTTCTTTACATATCCTGCTGGGTTCACAGATATCAAACCAGCTGCTTCTAGTGCTTTCAATGTTGGCAATGTAATGCCCTGGTCTGAATAAACCTCATGGCTGAGGTCATATATAAGAGGTATCAGTTGTCCTTGCATCCAGAGGAACTGGCAAAGAGATGCAAAAACTTCCCTGTTTTCGCCCTGCTCCAAGTCCGCCTTCCTGTGATCACCAGGCGCCCCGAAAAAGGAGATGCCGGTTATAAGGCTCCATTATGAAATATGTTTCTCGGCGTCTCTGACAACAGGTGCATTCTTTTTGCTCTTACCACCTCGCCGGGCAATTTCCTGGTCAAGTTTTTCGAGAAACTGGATATTCTTCTTTCGTTGTTTATCACCCTTGTACCATGAAAAACACGCAAGAGTCCCAAGAACAACCAGAAGGGCATTTACTGCTGCCGGCCCGCCGAAGAACATATCCATGAGCCCGGTGAGAACAGAAAAAGCGCCCATGAATCCTGTCCAGTTCAGGAATCTGTTCGCCCATGTGGGCTCCTGCCGTTTAACACACCAGGTTTGTAGCTTCTCACGGACCGAATCGAGTTCCTCATCAGTCCAATCTGCAAGTTCCATCAGGGCCATCCTATCTGAACAGGAAAAAATTAATTGTGTCTTTGTCCGGGTGGAAAACAGATGCGGATTCCGGGATAGACGCAACCTCGGTATAAAATCGGAATGCAGACTTCGTATATCCGAATAGCCTGACGCGCATGACCGGAATCTGGATCGTATGTCGCCCCCCTGGAAATTATAATAGGGTAATACAAAAAAGCCGGGGTGACCCGGCTTTTTTCTTCCAAAAAACTGCCTAACTTGCCTAACCTTCCGTGTCCGCGGCTGGCCGTTCCGGGCGGTCCATCAATTCAACTAGCGCCATGGGCGCATTATCGCCCTTTCGGAACCCAAACTTGAGAATACGCAGATATCCGCCATTGCGAGTCTGGTAGCGAGGACCCAGTTCGCTAAACAGTTTTCCAACCATATCACGATCCCGTAACCGGTCAAATGCAAGTCGACGATTAGCCAGCGATGGTTTCTTCCCGAGCGTTATCATCGGCTCAATAACTCGACGCAACTCTTTGGCCTTGGGCAAAGTCGTTTTTATAATCTCATGCCGCAACAGCGAGTTGGTCATGTTCCGCAACATAGCCGAGCGGTGACTGCTCGTGCGATTAAGCTTCCTTAGTCCATTATGGTGCCGCATGACTTGTATCCTTTTTACCCTTATCAAGATTGGCAGGTGGCCAGCTTTCCAGCTTCATACCCAGCGTCAACCCGCGAGAAGCAAGTACTTCCTTGATTTCGTTCAAGGATTTCCGCCCCAGGTTGGGAGTTTTCAATAACTCGGTTTCCGTCCGCTGAATCAGGTCGCCAATATAGTATATATTTTCCGCTTTGAGGCAATTCGCGGAACGTACTGTGAGCTCAAGATCATCCACCGGCCGAAGCAACACCGGATCAATCTGAGGTAGTTTCGGCTGTTCCACGGGCAACGGCGTGCCTTTGAGATCCGCAAATACGGAGAGTTGCTCGACCAGGACTTTTGCCGCATACCGGATTGCTTCTTCGGGATCAACTACACCGTTGGTTTCGATGTCCATGATCAACTTGTCCAGATCGGTGCGTTGTTCAACCCGTGCGCTTTCCACGGCGTAACTTACCCGCCGCACGGGACTGAAAGAGGCATCCAGCAGAATGCTGCCGATAGCGCGACTTTCACGCGCCAATTGGCGGACAGTTCCAGGCACGTAGCCCCGTCCCATTTCCACCTTGATCTGCATATCCAGCTTGCCGCCGGCCGTAAGGTGCGCGACAATATGGTCGGGATTAATGATCTCGACATCATGTCCTCCCTCGATATCCCCCGCAGTAACCGTTCCCTCCCCTTTTCTGCTCAGGGTCAGAAGTGCCTCTGTACGATTGTGCAATTTCAGGACAATACCCTTGAGATTGAGCAGAATATCAACTACGTCTTCCTGCACCCCGTCCAGGGCCGAATATTCGTGGACGACACCACTGATCTGAACTTCTGTTGGCGCAAACCCCGGCATCGATGAAAGCAGGATACGTCGTAGCGCGTTGCCCAACGTATGGCCATAGCCGCGCTCGAACGGCTCCATGGTGATGCGGGCATGGAGCGGTGATATATTCTGCACATCGATAATACGCGGCGTAAGAAAGGTGTTACTTTGCATAGCCTGACCCTTTTGCGGAAACGTGGCAACTCATTACTTGGAATACAATTCAATTACAAGAGATTCATTAATGCTCGATGGTAAATCGGATCTCTCGGGTTTGTTCTTGAAAGTTCCCTTCATGGCTTTAGTGTCCACCTCCAGCCATTCCGGGAAGTGCCGCTGCTCGGCAGCTTCCGCGGATGCCTTGATGCGCAAATGACTCTTTGCCTTCTCTGTAACCTCTATGACGTCCCCCGGTTTTACCTGATAGGAAGGAATATTGATTCTCCTGCCATTTACCAGAATCCCATTATGACGGACAATCTGACGTGCTTCGGACCGCGATGCGCCAAACCCCATGCGATAGGAAACCGTGTCAAGCCGGCATTCCAGTAATTGGAGAAGATTTTCGCCTGTGACACCGCGCTGCCTCTCCGCAAGCTCGTAACTATTACGGAATTGACGCTCCAGCACTCCATATATCCGGCGCAGCTTCTGCTTTTCGCGTAGTTGCACGCCGTAGTCCGATAGACGGCCGCTTTTCTGACCGTGCTGCCCAGGCGCATAATTTCGGCGCTCAATAGCACACTTATCGGTAAAACATTTTTCACCTTTAAGGAACAGCTTCTCACCCTCACGTCGGCATTGACGGCATTTGGGATCAAGATTTCTCGCCACAGTAACTCCTTAAATACGACGTTTCTTCGGTGGCCGACAGCCGTTATGTGGAACGGGTGTCACATCCGAAATACTGGTAATTTTAAAACCGGCTGCATTCAGTGCACGTACTGCAGATTCCCGCCCTGGTCCCGGACCTTTTATGCGCACTTCGAGGTTCTTTACCCCGTATTCCTGTGCAACCCTGCCGGCTTGCTCGGCTGCAACCTGGGCGGCAAACGGTGTACTTTTGCGTGACCCCTTAAAACCTGCCCCTCCGGAAGTAGCCCACGATAGCGCGTTCCCCTGACGGTCCGTTATCGTCACAATAGTGTTATTAAACGAAGCATGTACATGCGCAATACCTTCCGCCACATTCTTTTTGACTTTCTTGCGTACTCGCGTAGCTGCTTTTACCATATTGATCTATCCTTCTGCCCTGCCATTCGGTTGGCTGGCTAAAATTTATCTTCCTGCCTTGGCGCTGGATGCACGAACAGCCTTCCTGGGTCCCTTACGCGTCCTGGCATTCGTGCGGGTACGCTGCCCCCGCACGGGGAGGCCACGACGATGACGCAATCCGCGGTAGCAGCCGAGATCCATCAGGCGTTTGATATTCATTGAAACTTCCCGCCGCAGATCGCCTTCGACCACAAATTTTGCGACGTTATCCCGCAACTTGTCCATTTGCGCGTCGGTTACGTCTTTCATCTTGGTCGATACACTGATTCCAGAGGCCTCACAAATCTCACGAGCTCTCGCACGACCGATGCCATAAATTGCTGTCAGCGCAATTTCAGCATGCTGATGATTGGGGATGTTTACTCCAGCAATACGGGCCATACGTTTTCCTACAAAAGTTTTGGATTATAACATCTTAGAATGCGTAGTCGAATCAACCCTGACGCTGTTTATGCCTCGGATCTGTGCAAATCACTCGCACTATCCGGTTGCGTCTGATAATTTTGCAATTCCGGCAAATTTTTTTTACTGATGCCAGTACTTTCATTATTTACCCCTCTCCGGCTACTTGGCGCGAAACGTGATGCGCGCCCTGCTCAAATCGTATGGTGTCAGATCTACTGTTACCTTGTCTCCCGGCAAAATCCGAATGTAGTGCATCCGCATCTTGCCGGAAATATGTCCCAGCACTATATGTCCGTTTTCCAGCTTGACCCGAAAAGTCGCATTCGGCAACGTTTCCAGTATCTCGCCCTGCATTTGTATGGTTTCTTCCTTTGCCATCCTATCCTTGATGCACTTTATCTCGCCGGCAATCCGCCACCGCCTTTGAAGTTGGTTTTTTTCAACAGGCTCTCATACTGGTGAGACATGATGTAGGCTTGCACCTGTGCCATGAAATCCATCGTTACCACGACGATAATAAGCAGGGAAGTTCCGCCAAAATAAAATGGAACATTCCACTTCAAAATCAAAAATTCCGGCAACAGACACACGAGCGTTACGTAGATCGCGCCGGTGAGCGTAAGGCGTAACATGATGCGCTCAATATATCGTGCCGTTTGATCACCCGGTCGAATGCCAGGAATGAATGCTCCGCTCTTTTTCAGGTTTTCTGCAGTTTCCTTGGGGTTGAACACCAGCGCCGTATAAAAAAAGCAGAAGAATATGATCATGGCCGCATACATGATCACGTAAACCGGCTGACCGGGCGATAGCGCCCCGCTTATATCCTTCAGCCAGTCCATTGATTCCCCCGTCGAAAACCAACCAGCCAGCGTAGCGGGAAACAATATTATGCTGGAAGCAAAGATCGGCGGAATCACGCCGGACATGTTCAGCTTAAGCGGCAAATGAGAGCTTTGACCGCCATAAACCTTACGTCCGACCTGACGCTTTGCATAATTCACCAGTATCTTGCGTTGTCCCCGCTCGACAAAGACAACGAATCCCGTAACAACCGTAGCCGCCACGAAAATTCCGAGGGCTACCAGAAAGTGCATGGCACCCGTTCGCACCAACTCCAGCGTGCCTCCAATTGCACTTGGAAGACCTGCAGCGATCCCGGCAAATATAATGAGCGAAATCCCGTTGCCAATGCCGCGTTCAGTAATCTGTTCTCCCAACCACATGAGAAATATGGTACCTGTCACCAATGTTATAACCGTGGTCAGCAGGAACATCGGGCCGGGCTCGATCACCAGGCCAGGCTGGGACTGTAGTGCGATCGAAATACCATAACCCTGAACCAGCGCCAAACCCAGAGTACCATACCGGGTGTACTGGGTAATCTTTCTGCGCCCTGATTCCCCCTCTTTCTTCAGTGTCTCGAGATAAGGGAATGCCACGGTGCCCAACTGCATGATAATCGATGCCGAAATGTACGGCATGATGCCCAAGGCAAATATCGAAAAGCGGGATAGGGCACCACCGGAAAACATGTTGAACATGCCCAGGATGCCGCCCTGCTGCGATTCGAACAGATCCTTCAGTACGACCGGATCAATACCAGGCACCGGCACATGCGCGCCAATACGGTAGACAACCAATGCGAGCAGCAAAAACCATAACCGGCGCTTCAAGTCACCGAGCTTTCCGGAGAGTCCCCGCAGGGAATCGCTAGCGGCCAATATATATCCTCTCGTACTTATTCAACGCTACCGCCGGCAGCTTCAATAGCTGCTTTCGCGCCCTTGGTCACTGGAATGCCCTGAAGCTTCACTGCGCGCTCGATCTTTCCCGAAAGTATTACCTTGACGTTCAAGGCGGAACCGGAAACGAGTCCTGCCTGCTTCAGGATCAGTATATCGATGGTATCGCCTGGTATTCTGTCAAGCGCTGACAGGCGCACCTCTGCATCATTCTTTTTTGTGGGCGAAACAAAGCCGCGCTTGGGCAATCGCCGTTGCAAGGGCATTTGACCCCCTTCAAAGCCGACTTTATGAAAACCGCCCGCACGGGATTTCTGCCCCTTATGTCCTCGACCGGCGGTCTTGCCAAGACCGGAGCCGATACCACGACCTACCCGGCGCTTTGAATGCTTGGCGCCAGGGGCTGGTTTAATGGAATTCAGTTGCATCTAAACCTCACTCTTTACGAGGTAATAAATGGTATTGATCATGCCTCGCACCGCGGGGGTATCTTCCACTTCGACACTGCTGTTAATGTGGCGCAGCCCCAATCCCCGTGCGGTTGCCCTATGTGCCTGTTTCGTTCCAATCAAACTCTTCACCAGGGTTACTTTTATCTTCTTCGTATTTTGCGTCATTTTTCCAACCCCAGAATCTCTTCGACGCTCTTGCCTCGCTTGGCGGCTATCTCAGCAGGATTGTTCATCGCCTGAAGGCCGTTGAGAGTCGCACGGACGACATTGTACGGATTGGTCGAGCCAATACATTTGGCCAGGATATTGTGTACACCCATTACTTCAAATATTGCACGCATGGGTCCGCCGGCAATGATACCGGTTCCCTCGGATGCTGGTTGCATGTACACCTTGGCCGCGCCATGCCGGCCGATTACCGGGTGCTGGAGCGTTCCATTCTTGAGACTCACCTTGATCATCTTGCGGCGCGCCTCGTCCATCGCCTTTTGTACCGCTACGGGTACCTCGCGCGATTTACCCTTACCCATACCCACGCCGCCATCGCCATTCCCGACAACTGTCAGAGCGGCGAAGCCCAGAATACGTCCTCCTTTGACCACCTTGGTAACGCGATTGATGGCCACCATTTTTTCCTTGAGTCCATCTCCGCGGTCGTCTCCTGGAGCCATTTTGCCCTGCATCCGCCCCTGCATTTTAGCCATTATCGTTCCTCACTCAGAATTTGAGGCCGTTTTCACGGGCAGCGTCAGCCAATGCTTTCACACGCCCATGGTATTTGAAGCCTGAACGGTCAAATGCAACCGTCTCAATGCCGAGACCCCGAGCCTTCTCTGCAACCCTTTTACCCACGACTGCCGCTGCAGTAACCGTTCCCCCATTGGGAAGCTCCTTGCGCAACTCCGGCTCGAGAGTGGATGCGCTGGCGAGCACCTTGCTACTGGAGCCGTCTATCAACTGCGCATAAATATGAGAATTGCTGCGATGAACTGCCAGTCGCACTACCTTCAATTCAGCAATTTTGGCACGCGTCTGCCGCGCGCGCCGTAAACGGGATTCTATGGAATTCGACATATTTACCCTGATTATTTTTTCTTCGTTTCCTTCAGGACGATGACTTCGCCCGCATAGCGCACGCCCTTGCCCTTGTATGGCTCCGGCTCCCTGTAAGCACGTACGTCCGCAGCCACTTGTCCTACCTGCTGCTTGTCCATACCTTTGATGACGACCTCGGTCTGACTGGGAGTCTCGACCTTGACACCTTCGGGCATCTTGTGAGCGACTGGATGAGAGAATCCCAACGTCAGATTAAGGACGTTATCCGCAGCCTGGGCGCGGTATCCTACGCCAACCAGGGTCAGCCTTTTCTCAAAACCGGTGGTAACACCCTTCACCATATTGGCGAGCAGCGCGCGCGTGGTCCCCCACATTGCGTTGGCATGCTTGGAATCATTTGCCACTTTCACTACCAGGTTTTCGCCCTCGCGCTCAATCGAAATATCCGAAACAAGCTCGCGACGCAGGATACCCAGCGGACCCTTTACCTCCACTTCTGACCCGGATAGGCTGACTTCGACATTTGCCGGAACTGAAACAGGATTTTTACCCACTCGAGACATTTTTATATCCTTACGCCACGATGCATAATACTTCGCCGCCTACACCATTTGCGCGCGCCCTTCTTTCTGTCATTACGCCTTTCGACGTCGATACGATTGCCACCCCAAGGCCATTCATTACATTGGGAAGTTTGTTGCTGGCTTTATATATCCGCAAACCAGGACGACTGACACGCTCTATTTTTTCAATTACCGGACGTCCTGCGTAATACTTCAGGCTGATATCCAGTATCGATTTTCCGTCGGCCTCATGAACTATAAAATCCTCGACATACCCCTCATCCTTCAGCACTTGAGCAATAGCTGCTTTGAGCTTGGAGGCAGGCATTAAGACAGATGTTTTTTCAGACAACTGCGCGTTACGAATTCGCGTCAGCATATCTGCAATGGGATCACTCATGCTCATCTAGAATACCTCTGGAAATCCGACTTTCGTTATCGGGGAATACGAAATCCTTGAAACCACATTAATCATACTGGATCTGATCCATAAATTTACGCGGCCTGTTCGATTCCCTGAATCAAACACATCAATCATTACCCTCACTCGTCTACCAACTCGCCTTGATGATGCCCGGAATCTCTCCGCTCATGGCGATATCACGAAGCTTGCCACGACCCAACCCAAACTTGCTATATACTCCCCGAGGGCGGCCTGTAAGCGAGCAGCGGTTGCGCAATCGCACCGGGCTGGCATTGCGGGGCAACATCTGCAACTTGATCCTGGCCGAATGACGATCTTCGTCACCTACGCTGGAATCATTGATGATCGCCAACAGCTCAGCACGTCGCGCCTCGAATTTCTCGACGGTTTTCCGACGTTTCAGATCACGGTTAATAACTGCTACCTTAGCCATGCTCCCTCAGTTTTTAAATGGAAATTTGAATGCTGCCAGCAATGCCTTTGCTTCCGCATCTGTCTTTGCAGTCGTGGTAATCGTGATGTTCATCCCCCGCAACGCATCGATTTTGTCATATTCGATCTCAGGGAAAATGATCTGCTCTTTTATACCCATATTATAATTGCCGCGTCCATCGAAAGATCTGCCGGAAATACCGCGAAAATCACGAATACGCGGTATAGCGATATTCACCAGGCGATCGAGGAATTCGTACATGCGAACGCGGCGCAGCGTAACCATGCAACCTACCGGATAGCCATCACGAACCTTGAAGGTGGCAATGGATTTTCTAGCTTTCGTCACCACAGGCCTCTGGCCTGCAATCTTTTGCATGTCGCCCACGGCGTTATCCATGATTTTTTTGTCCGCGACCGCCTCGCCCACACCCATATTGAGGGTGATTTTGCGAATGCGCGGCACTTCCATCACGGACTTATAGCCAAACTGCTCCATCAACTGCTGGACTACAGTACTACGATAATATTCTTGTAAGCGTGCCATATATTGTTTTCCCCTAGCCCTTGGGCCTTAACCCTTAGGTATCGATCAGATCCCCATTCGACCTGAAGCAGCGGGCTTTGCCTTTTCCTTCGACGGTTTTGAAACCTATCCGGTCTGCCTTCCGGGTTGCGGGATTGTAGATTGCGATGTTTGAAACCTGGATAGGACTGTCCATTTCGACGATTCCACCCGTGTCGCCTTTATTCGGATTGGGTCTCTGATGCTTCTTGAGGCGATTGACACCCTCAACGACCACAAGATCCGGCTTCATGACGCGCAGCACTGTGCCACGCTTACCTTTGTCCTTGCCGGTGATGACAACCACGTCATCTCCCTTCTTTATTTTGCTCATGTTTGATTCCTTATCTCGCGCCCTACAGTACTTCAGGTGCGAGCGAAACAATTTTCATGAAACGTGCGGTACGCAACTCACGTGTAACAGGACCGAAAATGCGCGTTCCGATTGGTTCCAGTTTGGCATTCAACAGTACTGCGGCGTTGCCATCGAACTTGATTAATGATCCATCCGCGCGACGCACCCCTTTCGAAGTTCGTACTACGACTGCGTTGTACACTTCACCTTTCTTGACGCGACCCCTAGGCGCCACGTCCTTTACGCTGACTTTTATAATATCGCCAATACCCGCATAACGTCGCTTGGAACCGCCTAATACCTTTATGCACATGAGTGACCGGGCGCCAGTATTGTCGGCGACTTGCAGAATCGATTGCATTTGGATCATGATTTACTCACTCTCTCCAACTTTTCCAGCCGAACCAAAGGCTAGGATAGTATTGGAACCCGTTCGGGTTACGATGCCGCCAGCACTTACTGGCCGCAAAAAAATTAAGATATCTTAAAAATGAAGAGGCAGAATTATAAGACAACCGGATTATAAAAACAAGGAAGAAAATACTTCCCAAAGCCGGTTTTGCTCGTAATCAACTCACCTGTTCGGCTTTCTGCATCAACTTGACGACACGCCAGGCTTTTGTTTTGGATAATGGACGACACTCTTCTATCACCACCATGTCCCCGGTGTGAAACTCATTGGTTTCGTCATGAACATGATATTTTTTGGAACGAACCATAATCTTTCCGTAAAGCGGGTGTCTGACCTTACGTTCAACCAGAACAGTAATAGTCTTATCCATTTTATCGCTTACCACTTTTCCGCTAAGAGTACGGTTTAAATTCGCTTCGCTCATGACTGCCTTGCCTTCTGGCTAAGAATGGTTCTGGTACGCGCTATGTCCCGACGAATATTGCTCAGTTGGCAAGTATTGCTTAACTGCTGGGTTGCATGCTGCATCCGCAGACCAAACTGCGCCCTCAGCAACTCCAGCAATTCCTGCTGCAATTCCACGGAATTCTTGTTTCTCAGTTCCTTGACTCTGGATTTCATGATTAACCGCCTACTTGTCGTACAACAAAAGTTGTCAGGATCGGAAGCTTGGCAGCTGCGAGTCGGAATGCCTGGCGAGCCAGTACCTCATCGACGCCGTCCATTTCATATAGCACTTTGCCGGGCTGAATTTCTGCCACAAAATACTCTGGATTACCTTTTCCGTTACCCATCCTGACTTCGGCGGGTTTATGCGAAATAGGCTTGTCCGGAAAAATACGTATCCAGATACGGCCACCCCGCTTTATATGACGGGTCATCGCACGCCGCGCAGCCTCGATCTGCCGGGCTGTTAAACGTCCCCGTCCCACGGCCTTGAGACCGTATTCGCCAAAACTCACCTTGGCGCCCCGGGTTGCAATGCCCTTGTTCCGCCCTTTTTGCTGCTTGCGATATTTTGTTCTAGCTGGCTGCTGCATCGTTCACTCCTGGCTTTACTGGCTTCTTTGCCGGCTTTGTGGCAGATTCCTCAGAACTGCTGTCAGATTTTCGGAGAGCTTTCTTCTCACCAGCTTTCCCGTCCGATCTGGCATCTGCTCTTCCCGCTGGCCTTCGCGGCGGACGCCTGGTTTCCGGCTCTCCCCCTGGAGGCAGGGTCTGCGTTGCGGCTGTACCCGCGCCTGCCTGTTCACCTCGACCTATCACTTCGCCCTTGAATACCCAGACCTTGATTCCGATCACGCCATAGGTTGTCTTGGCCTCGGAGACTCCGTAATCGAGATCGGCCCGCAGCGTATGAAGGGGCACACGTCCTTCCCGATACCATTCGGTACGAGCAATTTCAATACCGTTCAACCGGCCTGAACTCATGATCTTGATACCCTGAGCACCCAGGCGCATCGCATTCTGCATGGCACGCTTCATTGCACGGCGAAACATGATGCGCTTTTCCAGTTGCTGTGCGATGTTATCGGCAATCAGTTGCGCATCAATTTCCGGTTTGCGGATTTCTTCGATATTTACATGCACCGGGACACCCATAAGCTTTTGCAGCGCCCCCCGCAAAACTTCGATATCCTCGCCTTTCTTGCCTATCACTACCCCAGGACGTGAACTGTAGATTGTGATACGCGCATTCTTCGATGGCCGTTCGATAACTACGCGACCGACAGACGCATGCGCCAGTTTCTTTTTCAAATATTCCCGAACCTTGATGTCTTCGTTCAGCATGCCGGGAAAATTTTTTCCGTTGGCATACCATTTGGATGACCAGTTCTTCAGGACGGAAAGCCGAAAACCTGTCGGATGTATTTTTTGTCCCATAATGCCTGTTCAGCCTTATTTTTTGTTGCTGGCTTTATCGCCAACAGTAAGAAGAATGTGACAAGTCGGCTTGACAATGCGATTGCCCCGCCCCTTGGCGCGCGCACTGGTACGCATGAGAGACGGCCCTCTGTCGACATATATCCTGGACACCTTCAGCTCATCTATGTCAGCTCCCTCGTTATGCTCGGCATTTGCGATAGCTGATTCGAGAAGCTTACGAATGATGACCGCAGCCTTCTTGGGACTGAACGCAAGCAGGTTGAGCGCGCGCTCCACCGGCAGTCCACGGATCTGATCCGCAACGAGCCGGCCTTTCTGCTCGGACAACCTGACTCCACGCAATACAGCAGTTGTTTCCATGATGATTATTCCTATTTCCTTCCAGCCGCTTTTCTATCGCCGGAATGCCCCTTGAAAGTACGTGTATGAGAAAACTCGCCGAGCTTGTGCCCGACCATGTTCTCAGTAACATATACCGGAACGTGCTGCTTTCCATTATGCACGGCAATCGTCAAGCCAATGAAATCCGGCAATACCGTTGAGCGGCGCGACCAGGTCTTGATAGGTCGCTTGTCATTGGTCGCACGCGCGGCCTCCACTTTGGACAGGAGGTGCAGATCAACAAATGGGCCTTTCTTTATAGAACGAGCCATGATTCATTATCCCTTGTTTGAATAACGACGTCGCACAATCATGCCGTCGGTACGCTTGTTTACCCGCGTACGAAAACCCTTGGAAGGCGTTCCCCATGGGCTGACAGGATGACGTCCCGCCGCTGTTTTACCTTCACCCCCGCCATGGGGATGGTCTATCGGATTCATCGCCACCCCACGCACCGTTGGCCTGATGCCACGCCACCGCTGCGCTCCTGCCTTGCCGATAGCTCGCAGGTTATGCTCCTCGTTTCCCACTTCCCCGATCGTCGCACGGCAGTTCACGTGTACCCTGCGGATTTCTCCCGAGCGCAGACGCAACTGGGCATAATCTCCCTCGCGCGCTAGAAGTTGAACCGAAGCTCCGGCTGAACGAGCAAGCTGCGCACCTTTACCCGGCATCATTTCCACGCAGTGAATGATGCTGCCGACCGGAATATTGCGCAGCGGCAATGCATTGCCGTTCTTTATAGGCGCATCTGCGCCGCTCATCAGTTGCATGCCTGCAATGATGCCTTTTGGCGCAATAATGTAGCGCCGTTCGCCATCGGAATAGCAGAGAAGCGCGAGATTCGCGCTGCGATTCGGATCATATTCCAGCCGCTCCACTTTGGCTGCGATTCCATCCTTGTTGCGGCGAAAATCCACGACGCGGTAATGCTGCTTGTGACCCCCGCCTATGTGGCGAGTAGTGATTTGCCCCTTATTGTTACGTCCGGCAGTGCGATTCTGCTTCTCCACCAGACGCGGGTAAGGTGCGCCCTTGTGCAGGCCAGCATTGACGACCTTGACTACCGCCCGACGACCTGGAGAGGTCGGTTTGACTTTAACCAGCGCCATTACTTGACCTCTCCTTGAGCAATTTCAGAAAAATTGATTTCCTGACCGGCCTTGATGCTGATGTAAGCCTTCTTCCAGCCACTGCGCCGCCCCATGAAACGGCCAAAACGCTTTTCCTTGCCTTTGACATTGGATATGCGCACGCTTTCCACTTCAACCTTTTGATTCTTCCACATCAATTCCACTGCGGCTTTGACTTCCGGCTTTGTTGCATCCGGAGCTACGCGAAAGATCATCTGGTTGTATTTCTCGCCTATAAACGTCGCTTTTTCCGATACCTGAGGCGACAATATCACCTGCATCAGGCGCTCAGGGTTGAATGTTTGGGCGCTCATGCAAGCATCTCCTCCATTTTTGCCAGCGCATTACGCGTAATCAGTACATTTGCAAAGCGCATGAGACTGACTGGATCAGCATAACCCGCTTCAACAACCTTGACGAGCGGAAGATTTCTTGACGAGAGATAAAGATTCTCATCAATGCTATCTGTAATGATCATGACCTGATCCAGTCCCATATCTTTCAACTTCTGTGCCAATACTTTCGTCTTGGGTGCATCAACGACAAAATTTTCCACTACCGACAATCGGTTTTCACGAACCAGTTGCGAGAGAATCGCGCCGATACCCGCGCGGTACATCTTGCGATTGACTTTATGGCTGAAATTCTCCTCCGGACTATTGGGAAATATTTTCCCTCCGCCTCGCCATAAAGGACTCGATGCCATGCCGGCGCGAGCGCGCCCCGTACCTTTCTGCCGCCAGGGCTTACGAGTGGATTTGGTGACATCCGATCGTGCCTTTTGCGCCCTGTTGGCGCTGCGTGCATTGGCAAGATAAGCTGTTACAACCTGATGCACGAGGGCTTCATTATACTCCCGGCCAAACAGGGTTTCGGAAGCTGAAACGTTTGCAGACGACTGCCCATTATCGTCAATAAGTTTAAGTTCCATTATCCACCCTTCTTGCCAGATTTCGCGCCGCCTTTTGCGGTGGCATTGACATTGCTGTTATTGAGGGGCCTTCCAGATCTAATGCTTGGCGAAACTGTCACGTCCCCGCCTTTCGATCCGGGAATAGCGCCCTTGATGAGCAACAGCCCGCGCTCGGCATCGATTCGCAGTATTTCCAGGTTTTGAATGGTGCTCCTCACATTCCCCAGATGACCGGACATGCGCTTTCCGGGAAAGACGCGACCGGGATCCTGCGCCATGCCGATGGAACCGGGAACATTATGAGACCGTGAGTTACCGTGACTCGCCCGGTTAGAAGCGAAGCCGTGACGCTTGATGGCGCCAGAATAACCCTTTCCGATCGAGATACCGGTTACATCCACCCTCTGCCCCGGCTGAAAAATATCCAATCCGATAACTGCTCCGGGACTGAGAGTTCCAAGGGTTTCTTCTGCGACGCGGAACTCTCTCAGAATCTCTCCCGCCTCTACAGCTGCCTTGGCAAAATGCCCGGCCGAAGGTTTGTTTACGCGGATGGCCCGACGCTTGCCAAACGTGACTTGCACGGCGGAATACCCATCATTAGCGGGCGTCTTGATTTGTGTGACACGATTATTAGACACGTCCAGCACTGTGACAGGCTGGCTATCACCTTCTTCGGTGAAAATACGAGTCATGCCGACCTTACGGCCGACGAGCCCTAAACTCATTCTAATTACCCTTCTAAAAGGTGCCGATTACAATTGACCGGCAATTCATGTTAATTGAACAGGAACCCGAGTCATTCGTTGCGAACATACTCAGAATTACCCTGCAAAACTACAACTTTATCTCGACATCCACCCCGGCAGGCAGATCCAGCTTCATTAACGCATCCACCGTTTTATCGGTTGGATCCATGATGTCCATCAGCCGCAAATGAGTGCGGATTTCGAATTGATCACGTGAAGTCTTGTTGACATGAGGCGAACGAAGCACATCAAAACGCTCGATGCGCGTTGGCAGAGGCACCGGGCCCTTGACTACAGCGCCAGTACGTTTTGCGGTTTCCACGATCTCCAGCGCCGATTTGTCTATCAACCGGTAATCGAACGCTTTCAAACGAATACGTATTTTTTGACTTTGCATAATCCAACCTCAGGTTGAGGACTCGGATTCCGAATTGACCGACACGCACCCTGCGTAAATCTTAAACCCGATCCTTGATCCTGTTGCTATTCGATAATTTTTGCCACGACACCTGCGCCAACGGTCCTGCCGCCTTCACGAATCGCAAAACGCAGGCCTTCTTCCATCGCAATCGGCGCAATCAGGTTTACCGTCACCGACACATT
>NZ_JCAHZJ010000055.1:0-4970 GCF_059489795.1 Nitrosospira sp. CT
TGGTTCGAGGATTACAATGAATATCATCCTCACAAGGGGCTCAAGATGAAGTCGCCAAGACAATTCATCCGCAGCCAGTTACTAACCGCATCCTGTCCGGTTTAATAGGGGCAACTCCAGATGCGCGCCATGATTTCCTTTACCAGGATATAAGGAAATTACAGTATAGAGTGTCTGGTTGTGGAAAGGCAACCCGGAGGACATTCCAAGCACTTCATTTTGCACGTCACTTTTGCGGCAAAGACGCATGCCGTTGCTCCCAATGATGGTTCTATAAAACTCTGGGAGAGGATGAGGAAGCGGAGATTTCCGCGTGCTTGTCCGGTTTATAAAACGGACGTGCGGGTGAGTTGTGCCAGCAGGCCATGGTGACGGACAAGCTGCTTCGCCGTTTTCAGGCGCTCCACCTGTACAATACATTTCAGGTCCTGCAACGCCCTGTCCAGCTTGTCGTTGATGATGATGTAATTATACTCCCCCGCATGACTCAACTCCTCGCGCGCCGCCGCCAGACGGCGGCTGATCGCTTCGAGGCTATCCTGGGCTCGATGGCGCAAGCGCATTTCCAGCACTTCGAGTGATGGCGGCAGAACAAAAATGCCCACCGCTGCGGGGAAAACCGCACGAACCTGACGCGCGCCCTGGCTGTCTATCTCGAGCAGAATGTCGCGTCCCGACATCATGGTTTCATTAATCCACTTTTTCGAGGTGCCGTAGAAATTCCCATAGAGTTCCGCGCTTTCCAGGAACTCGTCCTCTTGCAGTTTCTGCTCGAATACTTGACGCGTGACGAAATGATAATCGCGTCCTTCGATTTCTTCGGGACGGGGCTGCCGTGAGGTATATGAAATGGACAGGCTGAGATCGATATTCGCTTGCAGCAGGGCCTTGACCAGGCTGGTCTTGCCAGCTCCTGACGGCGCGCTGATGATATATAGAGTACCTGGCGTTGTAGTCATTGATTCGGCCTGCTGAAATTCCTCTTCAGCAATAGGTGTGTTACAGCTTTTTTGTTTTTACGATTGAGCTCGCGCTCTTTCCGGTGACTTCCCACCGGTCAAAGAGTCAAAGCTAGAGTGTAACAGCTTCCACAACTCAACGAGTTTCAGGATTTCACCTCTACTCTTTCTACCCTTCAACTAGTCCAAAGCCTGGGATCGCGTCCAGCGCACGATATCCCGTGTGGTCATTGCGCCCGCCTGTCGCGCCAGCTCTCGACCGCCCTTGAACAGGATCAGGGTGGGAATACTGCGAATGAGATACTGTGCGCCGACCGTTTGCTCAATATCGGTATTTACCTTCGCGAGGCGAACATGAGGCTCAAGCAGAGTCGCCGCTTCTTTGAAGGCCGGCGCCATCATTTTGCAGGGCCCACACCAAGGCGCCCAGAAATCGACCAGAACCGGAACATCGTTTTTATTAATGTAGCGCGCGAAGGTTGAATCGGTTAATTCCAACGGCTGGCCGGCGAATATCGGCTGGTGACATTGTCCGCAATTAGGCTGCTCGCCGAGGCGCGCAGTGGGGACACGGTTAATCGAGTGACAATGAGGACAGACGAGATGCAGGGAATCACTCATGAGAATTTACACATTATCATCCAATAATTCCAATAATAACCGGTAAATCGGGTACTCCCGTTTTCAATTCAAGACGATGGCTATTTGCGTGCTGAAGCGGCAAAAAACATAAACGCCAAAATTATTTATACATTCACCCGCCGATTTTCCTGCAGCTATTCGATATTGCGCCTGAATAGGAACTATAGCCTTTAAAGGCGCATGAATGCTAAGATTTGAACACTCAATCTTTGCTATGGGTACACATCTGGGTACACGTGGTGTTAAGGTTTACGAATTTCGAACTGAGCTAATCCAGCCCACCCATCAGCGTGCGATACAGTCCTGTAAATCTTATTTTCCCTAATTTCATACTGCGGCAACCCGAGCCAACCGTCAGCATGGGATACCGCTCTATAAATTTTATTACCTCGAATTTCGTACTGGGGCAATCCAAGCCATCCATCAACGTGGGACACAGCTCGGTAAATTTTGTCGCCTCGAATTTCATATTGCGGCAACCCCTGCCAGCCGGAGACATGGCTTACTGTTCTATAAATATGCACTATCTTCCTTGAAAAAATTAACCACAATATCCTATTGTTGCCTCTTGGAGGCATCCTATCTTATTAGCGAGCTTTACATCAAGGATGAAAGGCTTCAGGCGCCAATATCAGCCTTTTTATTACCTCGGCGAGGGTAACCCCTCCTCAATTTAAATTGATTGCAGGCTTCTGGTAGAGCCTTCCTCTCTGCAAAAATAAACCCGCCGAAGCGGGTTTCAAAAGGGAGTGTAAGGATGCAGGGAAGCTGTCTACCCTGCCATTTCAATATAGCAGATAACAAAAAACCCGCTCGGGGCGGGTTTTGGTGGGAGCGATAATTCAAGCTTCTAGTAACAAAGGTATTTGAGTTCCTTTTTTTGGATATGCTCGATCCATCATTACAATTAACTGATCCCATGTATCTACGGCTCGCATAAATCCCATTACGGCGTGAATATGAGATGTAAGCGCGGGATGCCCAACATCATCGGTCATCCATTGATGATGTTTTGTTTTTCTATGTCCTGATTCTCCGCGTGGATTACGAGCCTCAAGTTCTTGTACAAGCCCAGGAGCTAGCCGTTCATAAACGAGATCAATTGTGTATTTTCCTACAACTCCTGGCTTCGCATTGGACACAGACGGATACGCCCACCCCCGAAGCCTGAACATCTCTTTGTAAAACTCATCAGGAAACCTTTTCGCCCACGCAGCGTGTTCTTTCATAAGGTAGGTATCCAACAAGGCCTGAAGAGCTTTGCGATCACGTACTTCTTGATAGCCGGTAGCCTCATCGATAAGAGCCGTAATACCTATTTTTGCTAAAGACAAGACAATTATCTCTGCCTGCGCAGCAAGGTGTATCTGGTTGTGGAGTAGTATATTTGCTCTGCGTGCTGTCATATACATCCGGCAAATATCTACAATATCTTCCGCTTCAAATCCATGAGCTTTATTTCCATCAAGCTCAAATACAATTGCAGTCTGATCAAAGTCGCCGCGCTTGAATTTTTCCGGAGCATAAGGCTCAAGATTTGCGGCATTGAGGTATCTTGATAATCCACCTTTTTTATTTCCAGTAAGCAATCCAACCACTTCTCTCTGCCACACGACACGGCGACCGTCTTCAAGAACAGCGCATGGTATTTGCGCTCCTCCGATATTAATAGCCCCTGTATGAGTGGCGCTTGGGTAGCCAGCCTTCTTGAGTGCCGCTTTAGCCGCTATTCTTGACCTTTGATTTGGCGTCAGGACTTCACTTCTAGCTCTTGCTCCAATCTGTTTGGACGCGTCTTTTGCTTGCATTTATCCTCCGTTAGCAATATTGCTTGCGGCATTATATTGCAAGCAAAAATAAAGTCAAATAAAAACCCGCCGAAGCGGGTTTATGGGCAATAAAAAACCCACCAAGAAGGTGGGTCATGTTTGTTTTTTCTGGCGTGCCATAAAGCCTACTATCCCAAGTCCAGCTAGCAACATTGCGTAAGTTTCTGGCTCAGGAATGCTCGCGACAGCCATCGCGTAGTAGCCACTAGATTTTGGCTCTAAAAATTCTTGGTTGCTATTTAAATTAAAGAGCGTCGCTTTTGTCGTGTCGCTGGGAGCTTCTGAGCTAGTCCAGTACCAACTACTTTGGAGATCACTAAACAGGTTAAAGTTTGGATTGTGACTACTGAATAAACTGTTATTGCTGCTTCCGCCTAATTCATCGTTTCGCAAATGCTTTATTTCGTCAATAGTAGGCAAACGCCATTCACTATTTCCATTGAAAGTTAGATTATTTGCCCATGTGTTGGCCTCCCCCCAACTCATTTGCCCCGTTGTATGGCCATAAGGCCCGTTATGAGCGAAATTCCCATCTGAGAGCCAAGTGATACCAAGATCAGTATCAGCAATGACCCCATTGCCACGATCCTGTAAAACAGCTTGAGCAATAGGGGCGCAAACAACTCCGGCCGCCAACAAGAGGCCAGCAAGAACATTTTTAGAGGTACATTGTTTCATCGTTTTGTTCTCCTCAAAAATTACGGTAGGTTTGCTCGGTCTTAGTTCATTGAACTAGTTTCCTAGCCTAACGATAATACCGCAAAGTAGAGTATTCGCTTATTTTTTATGGTAGTCCGCATGGATTATCTCTTCGTTGCTCGGCTTGCGCGGCCCGCCACTCTTACCTCTCACGCCTGCCATTTGCTGAAACTTGATTTCGTAATTGAAAAATCAAGATGAGATTTTATTTAAATAAATCAATCGCTTTCTTACCTTCTATACCCTGCCATTTGAATTCAATTTGAAATATGGAATTTTTTGTCTGCGTGGGAAGGCGCGCGGTGTCCAAGCAGGAACGCTGTAGACTTTTGCCCACCCCCTGCCCTTTGCGTCGCCTCTCGGCTTGTCTTCGCGTCGTGGCACGCATCACACAGCAACTGCTTGTTGCTCTCGTCGTCCGATCCACCAGCCCACAGTGGAACGATGTGATCCACTTCCGTCCCGAGTCGCCCGCATGACTGACACATACCGCAGTCTCTGCGCTTAATGTTCTCTCTGTCCTTGACACCGGCGCTGCCTCTCTTGCGCTCAACGATGACAGGGCAAGCCTGCAGCGTCGGCACTCTTGATGCTCTTATCGGTTTGAGCCGAAGATTGAGAGTTGTTAGCTTCATGGGCAATAAAAAAGCCCACGTATGAGGTGGGCTCGATGGGCTGTTTTAATCTTTACCGTAGCGGCTCGTATGTGTATCCACGTGACAGCATACACGTCGATATGAGTTGCTCTTTTCTCTGACGTATCATTGCGTCATGTACTGCCGCTTCGTTCACGTCATACATCACCGCACTGCTCGCGCTTGCTGTTGCCTTTGCTGCCTCG
>NZ_JCAHZJ010000056.1:0-6845 GCF_059489795.1 Nitrosospira sp. CT
CATCTGATGCCCTGGCTGCACCACTACAACTGGCATCGCCCTCACGCCGGCATCGGATATCGAACCCCTATCTCCAGAGTCCTTCCTCTGATGAACAACGTGGTGGCTTTACACAGCTAGCCACCATGGTCGCGCCACCGGCTTCCCGACCGCCATCGGGTAGCCGGCCTAAGCCTGAGCGCTCGGCGGCTTTTTGGCGATCCAGTTGCGTGGCGCCGATGGCTCCGGGTTGACGGACGCGCACGATCTACGCATACGACGTACACCGTCCTGATCGCACATGCTCCGGCACCGGCAGATTTGGCGTTGCACCCCGTAGCCAACGCGATGGACAACGTGCGCAACCTGGTGCGGATTCTTCGTGAAGGAGGGAGCGAATGGTTGACTATGCGGCCTGGACACAAGCTGTGGGGTCTGTGGTGGCGATACTCGCGTCACTTGGTGTTTGGTATTGCCAAGCGCGACAGTCCGAGAAGATGCAACGTGATTCGCTGCGACCAAATCTATCCATGGTTCCGCACATCGGGATGTCCGCGCCAAATATTAGGATAGCCCTCAGAAATAATGGACTCGGGCCGGCGGTTGTTAAAGCGGTAACGGTGAGATTTGACGGGGAAGAAATAAGCGGGGAGCCACCAGAGGTGGGGCGAGTTGCCCTTGAACGCTTGCGCACGATGATCGGTGACGTTGAGCTGGTTCACAACAGGCATGCCCTTCCTAGGAGGGGCGACTGGATACGACCAGGGGACGAAGCTGACCTTATTGCGTTGACGCTGCCGGATGGTGTTTCGCTAATCCATATTTTCGGCAACCAGAATATACGCATGGAGCAAGAGCTCTCAAGGCTCAGTATTAGCATTCAATACGAGTCGGTTTTTGGAAACGGATTCGAAGCAAATCTTCATTGGCAATCTTGACGAAGTATTTGCTGGTCCATTCTTTAAGCGAAAGGATTATCCAGCCAAAAGCTATCGAGACCGCTCGCCATAGATCGCGAACCTGGGCAACAGGCCGTTTGCAGCCAGGAAGGTGGCGAGCTTCGCCAGCTCGCGCTCGAGTGCCTCGGCGCGAGATGCGGCCTCAACCCCTCCGCCTCGAAAGCCCCATTGAGCCACCGCTGCCCCTTCGCCCCGAGCACATCTTCGGCGGCAAGTCGAAGCGTCGACAACGCGTCGGCGCGTACAGACGATGCGCTTCTCTGCCGAAATTTAGCCAGGTAGCGTTGCACAAGCTCGCCCGGCTCCACATGGCCCGGCATGGCACGCAGGTCGCTCTGTGCACGCAAGTCGCTCATCAGAATCAGGAGCAGATTCTTGGTCCGCTCGACCAGCGCTCTGCGGTCGGCCGGCGTCCGCTGCCGCGTGTCTTCCAGGTCACGGTGGATGTCGTGCGCCGCACCCATGAACTCGCTGGCGCTGGCGTCGCGGTATGGGTTCGGTGGGTCGTGCCGGGCCATGCGCGCATGATGCGCGCAGCGGTCTCAAGGAGCGAGACCGCCGGCGGGTTCCTAATGCGGAATCTTTGCGCTCGAAAAGCCCTGCATAACCACGAACGGCTGAAAGAGCGGGTTTACAAACCGGAAACGATACTTTCTAGCATCGCCTATTCGTTGTAGCACCGGACCCTTCTTTGCGCTGCAGAAGTCAGACAGGTGCTGTGCATAGTTTGCAATCTCGATTGGCCGATTCAATATCCTTCGCAGGTGTTCTTTGACGTCCTGGGCAGCGAAATATCCCAGGTCGTCCGTTCTGGCCAGCGCGCACGCCATAAGCACTTCGGCGAACAGATTATCCTTGCGAGGGCTACTCGTCGCTGTGTGCCAGGCTGTCTTGATGGATTGCTGAGCGCCCGCGATGGACTGAGCAATGGCCGCGTCAACGATTGCGATTGATACGGAAGGAGTGCCCTCCTTCAGCGCGGTCTCGGCCGAATGCAAACCAAGGAGGTGGGCATAGTGCGGGAGACCCTGCGACAAGGTAACGATCCGTTCCATCGCATCTTCATCGACATGAAGGTCTAGTTTGGTCATCCCTTGACTAATAATGGAGCGAATCTCGGCGGTCGTCATTCTCGGCATATGAATCTGCACAAGAGCGCGCTCGACTGATTGATGCTCCTCAATAAGCTCTTGGACGCTGTCCGCAACTCCAACCAGTACAACTGTCGCGTTTACAGCATGATCACTCAGGGTTTTAATGGTGTCGGCGACTTGCCTTTTTACGTCGCGCTGAAGTCGGTCAAACTCGTCAATTATCACAATAAGGCCAGATGACCTGCTCAATTGGCCGAGCACCCGTCTTATCGCTTCCGGCGAAAGGTTAGGAGGCGCCCAGTCCCCTGTCGCAAGCATCTGAGTTGCGTGCTGCGTCATGAACCCAATCCCTGGCGATGTCCGAGTCAGCGAAATCTCGTCGAACACTTTCCGCCACACGGAGTCGAAAGTATCTCCCACGTCGCAATTGATGCGCGGAACAAACGCGACATCTCCTCCGCCCATGAAAAAGCTCAGAACGTTGGCGAGGGAGGTCTTGCCGACGCCGCGCTCACCGAAGAGAACCGCATGTTGCCCCTTCTGCCCTATCGCCCGAATCAGATTCGACATCTGATCGCTGCGTCCGGAAAAGAGGCTGCGTTCATCGATCGGAGCCGTGGGGCTGAACACACGCGAAACGCTAAGCTGTCGTTCGATCTGGTCGTACTGGTCAGTCATTCCCAAGTGCTCGCCTTAGTTGCCCAAGTAAAGCCTACACTTGGGAATGTCTTAAGGGAAGCAGATTCGTAACGTCGTTGATTCGGCCCGAGCTTGGCGCCCACCTCCGCATCGCGCACGTCCCTGTCACTTCCCGCCCCGCGGCGCTCCCGCCCCGCCCCGCGGCGCAGCGCCCGCCGGCCGACGCTCGCCGAGGTCGATCAGCGCCTCGGTCATCTCCTCCGACAAAATCAGCGCGGCGCTGAGCACCGCACCCGACTGCGAAGGGGTCAGGATTCCGGGGCCATCGCACCCAGGCCCGGCCATGTGGTCACGACGCATGAGATCCATCAAGCCGTGAACGCAGTTCGCGCGTTCGAGGATTTCCATGAGCTGCCGCGACGGAACCGGGACGACCGCGGGCTGGGCATCCCACAGGTGCCCGAACTCCTCGACGTGAACCTCTCCTGCTGCTGGCATGTCGCTCATGCTGCACCCCGCGCCGAGCTACCGCCTCGGCAATCCGGAACGCGTGGGTGGAGCACCGCTCCGCATCTGTGGCGGCGAACGATGCACCGCCCCGGCCAGCCTCGCGAAGGACCGCCGCCGTGAAGGCGGCAGACTCGCACGCGCTCGCCAGCTTCATGACGCGCCACACTTCGGTTCGGGTGAGCTTGAAGGTACTCATGCCGCATCGCCCGTCGCCAGCGCGACTGTGGATGTCTCCCTCGGCGGCGTACAGCTCGATGAGAGCCGCATCGTTCTGAGGGGAGCGCGTCGGTCGGCGGCGGAGTGGCGGGCTTGCTTGAACCGGTGCGCGTGGTATGTTTCACAGCGGAATCTCCTTGGTAGGGTGGTTTCAGTCTCGACGCCTCGCGGTTGCCGCCGCGGGGCGTTACTGTTTTCGGGGTTCGGTCCTTGCGATCGCCGCGCGCAGATCGCCAGCGACGCGGTGGATGCCGCCGGCCTGCCGCTGCAGGTCCGCCAGGGCCAGGTCGGTCAGCGGCACCGAGCGCAGCCGCCGTGCACCGTCGAGCAGCGCCCCCCGGCCGCCTCGTGCAGCTGCGCGACCGTGTCCTCGACCGGCGGCGCCGGCAGCGGAACCATGACGGCGTTCATGCCGATGCCATTGCCGACTCGGCCGCCGCCGGTTCGCGTTCGCGCTTGGCCACGTACTCCTGCAGCGCCCGCGCCGACACCATCCGGCGCCGACCATCGCGATAGCTGCGCAGTTCGCCGTTCGAAATTGCCTTGTACATGTGCGATCGCGTGATGCCGATCGCCGCCGCCGCGTCGTCGACGCCGTAGGCGAACTTGCCCAAGGCATTCGGAGTGTCGCGTTTCTCTGCCATTCGAGTGTCCTGTAGCGACCGTGCGTGAATGCACCGTGTAATCATTACACCGTGAAGTCATTCCAGTCAACACACCGTGTAGCTACAATCAAGGGATGAGCCGAGATATCAATCCCTTCGGGCTGCGGATGCCCCCCGACCTCCGCTCAAAGCTAGAAGGCGCAGCAGAAGTCAGCGGGCGCTCGTTGAACGCCGAACTCATCCATCGCCTTGAGGAGTCCTTCAAAGAACGAGAGAACGTCGTCGTGTTGAAGGCACGCCTCGCGGTAGCCGAGGCCAGGATGGAGGCGCAGCAGAAGGCGTACGAGACGATCGAGCGGCTTCAGGGCCAACTCGGCAAGATGCAGGCGCAGTTGATGGCGTCGAACCCGGAGTACGCCGCCAAGGTGCAAGCGATGCAGGAGCAGGCCGAACGGTTCTGGGCAAAGCGGAACGCCGAGAACAAACAGGCTGCAGCCACGACCGCGAAGAAGGCCGTTTCGAAGCGCAAGCCGAAGGCGTGACCCCGCTGATCTTCCTGACACGCGAAGAGCTGCACGAGCTCACCGCACGCCACCAGCGCGCCAAAGTGATCGAATGGCTGATGTCGAACGGCTATCGCTTCGAGGTGGCCGCCGACGGATGGCCGCGGGTGCTTCGCGCGGCGCTTGAAGCTCGGCTCTTGCCGCTGGACCGCCGCCGCGTCAAATCGAAAACAGAGCCCGACTTCAGCGTCTACGATCGCGCCAAGCCGAGGCCCGTAACGCGCTGATCGGCAACCACTCCTCAAAAGTGAGGAGGCCACTGCCGCGATCTCGAATCGCACCAGCCACCGCAAAAGTGTGGTGAGCGACGCCGATCGGGAGCGTCAGGCCCACGGCGTCACTGCTCCCGGCCGAACGCTTGTGGAAAACGTTCCACAAGCGTCGTCCGGCAAAGCCCGTGATCAGGCCGGCGAGCGCATGGGCGGCGCCAAGCGCCGTTTAAAACGGCAGTTGGTCAGGCGCGCAGGTCGAGCCGCCGGAAGTCATCTTGACCTCATGTATCCCATAGGATACAGTGGGCCATGGTCGAAGTTCGAGAGACACAGGTCTTCTCCGAGTGGCTGGGAGCCCTTCGCGATCAGCGTGCAGTTGCGCGCATCGCTTCCCGCATCGATCGGCTCGCCTTGGGCAACCCTGGAGACGTAAAGCCCGTCGGTGAAGGGATCTCCGAACTTCGCATTGATTATGGCCCTGGCTACCGCGTGTACTTCGCGCAGCGCGGTCAGGTTCTGGTGATCCTGCTCTGCGGTGGTGACAAGTCGACCCAGGACACCGACATCGCTCGCGCCAAGGCGCTGGCGTCCGATCTGGAGTGAGACCATGGCTATCAAGACACATCCATTCGATGCCGCCCGCTACCTCGGCAGCCCCGAGGCCCTCGCGGAATACCTGGATGCCGCCCTTGAAACCGGCGACGCATCATTCGTTGCTCGAAGCCTAGGCGTGGTCGCCAAGGCGCGGGGCATGACTGAGGTGGCTCGAGATGCTGGTCTCGGGCGAGAAAGCCTCTACAAGGCGCTTGGCGAGAACGGCAACCCTGAGCTATCGACCGTCCTCCGCGTGATGGATGCGCTGGGTCTGCGACTTTCCGCCCAAGCTGCCGAGCCAGAATCGCGCGCGGCCTGATCTCCCCTATCGGGACTCAGGCCCTTGCGTCGAGCCTGCCGACGGCCGCGGCGAGGTGGTCGGGCGCCAGGTGGGCGTAGCGCTGCGTCATCGCGAAGTCGGAATGCCCGAGCAGCGTCTTAACCGTGTAGAGGTCCACGCCGTTCTGCACCAGCCGCGAGGCGAAGTGGTGCCGGCAGTCGTGGAAACGGAAGTCGATCAGCTCCGCGGCCAGCACTAGCGCGCCCCACGCCTTGTTGACGTTCGTCAGGCGCGCGCCGCCGGCGCCGGGGAATACCAACCCTACCCCGCTTCCCTGAGCCTTCCAGCGCGTCAGGACGTCGACGGCCTCGGCGTTGAGCGGAATGTGCCGAGCGCGGCGTGACTTCGCCGTGCCGGCGACGACGGTCAGCTGCCGCACCTGCAGGTTGACCGCCGACCAGTCCAGCCCGAACAGCTCGCCGCGCCGCAGGCCGGTGTTGAGCGCCACCAGCACCAGCGGGCCCAGGTGATCGCTGAACCCGTCTGCTGGCCAGACCGGCCGCGGCTCGCCGTGCCGCTGCTCGGTCCATGCGTTCGCCGACGCTCGGGAAGCACGCCGCCGTGCCTCTCGCCGCGCCAGAGCGCCGCGCAGGCGCGCCTCCTCGTCGGTGGTCAGGAACCGCACTCGGGTGTTGTCGTCGCCCTTGACGCGCTTCACGGGCCGCAGCGGGTGCGCCGGCAGCATGTCCCAGTCGCCCCCCCGCGAGAGCGCGCCGCGGATCCGGTCCAGATCGCGGTTCACGGTCGCCGGCTTGATGCCCGCTTTCAGCCGTGCCGCCTTGAACCGCTCGAGGTCGAACACGCAGACGTTGGCCAGCGGCTTGTCGAGCAGGTCGACGAATGCCGCCTTGATGCCGTCGATCGTCGCCTGGCCGGCCTTCTGGTGCTCGAGCGCCCACGGGCCGTAGTGCTCGTCGACGAAGCCGCGCAGCGTCAGCGTGGCCACGGCGCCGCGGCGGGCCTTGAGCACCACTAGCTGTGATCTCTCAGTAGGCTGTTCATCCGGGGCATCTCTGGAAGATGGGGGTTACGAAGCCAACCCAGCCCCCAGGAGCCCCGGATGAACCTGCATCAACATGCCCGTTTGACGCCTCGCGGTCGAGCCCTGCTGGTGGACCGCGTCCTGGTTCACGG
>NZ_JCAHZJ010000057.1:0-151483 GCF_059489795.1 Nitrosospira sp. CT
ACCTTGTCCGGCAGGCCAAAGGAGCCGGAATTTTCCATTTTAGACCGGTACTGATTTCGGGGGCGGGTCAGGAGCCGGAATTTTCCATTTTAGACCGGTACTGATTTCGGGGGCGGGTCAATTGAGTTGACGCATAGGTTCTCATATCAACTATTTAAGGGGCCTATCCCGGACGGAATGTTTGTCTGTCACACATGCGACAACCCATCCTGCGTTAACCCCTCTCACTTGTTTGTCGGAACGCACAATGATAACGCGGCTGATATGGCGCAAAAAGGGCGCGCAGCATGGAAGAATAGGTCAATACCGCGTGAGGTTAGAAATAGAATTGGAGAAACAAGAAAGGCAAGCGGTTGGAAGCCGTCTCGTGAGCAAATAGAGGCTTCTATAGCAGCAAGAGCAAAAAAAATGGCCGATCTCGAATGGCGAGAGGCCGTGTGTTCAAAGATGCGCGGTAAGAATAATCCAAATTACGGGAAGAGTTGGACTGATGAGCAACGCGCCAAAATCAGGAAACACTTGGATGCCAATGGAGGAAGCATGAAAGGCAAAAAGCATTCCGAAGAAACAAAGGAAAAAATGCGTGCAGCAGCGCTTGCAAGAATACAGCAAGCGAATAAATTGGAATCATGATCACAATGATTGCACAGATCAACGCTCTCTCGCGAGCGTTTTTTATTGACCATTCGGCGCGAAGCAGAATACCGGCAGTGCTTGACTCGCCGACTAGCTGCGAGATAAAAGGCATGGTTTCCGGGGGATGGCTTATTTAAAAATGATTGCCGGATACCGCAAAGTGATAAAGATGCTCACTTCCCTAGGATACACAGGAGTGAAGCTGGAAGTATTCAAAGATGACGGCACGTCATCCATCTGGGTAGACGGAAAGCGTCAATCTGCATAAAAACTCAGCGATTCTAAGGCGTTCTAAGCGATTATTTTACAAGCGTTAAGGATAACCATAGGCCGCAATAGCGGCTTTTTTGTTGCCTATCGTCTATTTATGCTGAATGACTGAAATAATTTATAAAACATACGAGAAATGAATCAGGTTATGGAATATCTGACCTCGGACATTCTGACCGGGTTAGTCGGCGTAACGATTATCGTCGGGCTCGCTGCTTATGCGCTGGATACGCTCATCCTCTGGATGGCAACTTTGTTTGGGGATAAAGAATAGTGGCAGCTTTCCGCATTGCTGGTTTCTCCGGTCTTGTGCCACGGCTGGCAAAGCATTTGCTCAACTCGAACCAGGCGCAAACAGCGACCAATTGCAACCTTGCCGCTGGCGATTTGCGGCCCCGAAACGCCCCGCTACTTATGTTTTCTCCACAGATAGATGGGGAAATTCGGTCGATGTTCAGGATGGAAAAGGATGGAAACGAGAAGTGGCTCGCCTGGAGCAAGGATGTGGATGTAGCACGTTCGCCTGTTGCAGGGGATACGCGGCAGCGGTTCTACTACACCGGTGACGGAGAACCACGCACCTCCAACTTTGAAATGGCAACAGCGGGCGCCAATGCTTATCCGTCCACCTGCTATGTACTTGGGGTTACACCCCCGGTTAGCGAGCCACTAGTGATGACGTCAGGTGGAAGTGGAGCAGTGACTTCCCGCGCCTATGTCTACACATTTGTCACGCAATGGGGAGAAGAGTCGCGGCCTTCTCCCGCTTCGATAGTGACCAGTGGAAAGATAGACGCAAGCTGGATAATTTCAAATCTGGACGCAGCACCCCCCAACTCCGGGGCAATTATTGCTGTTTTCAAGAATTCTCCAGTTGCCGGCCAGGCGGAAATCAGCCTTGATACCGTCTTCGGCTTAAGAGCGGATGAGGAAATCAGGTTTGAATCAGTATCAGGCATGACCGATTTGAACGGCCTATTTACCCTGATAAGCGTAGACCCGATAACGAAAAAAGTGGTCGTACCCCTCTCTACAGACCAGGTCTATACCGGGGGCGGGAGGTGGAAGCGCCAAGCGCCACACAATATCGAGGGGATGAGCAAGCGCATCTATCGGACGCTCACCACTTCGTCGGGGACCGAGTATCGCTATGTCGCAACACTTTCTGGGATTATAGAAAGTTACAGCGATACTGTTCCTGATACGGTTATTGCATCGGGAGAAATATTGCCCTCCACAAGCTGGGAAATGCCCCCGGCAAACATGAGAGGCATTGTTGTACTTGCGAATGGAATTGCCGCAGGATTCACGGGTAATGAGGTACTTTTCTCAGAACCGTTCAAACCTTACGCCTGGCCCACTTCGTATCGGCAAACATACGACCAGGAAATTGTAGCTATCGCTGCGATGGGCACAACATTGGTTGGGATGACCAAGGGCAACCCCTTCACCATAACCGGGGTTGAGCCTGCGACCATGGGCGGGGGAATGGAGAAATTGGGGGTGGCGTGGCCTTGCATGTCGAAACGAGGGGTGGCGAATTTTGCATTTGGCGTTGGATATCCCGCTCCGCAAGGGATGGTAATGATCGGAGCAAGCAGCGATATTGTCACAAAAGACCTGTTTACCCAGAAGGAATGGTCCGAACTGAATCCTGACACCTTTATCGCTACCTCTGCCGATAACCGCTACTACTGCGGCTATTCGGCTGGAGATAGCTCCCTCATGTTTGTGATCGATAAGGCGGAGAACGCATCCTTTTCAAAAATCAACCAGAACATCAGTTGCATCTGGACAGATCCCATAACTGGCAAGCTTTACATTGCCACAAACAAGAAAATCTACGAATGGGAAGGGGATACGGGAACCAAGCTTTTCTATGAATGGAAAAGTAAACGGTTCGTTACTGCGCCACCAGTTAATTATGGTGCAGGGAAGATTGATGCCGATTTTGAAATGACGGAAGAAGAAAGAGCAGCGGCACAATCCTCCTATAACGAGACTATCGCTGCCAACCAGACACTGATCAGTTCTTATTCCATGAACGACGGACTGGCAGATACATGCCTTGGTGAATACGAGATTGGGGGCGATGCGACACAGGATATTCCTCTCTTATCCATGGATTCCCTGCAATTTCAATTATGGGCCAATGGCCTGCCGAAATTTACCAAACAGGTCAAGAATAACAGGGCGTTTCGGCTTCCCAGCGGCTATAAGGCTGATAACGTCGAGTTTGTATTATCCGGCAATGTGAAAGTAAACAGCGTCGTCCTGGCTGAAACAATGGATGGATTGAAGCAGGCATAACTGCCATAAGCCTCAATTGAACGGCCGGATTGGCACTCTCGGTTAGATCTCTCGAACCGCTCAAGGTATTTCAAGCAGCTTTCTTCTTCCTGGTTTTTGTCACTCAAACGTGAGCCCCTCCTATTCGGGCGGCTTTTTTACTTTAAAAAGGAATTTTGTATGGCGAAATACGTTCATTCCGACGTTCTGGATGGTGGATTGAATTCGATAAAGAACAATGCGAGCCGCATGCTGCTGTTGAAGGCATATTCCTTTGCTGACAGCTATGCAACCGTTAATGCTAATGCAATTTGTGCGGTTGCAATGGCACCCGGAGACTATGCACTGTCAGGCGCTGACGGCGCAGCTCGCATTCTGACTGTCGCGGCCCGCAGTGGAACAGCCTCAGCCAATTCTGGCGCCGCTCCCGATCTTCATATTGCCTTCACGGACAACGCGAGCAAAGTTTTGCTGGTGACTGATGAAACCACCGACCAGGTGGTAACGAGCGGCAATACGGTCAATTTCCCGAGCCTGACTTACACGAGTTCCCAGCCCACCTAACCAGCCAACTGGCGATATTCCGGAAATTAAATTATGGCAACATTTACCCAAGCGCAGGGTGCGCGCAGCGCGTCCGTGCTCAGTCTGGGAACGCTGGCAAGCGGCGCCTACATAACTTCGTCAGCCATTGATCTCGGATCTGCCATTCCGCTGGACGTTACTTTAGAGGTTGAATGCGATCCTAACGGAACTCCAACCGGTAGCCGCCAACTCATATTATTCGCAAAACTATCGCTCGATAATGTGAATTTTGGGAGTGGACCGGAAAGCGGAACCGACGCCACCAATGAGGCTGACCTGCATTGGATCGGCACATTGGCGTGCAATGACACAAACGTGCACCGAAAATTTTTCAGCCTGCAAGGGCTGCCTGTCAGCCGTTACCTGAAGCTGGTCGTAAAAAATGAGATGGGTGTAGCGCTCAGTTCAGGGAGCGTTTACAGGGCAGATATTACTGGCCTTTCCACTTGACCTGATTCGCTGACATGTCCTCGATCATCCTGCGAAACAGGTTTGTAAGGCAACCTCAGCACGCTGCGCCCATTGATTATGCCGGCCTTGCCAAAGGGATACGAATATTGTGGAATCCCGCCGTTGGGCCGGTCGATCTGGTTACCGGGCGAATCTGGACAGCAGGCGGCGATGCGGCAATTGTTCCGGCACAAAATGGCAAGGTATTTTCGTTCGATGGCATCGACGACTATTACGCCTATACCGGCTACCCGGAGCTGACAGGCAATGTCGGCACCTTCTTTATGTGGTGTCCGATTGTAGGTCGCCCTGATACATATGGCCACGTTTCCTTCGGAGTTTCTTCTCCCAACGTTTGCGGATACCAGATTTATCCTGATCTAAAGGTAGCTATTGGGTCCAACAGCCCAAGTACCGGCACCCTTGCTTCCTGGTTCAACACAAAAAACCGCAGTATTGTTTTTGTATCCGGGGGTACCGCAGCGACCTGTAAAGTTTTTCTTGATGGGAAGGAAACCGGGCTGACCTGGACAGATCCGCCAAAAGCGTGGGGACCGGGAAACAAGAATTTCAACCTTGGACGGTACGTAGGTGGAAATCTATGGGAGTTTGATGGCGCCATATTGATAGCCGGTTTTTCTGATGCAGTCTGGGGAGCGGCTGAATCACGAGCCTTTCATGAGAACCCATGGCAACTATTCAAGGCGCCTGCAAGAAAGCTGTGGCCCGGCGGTACAAGGCTTGGATTAAGCGGTGTAGCTGCAATACAGGTAAATAGCGGCAGCGCGGTAGAAATTGCTCAACACCACGCGCTTGCTGTTGCGGGATCAACACAGGCAGGTGGCGTCAATACAGTCAAGGTCGAACAGAATCAAATCCTTGCGACGGCTGCTCCCGTTCAATCCAACCTTGGTAGCGCGGCTGGCATTACCAGAAGTATTGCCCTGGCGAGTGCCGTAATTGCGCCAGGCAGAACATTGAGCTCGGGGAAAGTAAGTCAGGCGCATATACTCGGTGGAAAGGGGTGGATACAGGGGAAGCCCCTCCCACGCGCGGCAATCACGCAAATTCACACCCTGGTTGAAGCCAGCCTGGCGCAGTTTAATGCGGGTAGCGTCCTCCCCATATCCGTTGGCAGTGGCACGCTTGGTGGCACGCCCTCCGCCCAAGCCAATGCTGGTGCAACGGGCATTGTTACCCAGATACACCTTCTTATCGCTACCTTTTGCAGCCAGATCAATAAAGCAAGCGCCAAAGCGATAAGTGATGGGGTTGTGATTGAATCCGCGCTTCTCAGCAAACCTGCCGAAGCAATCCATATCAAGAAGCCCGGCATCCCGGTTGGAACACCTCCCTGGCTGAAAATCATGCTTGAGATACTGACCGGGCGGCGTGGAAACCGAATAACGCTTCCCGCCTTTCGCACACTTACATTCTCAGCTCCTCCTACCCAGGCTGAATGCGAGGCGTTGTATGCGTACATAAATTCTGTTCGCGATTCTCTCGAACAGCTTATTTCACGTATGGATGGATGATGAATATTGAACTGATTTCGCTGCTCAAGGCAAATGTAGGCTCGACCCTGACATCTGATCTGGCCGCTGATATCTGCGTTGCCGCCAACCGCATGGAGACACTTGCGCAGCTGAGAGATATTGCACAGATCAAGCCTCGATATAACGGCCACCTGGTATTTGCTGTAGAGCGTGTCGAGAACATTACAGAAGAAATAAAGCATTTGCATCGCGCCCATTGGAATGAAACCGAGGGACACAGGCATCGGCTACCGTTTCAGCCGGATTACGAGACTTTTATCCGGTATGAGCGGGCAGGCCGCTACCTTCTTTTTACCGTAAGGAGCGAAGGGAAGTTATTGGGCAATTGCGCCATGTATCTGGACAAGAGCGCTCACACGCAAACACTTATTGCCACGGAAGACACGCTGTATCTTTTGCCCGAGGCACGACGCGGCACCATTGCCAAGCGTTTTGTAAGGTATGTCGAGAATGCCATGAAATTGCTTGGCGTTCGAGAAATCAATATTACCGTAAAGACAGTTAATAAGGCCGCACGATTTTTCCAATTGCTAGGCTACAGGCACGTAGAAAATGGATTGACCAAAATATTGGAGATTGAAAATGTGTAGTTCGAAGCCACCAAGACCGGATCCGCTCATTGGGCAGGCGGCAAAACAACAGGCTGGTATCGCCCAGCAACAACTGGATGTAGCAAAACAGCAGTTTGAATGGGAGAAGGAGAGAGCCAGAGTGCAGGACCCGCTGATCCAGAAAATTGTTGATCAGCAGATTGCGGCAAGCGAAGCCAATGCAGCGAGGGCCGAATCGCAATGGCAAGCCTACCGCAACCTGTTTGCGCCGGTAGAAGAGCGCATGGTAAGAGAGGCCAGCGAATTCGACTCAACCGAACGTAAAGAGCGGATGGCGGCCGAGGCGGGAGCGGATATCACAAAAAATTATGAGAGCGCCTTGGATTCGAGCCAGCGAGCAATGGCACGTATGGGGGTCAATCCCAATTCAGGCAAGTTTCAAGGCCTGGCCCACGAGATCAGCCTTGGGCTTGCCAAAGACACAGCGGGAGCAATGAATAAGGCCCGACGCGAGGCGGAATTACAGGGCATGGCCATGCGACAAGGCATGGCCCAATTTGGACGTAATATGCCCACTATGGGAATAGCTACCGATGCGGCAGCGCTCAATGCAGGTAACGCCGCCACTGACAATCTGGCAACGAAAGCCGGCTTGCATACCAATGGCATGAATGCAGCGCAACACTGGTATGACGGCGCTCTCGGCGCGAACAACTCTGGCGGCAACCTGATGCTGAACCAGTATCAGGGCCAATTGAATGCATGGCAGCAACAGCAGCAGAATAAAGTGGGAGGACTCGGCGGATTAGGCAATCTGATTGGCACTGTGGGCGGAGCTTACCTCATGAGGACACCCGGGTTGCGAACAGGCGGTGTTATCAGGAACTATAATGCCTATGGTTTATCCACATTGAAGCGCGAAGGCTATGCGGATGGTGGCATAGTACAAGGCCCCGGTACCGGCACCAGCGACTCCATTCCAGCTTCGATTGAGGGTATGCAACCCATCCGGTTATCCAACGGCGAAGCGGTGCTCAACAGGAAAGCGGTGGAACTGGTAGGAGAGGATTTCATTCACCGGCTCAATGGTGCATCAGAGTTGATGAAGCGCAAGGCGACAGTGAATAAACACAGCAGGGAGGGAGATGATGCTTGAAAGTTTGGGTGCATTTGCTGGCGGCCTTGCACAAGGTGTGCGCACAGGGCAGGATATGAAGCTGCGGCAGCAGGATGCCAACCGGCTGAAAAAGGTGGAGGAGCGCGAGGCGGAGTTGCATCAGGCGAGGATCGACAAGGCAGATTTTAACTGGGAAAAACGTGAGCGGCTTCGTGCCGCCAACGATGAGATAGCGATTCCATGGCAGCAGGATAGGCAGAAGCCATCTACTCCTGGTTACGCGGTGCCCGGCCTGGGTGCGGAAGTGGCGAAGGTACCTGCTGTCGTAGAAACTGGTGTTGGGGGACTTTCCAGTCTGAGCAAACCCGCAATACAAATTCCATCGGATGAAATGATCGCCAAGCGCATGTTGACTGGCAACCTGCTTGAAGATGCGGATGAACTGACGCGCATGGCGAACATTTACAAGAAATATGGCCTTCTGGAAGAAATGGCGCCCTGGATGAACAAAGCTTATGCAGCGAAGAAAAGGGGAATTCCTGATGCCCTGAACTCCCTGTTAACAGGGAACGCGAGTAAAGCCAGGGAAATCCTTGAAAAAGGCGGATTGGCGCTTGCAGATGATCCTTTGCGACTGGACTCAGACGAGCAACAGAACGTGTGGAGATTCCGATTCATGGATGGCGGCGAGACGGAAATCGATCTGAAGGAATTTGCGAGAAGGTTTTTTCCTTCGTCAATACTTCCTCCAACAACTCAACAGCGATCCCGATAAAAGTCTATGGGTTGGAATTACAGTCTGCATACTCTCGTCTGAACATCATCACTACAATAATCCCAAATGCATCAGCCCCAAGAAAATAAGCTTTCAGTTTTTCAAATACTGGTTTTTTCCAGCCTTGTCGTGTTCGCACTTTTTCTATGGCAGGGGCATAAAGGATTCTCACTATGGGATGAAGGTTTTCTTTGGTATGGGGTTCAACGTGTGATGCTAGGTGAGGTACCCATACGCGATTTCATGTCCTACGACCCCGGCCGTTACTACTGGTCCGCTACACTTATGAGGCTGTGGGGAGACAATGGCATAGTGGCCTTAAGGGGCAGCGTGGCAATTTTTCAGGTGATGGGATTATTCGTCGCTCTACTGTTAATTGCTCGAAATGCAAGAACGCCAAATTTTCCTTATTTACTTCTTTCAACCATCACATTGGTGGCCTGGATGTATCCACGCCACAAATTATTTGATATTTCCTTATCTATTCTGCTGATCGGAGTATTGGCCTTCCTCGTGCAGAACCCTACAAGGAGACGTTACTTTTTCACCGGTCTATGTGTAGGTTTGGTAGCTGTTTTTGGCCGTAACCATGGTGTGTATGGTGTCTTGGGCAGCCTTGGGGTTATGATATGGCTGACCATCAGGCAAGCGGATAAGCCTGAATTTATCAAGCGAGCTATGCTGTGGGCAATAGGGGTAGCAATTGGTTATGTCCCGATACTTCTCATGGTATTGCTGGTACCAGGCTTTGCTTCCGCCTTCTGGGAAAGTTTGCTCTTTTTCCTTGAAATTAAAGCAACTAATCTTACTCTACCAGTTCCTTGGCCTTGGCGTTTGGATTTTGATTCCATATCTGTGGGCAAGACGATTCGTGGGGTGCTGGTTGGTTTGTTTTTCATTGCTATAGTCGTTTTTGGCATACTTGCTACCATATGGGTTACTCAGCAGAAGTTTCACAAGAGAGCTGTTCCATCGGCGTTGGTTGCAGCTGCGTTCTTGGCACTGCCCTATGCACATTATGCTTATTCCAGAGCCGATGTAAGTCACCTTGCTAAAAGCATTTTTCCTCTATTAATCGGTTGCCTGGTGCTACTGGCCACAAAACCAGCGAAGATCAAATGGCCGCTGGCACTTGTGTTATGTGGTTCAAGTTTGTTAGTGATGGTGCATTTTCATCCCGCTTGGCAATGCCGGGCTAGCAAACAATGTGTGAACATCGTAATTTCCGACACCGAAGTGAGCGTTGATGCTCGCACAGCAAGTGAGATCGCTCTATTAAAGAAGCTGGCTGCTAAATATGCACCCGATGGTCAAAGTTTCATCACAACTCCTTTCTGGCCGGGGGCTTATCCGCTGTTCGAAAGAAAGTCTCCTATGTGGGAGATATACGCCTTGTTCTCGCGAAGTGAAAGCTTTCAACAGCTAGAAATTGAACGGATCAAGGTGGCAAACCCGGGTTTTATCCTGATATTCGATTTCCCCCTTGATGGACGGGAGGAGTTACGCTTCCACAATACACATGCCCTAATTCATAGATACATCTTGGATAACTTCGAGATGCTGCCCGATTCGCCAAACCCTACCTATCAAATATATACGGTCAAGAAGACAACCCAATCAAAGCATTTTGGATCCCGCTAAGTGTTGCTGCTGGGGGTACGCCTTAAAAACTCCCAAATTCCCTAAGTGTTTAGTCCCGTTTTGACATTGCTGGGGCTTCTTCAGGGTAGAGTTAGCGTAACAAATCTTTCCAAAAACTGACGGCCCCGAATGCGTATCGATGATAACGGAAGGCAGCAAGTTCACTTAGAGCTATGGGTAATCTCTGCCAGGGACTTTGAGGTAAAGCGGCGCGGTTTCGCAAAAAAATAAGCAATTCCTCAATCTTTTCTAGTTTCTGCTTAGCGACTGGAAAGCGCTTCATGTGCGTGAGGAGACGCACTCGGGTTAATTCATAGCGGAGAACTTGTGGTCCATATATTTCTGCGCAAGTCTTGCTGCGATTTCTACCTCTACGCGGAATTCCGAGTTGGTTAGAGTTATGCTGCCGGTAGGCGATCAACGGTGTTGGCAATGCCACAAGGCATGAAGTTGCTCCAATAAGTAGAGCAATCCAGGCATCGTGCCATGTATCGGGTAAAGGCAGAATAAGGTCCCGATAAATGGAACGAAAGGCCATTGTCGCACCTGTTACTACCGGATGCTTGAACAGAACTTCCAGTGCATCGCAATCATTAACTTGTGCCTGTTCTTTTGAATTGAATTTAAAAGCTTCCCAAAGACGTAGTCCAGATGGATTTAAGTTTTCGTCAACTACATCTGCATCGGTAAAAACGGCACCTGCGTCAGGATTATCGATAAAACCCGCTTCAATAAGTGCAATCTTATTTGGATACCAAACATCGTCCTGATCACATAAAAATATAATGCCATCATTACAGGCGCCTATAGCTGCTTGAAAGTTACGTGTGGAACCAAGACGTTCAGGATTCTGGAGGAGTCGCACGGGGAATGGTGCGTGACGTGCAAATTTCAATACGATATCGGTGGTGCTATCAGTGGAGGCATCATCCGAAATGACGAGTTCATCAGGTAGTCTACGCTGCTGAGCTATACTTTCCAGTTGCTCAGCAATATAGTGTTCTCCGTTAAAGCTTGTTAACGCGACAGACAGTAGCGACGGTCCTTTCATTCCCTTGAAATTTATCCCGGGTTAGTATCGCATCATCCACCCCCATAACTGCCAGTATCACTCAAGGGGTAATATATTTTGTAGAGTACAGCCGCTCCGATGTTTTGTGACAGGTAATACCAATAGCGGTGATTACAAGAAGCAGGTAAAAAGTTTGTCGAAAAAAAACCAGAGTGTCTGTTAAGCCGGACAGAAAAATAAAACAAAGTAAAGCCGCTGCAAGAACTACCAGTTGACGTCTCTTTAGCGTTTGAAACCAACTCCATAAAAAGAAAGCATAAGTCACTACCCCAAGCAATCCTAACTGCATTCCAATTTCAATCCAATCGTTGTGATAATGATAAGTATCTTGAAATTCTGGCAAATCCCGGTAAATACCTCCTTTATACGTCTCAACAGTTTTCTCGAAATACCTTGCTGCCGTTCCCGTGCCGTGACCGGCAAAGGGATGTTCGGCTATCCCATGGAGGCCGACATCCCACATAGCCAAGCGATACCCCAAGCTGGTCGTATATTTTCCTGCCCAGGATAATTGAATATCACTCTTCGCTCGCATTAATCTTTCTTGAAAACTCGTACTATTAGAAGCGAACAATGTGATTACTGTGATCATCAGCGCTATCACGATCAGAAGGGTTTTAGTCTTTGTCTTATACAGCAAAAACAGCAGAAGCAACGATGAAAAAAGCGTTGCTAAAAGTGCTCCCCTAGCGTCTTGATTAAACTGAATGAACAATAGAAAGGCAGAGAGAAACCACAAAAATAGTCGGACTCCATTATTTCTGCTTGTTTTTATAATATAGAGAGTCAGTAATACTCCAATTCCCAGTATTGAAGAAAAACTAGTGTAAGGCATCCCCAAAGCCGGGATACCTTGTACACCCATCACCATCCACTGATATAAACCGATAAACAGTGCACCAAAATAACCCACAAGCGCTCCACTGATTGCCCAAAGCAGACGTTCTTTATTTAAAAGACCCAGATAGGGGATAAAAACGAGAAAGGCAAAGTATCTTCGCCAGACCTTGAAGCCAAGATCAGGGCGATCGCTCCAAAGTATGCCAAGGGCGAGGACAAAGCATAACAGAAGCATGCCCATTACCAGAGGTTCCCTGGCTGTTTTTCCAAAGCGGCCCAGTCCTCCATCTATCACCCAGGCGAGCGGCAGCAGATAATAGGCATAAAAGCTCAACCCTTTGTACCAGAGCGCTATGCCAAAAAAGAATAGCACGGACTTTGCCAGCACATCGCGCCAGGCATTTGCAGTGGATTGCATAAGGCTGAGGGGATGGGCGGATGTTGACACGACTCGTACTTACCGTTTGCAAACTGGCTATATTAGCCTATAAGATGCTGGCGTATGTTCTTCAATTGTCAACTGACTGCAGCGATATCAGCAGGAATATAAGTTGCTCGCTTTACACATTCTCTGACTTGCCGCAACCTTTCCGATCCGTTCGGGCGAAAGAAGGAATTATGGCTGAGCCGGTACAATCACATTCTGTCAATCACGGGAGGCGCTATATGAGTCGAGTCATTTATATTTCAGTATCAGTTGCACTACTCATTACCGCGTTTGCCGCAAACGCGGGGACCTTCGAAAAAGGTGCCTGGTCCGCCAGCGGCTGCGGCGCGATGCCTGAAACGCCAGTGGTGGATTCAAGCAGTGTTGATACCTTCAACCGGAGTGTGGGGAAGATCAATGAATGGCAGAAACAGATACAGACTTACCATGACTGTATGATCAAGGAGGCTAATGCCGATAACGCCGCCATCAACAGGTCAGCCACTTCCGAGCAGTCCCGTATAAATGAGGCGGTAGAAAAAGTTAATAAAGAAGCAGCGGCGGGAAAGCAGAAGGTGGAACAGACTTCCTCCCGTTCATCGTCAGATTCTTCTTTTCCCTCTTTAGTTCCCCCTCCTGGGGGTGGCATGGGTGGTCAGCCGGGCTATTAAAAATAAGGATGATTCCCGTTTGATCTGGATTTGTTGATTAGCAGGAGAAGCTCAGTCAGCCTCTCGCTGCTTCTTCAATTGCCCGATGTCCCGACGGAAAGCAAAAACCGTTGAAAATCCTGAACCTTACGCTCGTTGCTATCGGGACTGGCTTGCCTAATCTCGTGCTTGCGTCGGATTCGCCTTCTATACAATCCAAGACTCCGACTAATACCGCGGCCGAGGCACAGCCAGTCGAATCATCAGGGAAGTCTTTGCCAGTTCTCAATCCAGTCGTTATTACCGGCACCCGCACTGAACAATCGAGTTTCTCCTTGCCGATGTCTATCGATGTAGTGGAGACAAAGGTTATTCAGGAGGCTCAGCCCCGGGTTAATCTTTCTGAGGCTCTCTCTCGCGTTCCAGGTCTCGTCATTCAGAATCGTCAGAATTACGCACAGGATCTGCAAGTATCCAGCCGTGGCTTTGGCGCGCGCTCCACTTTCGGCATTCGTGGCATACGCATATTCGTCGATGATATTCCTGCCACCATGCCGGATGGTCAAGGCCAGGCGGCGAATATCAACCTCGGTTCAACTAAACGCATCGAGGTATTGCGGGGCCCTTTCTCTGCCATCTACGGCAATGCCTCAGGTGGGGTAATACAGGCATTTACAGAGGATGGCCCAAACGAAACCACGTTATCCGGAACCCTTCTCGGTGGAAGCTATGGCACCTCTCGCGGCGAGATCAAGCTGGGAGGTACATTGGGTGGAACGGATGTTACAGCTGGTCCATTCAACTATGTGGTCGATCTTTCCCGCTTTCAGACAAGCGGCTACCGCGACCACAGTGGGGCAACGCGTTACCAGGCCAGCGCAAAGGCTACGTACAGGTTTGACCACGACGCGACACTCACTCTCGTAGCCAATGAACTGTATCAGAGCAGCACGAAGGATCCGCTCGGGCTCACGCATGCTCAGGTTATCGAGAATCCCCGCCAGGCGGATATCAGCGCTCACACCTTCAACACCCGCAAGAGCATCGACAATACTCAGGGCGGTGCGGTTTATGAACACAGATTCTCTGCTTCGAACAAGATCAAGCTGATTGGTTATGCAGGAACCCGGCAGATAGAGCAGTTTCTTGCTGTGCCACGTGGCGCGCAGATTCCTGCAACCAGTTCGGGCGGTGTGGTCGATCTTGATCGGCAATTCGGGGGAGCAGGCTTGCGATGGACTTATCGGAGCACGGGAGAACGTCCGTTCACGTTGACCGCAGGTATCGAGTACGAAATTTTCAAGGAGCGCCGCAAGGGGTTCGAGAATTTCTCTGGCGCGATCCTTGGCGTGCGTGGAGATTTGCGCCGTAATGAAAATAATACGGTCAGCAGTCTTAGTCAATACGGCCAGGCGGAATGGCATTTTACGCAGTCATGGGCGCTTTCGGCCGCGGTGCGTTACACTGATGTGAAATTCAAGTCTGAGGATTTTTTTGTCCGCCCCGGCAATGGCAATGATAGCGGCAGCTTGGCTTTTCGTAACGTGAATCCGGTGCTGGGTTTGTTATACAAGGCGACACCGACGCTCAACCTGTACGCCAGCGGCGGATGGGGGTTCGAGACACCCACCTTTACAGAGCTTGCCTATCGGCCGGATGGTGCCTCCGGCCTCAATTTCTCTCTTCGGCCCAGCGTGAGTCGCAATATCGAGGCGGGGGTCAAGTGGCTGGCTACGGATAATACACGCATCAATCTCGCGCTCTTTGAGAGTGTGGTTACCAATGAGATTCTGCCGGCAACCAATATTGGGGGTAGAGCTACTTTTCAGAATGCGAGCGATACCAGGAGGCGAGGCATAGAGCTTGCCGGGGTCCACCGCTTCGGTGCGGATCTTTCTGCATATTTGTCTTATACCTTTCTTGATGCCAGGTTTCGCGATTCCTATACCTATCAGCCACGAGCTGGCATTCCTTTCGTAACTGTAGCGGACGGCAACTTCGTTCCCGGTATACCGCGCAATACCGTCTATGCCGAGTTGGCCTGGCGGCGCGGCCTGCCAGGATTTTCGGCAATGATCGAGGCAATCTATCGTGATAGGGTTTACGCCAACGATACCAATACGGAAGCTGCAAAACAGTACGCCATGGCAAACATCCGCTTCGCCTATTCACATCAGTTGGGCCGTTTGAAACTCAGCGAATTCATCCGAATAGACAATGTAAGTGGCGCAAAATATGTCGGTGCGGTAATTGTGAATGAAGGCAACGGGCGTTTTTACGAACCATCGCCGGGGCGGAACGTAATAGTGGGCTTGAATACAAGTTATGTGTTCTAGGATAGACGGAGGAAGAGGCGGTGCAGGAGAATGAATTGTTCTATTCAGCAGGCATTATGGTGGGAAGCGAATAACCGCTATTTCTACGTTATTTCCTTGAGGGATCCTTGGAGAAGTATATTCATTAGCATTTTTAGCATATTGCTATAGCTCATTGCTGTGTGCCACCGTACGGACGAGTGTGAGGAAATATGCAATATTCTTAAATGGATATATTCCATTCGAAAGGGACGGTATGAAGAGATTGAGCGGGCATTTTTTAATTATTTCGGGTTTTGCTTTACTGGCAAGCACCGGGCTGCTTAACCCTGTGCAAGAGGTGTTCGCCCAGGAGTCCTCGGGACCCCATGCCAACCCAGGAGGTGAGGCAAAAACGCTCAAAACGAAAATTCTGGAAGCAGGCGCAAGGCTGTTGCAGAGCGGTTCTCCCTTGAAATCATTCGACATCTATCTGGTCGGTTTCCATCCAATGAAGGATTCCCCGGAAGATCAGATGGAGGCTCATCACTATTGCCAGCAGGTAAACGAGGATTTTGCGCAGTGCGCGTTATTCGATGGCAACACGGAGGATGCAAATCTGAACGGCATTGAATTCATTATCTCGGAAAAGCTTTTCAACACGCTACCCGAAGGGGAAAAAAAGTACTGGCATCCGCATAACGGCGAAATTCTTTCCGCGCAGCTTGTAGCTCCCAACATCCCCGGCATTGCGGAAAAAGAGTTGATGAAAGGCAAGATGAATAGCTATGGCAAGACCTGGCACGTCTGGAACACGGGCTACGAAGGTAAGCTCGGGGATGCGCTACCCCTCGGTCAGCCGATGCTGGGTTGGTCTTTTAATCATGAAGGAGAAGCAGCGCCTGGATTGGTCGAAAAGCGAGACAAGAATATGAAAATAGACAGCGGGGAAAAGCGCAGACAGCGTGCAGATTTAAAACAACTTGCCAAACCGCAGGCGGGCGTTGATGATCTTAAAGGCCGGTTTGCTCGGCCGACGAAGGATATACCCGGTGTAATCGACAACAAAGCTCAAGAAAAAAATCAATAGGCAGTATTCCTTTCAGAATTCATATTTTTATTGTAACCGCTCCAGTTCCGATTCAGAGGCAATTTCCAATGCGACAAATTGGGTGAATTGCATTCTGGAGAAATTGTTGTCAGCTACCAGCAAGATAGTGCGTTTGCCCTTGAATTCGGGACCAAAGGTGATGCCTTCTATGTTACCAATAGCCAGAGCCGAGCCATCCGTATTTTTCAGGTCTGACATATCCAGCAGGAGAACTTTTCTTAATGGAGAGATGCTTTTGCCCGCGATCGATTCCATTCCGGAAATGTTGGTGGCGTTCCTTGCATCGGCATAATAAAGCTGGACGGTATATCCTGTGTTAATACGGCCCGGCGTGATTGTGCCAAGGGATAAGGCGCGCTCGATAGTGATGAATTGGCGGTCACCGATGGCGAGGAAGTCGCTCACTCCGATGATAGCGAAACTGCTGAGCAAGGATGGTACGGGCGTAACAGGCTCAACATCGTAAGCATACTCCGCAACTGGTTTCCCAGTGGCAATGTCGAAGGCAAGGATACGTGCGCGTGAGCCTCTATAGGCGTTGGCAGGGGGAGAATCCTGAACCAGGCCATTTTCGGTAGCCGTATACAGAGTTGTACCGTCGGTGGAGATTGCCAGGCTCTCAAACCCCAAATTGTCGTAAACGCCCTTACTACCGGTAAATGTCCACACACGGGAGCCGCTGGGAGAGTAGTAAAGGGGAACAACGAAATCGCGAGAATGGCTGCCATCAGCATTCATTTCGCGTACCGCAGGGCTGCGGAAACCCGATATCTCCCGGCGGCCTTCTTCGCTCCAATAAACCTTGTTGCGGTTGCCGTCAAAGCGGAGACCTTCCGGATCAACAGAGTTTTTCTCGAACGCCCCCCCACCGGATTGCTGGATCGTGGTTACGGCATGAAAGGTCACGCCAGTCATCCCTGGCTCGGCCGAGCGCTGGAATTTAGCCAGATCCAGGGATAATTCGTAAAATCGCGCTGGATTCGTTCTGCTGCGATCATCGCTAATGGACAGGTAACGGGCAGTGCTTGCGTTGTAGTCCAGAGACGACAACCCGCCGACGGTCGTCCCTTTGAATTTTGTCTGATGGGGTACGATTTGCTGACCAATATAATTGAGAATAAAACTTGCGGAGTCAGCGGCGCGAAGTGGAGGGGTAAAGCTTATTTGCAGGACGGCAAGGGCAGCAAGGAGGAGTATTCTCATGAGAATCAGATACTTGAGGAAGATCGGGGAAAGCGCATATTATGCGCAGCCTGCAAAAATGCGTTCACCATGGCATAACTGCTTTTTGTCGCCAAGTCTCGAAATATACAAAACTCTCTGTTTTCCCAGCTAAGATAAAGGAATAACACATCGCTCCCGATAGAGCTACAGAATATGTGATGAACCGTTCTCTTGATGTCAACGTGATTGGTATACGCGGAAGCTTCTGGACAGCATTCGGCATATTCCTGCTTGTATCTTTTGTTTCCGGATGTGCCAGTTTCAGGGAAGTGAAAGTTTTTGCCGCTCTTTCTTCAGATGCGGCAAGTTATGACGCGCTTACGAGGGACTATGTGGCCGCACTTGATCGCCGCAAACAATACCAGCCAGAGAAATTCCACGGCGAGCTGGAAGCACAGAAAATACGACGGGAGGCGCAGCGAGCCAGCCTGGATCTGCTCCAGCAAACCGTGACAGACTATATGCAAGGTTTAGGCAACCTGGCCGCCGGTAACGCTCATGCCTATGATAAATCACTAAAAGAATTGAGTACAAATCTCAGCAGGGCAACACTGCTGACTTCCGAAGAGAAAGAGGCGGTGGGAGCACTATCTACGCTGCTCGCACGCGCCGCAACTGCGGGTTATCGACTCCATGAACTCAGGAAACTGGTCCGTGATGCAAATCAGCCGCTTCAGCATGTAATTCAGGCTACGCGAAAAATCGTGGAGAAGGGCATGATTGCCGATTTACAGGTAGAAACGGCGCTGCTCGGTAGATATTATGACAATTTCATGTATATGCCCGGTAATCCCATGGAACCTGTGGCAATGGCGCTTGCAAGAGAGGCGAAGGCCGAATCGCTGGGCCGTGTAAATACCCGGATCAGGGGTGCGCAGGGTTATATTGCTGTGCTGGATAAAATCGCTAATGCGCATCAGTATCTGTATGAGCACCACAAAAAGATCGGCAGTAATGAGTTGGACAAGCAATTCAAACCCTATGTCGCAGATCTTCGCATGGCTTACCGGGGTTTACTCGATGTTTCGCATTAAAAGCGACTAACGAAGAAAGAGAATAAACGCATGGACAATCTTTCGTCCGATGACGCTTTCGAATTGGGCAACCAGTTCCGGGATGCAGCAATTGCGCTCGGGGACTGGCGCATCCAGCATCGTGCCAGCTTGAGCAAGGCAGAGTGGGATGAGCTCGATAGTCAGGAGATTTTACTTCTGAATACCGCCTCCAGCCTTTATACCAGTGCAATAGGGCTGGTATTGGCAGATAGCCAGCTAGCGTTTGAGCGACTGCAGTCGAGCGTCAAGGAGGCAAAAGCAGCAGTAAAGCATATCACCACCCTGAAGCAGGCACTTGATCTGGCATCCGCACTGGTTCTTCTGGCTGGCGCAGTTTATTCAGGCAACGCGGCGTCACTTCCTTCCGCAATCGTTGCCCTGGAAGATGCGGCTGAAGCTATCGTTGACGGTACTGATTCGCGGACCGGCTGATCGTCCAAACAGGAGTTTTTGCGTCGGCAACCGTGCGGTTTCCATGCAGTCATCCGCTTCAGTAAAGTAGCGTAACCGCATCTGACATCATCGGTGAATAAAAAATTCGTCCTTATAGGAATAGCAGCAGTGCTTGCCCTGATTTTGGTGGGAACGGTAAGCTGGTTTTTAACCCATAAGGAAAGCAATGGCGAGTTCCTGACACTCTTTGGCAATGTGGATATCCGCCAGGTTTCTCTCGCCTTCAACGGAAACGATCGGATCGCTGAAATGCGCGTGGAGGAGGGAGATCGGGTTCAGACAGGACAGGTTCTCGCAACGTTGGATACCCGGATTCTCACGTTGCAAATCGCGCAAGCTGAAGCCCAGGTCGCCACCCAGAAGCAGGCCCTGTTACGGCTTGAGAATGGCACCCGCCCCGAGGAAATAGCACAGGCGCGGACTGAGGTTGCTTCCGTTCAGGCCGATGCCGACCTCGCCAAACAGTTTCTCGGCCGCTTGATGGAGATTGAAAGTGACTCGGATGCTGCCGTCAGCAAGCAGGATCTCGACAATGCCAGGTCTCGCCATCGAGTGGCTGTGGCGCAACTCGAAAATCGCAAAAAGGCACTGCAACTGGCATTGATCGGGCCGCGCAAGGAAGATATTGCGCAGGCGGAGGCGCAGTTGAACGTTTTTCGTGCTGAGCTGGCCTTGCTGCGGCACCAGCTTGACCTGGCCGAATTGAAATCCCCTATTGATGCTGTCATACGCTCACGTCTTCTCGAACCGGGAGACATGGCTTCGCCACAACGTCCGGTTTATGCGCTGGCCATAACCGATCCGAAATGGGTTCGAGCCTACGTATCCGAGATTGATCTGGGCCGCATCCAGCTTGGCATGAACGCAGAGGTTGTTACCGACAGTCATCCGGAGGAGCCCGTTCATGGTCGTATCGGCTATATCTCGTCGGTTGCCGAGTTCACCCCAAAGCCTGTACAAACCGAGGTGCTGCGCACCAGCCTTGTCTATGAGATACGAGTGTATGTGGAAGACGCGGAGGACAGGTTGCGGCTGGGCATGCCCGCTACCGTGCATATCGCTCTCGGAAATAATGGAAATTCCAGTGAAGTGAAGCATTGATGGAGCAAACGCAGCCCGCACTGGTAGCAAATGATATTTACAAGCGCTTTCCGGTCAAAAAAACCGGCCAGATCGTGCAGGCTGTCGCAGGCGTTTCCATGGAAGTGTCTCCAGGTTCGCTTACTGCGCTGGTCGGGCCGGATGGAGCAGGCAAGACTACTCTCTTGCGTATGTTCGCGGGTTTGATAAAGCCGGATGACGGACACCTCCAGGTATTGGATGTGAATGTCGTAACGGACCCGCAAACAGTGCAGGATCGCATAAGTTATATGCCGCAGCGCTTCGGCCTGTATGAGGACTTGAGCGTTCAGGAGAATCTCGATCTTTATGCAGACCTGCATGGAGTGCCGCAGGAGGTACGCGGGCAACGTTATCGTCGACTGTTGGAAATGACCGATCTCATCCGCTTCACAGGGCGCCCCGTGGGAAAACTGTCAGGAGGCATGAAACAGAAGCTGGGTTTGGCCTGTACGCTCGTGCGTTCTCCCGAGCTACTGCTGCTTGATGAGCCAACAGTGGGTGTCGATCCGTTGTCGCGACGGGAGTTGTGGGAGATCATCGGGCAATTGATCGATGAGGAGCAACTGACGGTGTTGATTACCACGGCCTACCTCGATGAAGCAGAGCGTTGCACCAGGATTCATGTGCTGGAGGAGGGCAAGCTGCTTGCCGAAGGCCCACCTGACGAGATACGGCAGCACGCACGCGATCTTTGCTTTGTCACTGCCCCACACCAGGGTCAGCCTTCACGAGTTCTGCAGGCACAACTTCTGGATGATTCCAGAAACATCATAGATGCCGTGCCCCAAAGTGGGGCAGTGCGTTTTATCCGCCGCCCTCATGCACGGCAGCAGGATATTGATGCGCTGTTGAGCGATATTGAAGTTATTCCGGTGGAAGCACGTCTTGAAGACGGATTTATGGTACTGCTGCGTGAACAGCACCAGATGATTCCGCCAGATACTCTCCCATTCGAGAGGCCGGCACTGTCTGCAACTACCTCCGGAGAAAACCGGCAGTCCGATGAAAAGATCATTGAGGTACGCGATCTGGTACGAAAATTCGGAGATTTTATCGCTGTCGATCATGTGTCCTTCTCGGTGCGGCGCGGTGAAATCTTCGGGTTACTGGGGCCGAATGGAGCGGGCAAGACCACGACCTTCCGCATGCTTTGCGGCCTTCTGCCTGCAAGCAGCGGTTTTCTCCAGGTGGCGGGGGTCAACCTTCGGTATGCACGGGCTCCGGCGCGCCGAAGGATAGGATATGTTGCGCAGAAGTTTGCACTTTACGGCGATTTGACCGTGAGGGAAAACCTGGAGTTTTTCGGCAATGCCTATGGTCTGTTCGGCGAACGGTTACATGAGCGTATTCAGGTTGTCATCCAGCAATTCGATCTTGCAGGGAGGGAACAATCTCCGAGCGGGCAATTACCCGGCGGCTTCCGGCAGAGGCTCGCAATGGCAGTTGGCCTGCTGCATGAACCTGAAATCCTGTTTCTGGACGAACCTACCAGCGGAATCGATCCGCTCAGACGAAGGGGATTCTGGCGTCACATCACCGCACTGTCGGAAATGGGAACGACAATCATCATCACAACCCATTTCATGGAAGAGGCTGAGTATTGCGATCGTATTGTAATCCAGGACAATGGCAGGTTAGTGGCCATGGGGACGCCACACGAGGTTCGCGGGCAAGCCGGGGGGAAGGAGGCCATGCTGACGATGGAAGAGGCATTCATTCGTATCGTTACCCGCGAGCGGGAACGAGATAAATCGACTGAAAGAGCACCGAGCTTATGAGTGGAAAAAACAGCCAATCAGGCCAGCAGGGTTATTCAGGCTTTCAACTACGGCTCATTTCCCTGATTCGAAAGGAAATACGTCAACTGTTGCGAGACAAAAGCAATCTTGCAGTTGGAATTGGTCTCCCCATAATATTGATCCTCATTTTCGGGTATGGCCTGTCACTCGATGTGAGGAATGCGCACATTGCAATCGTACTGGAAGATGCGTCCCCCACTTCGGTCGACGTTGTCTCAGGCCTGGAACTCTCCCCGTATATTTCACCTGTAAGAGTTCCATCCATGCAGGAGGCAGAGCGTTTGATGCGGGTGCGCGAAGTAGAGGGAATCTTCCGGATACCAAGCGATTTTTCCCGGCGATTGGGAGAAGGCAAAGCACAAGTCCAGTTTCTGGCCTATGGAACAGATTCCACCCGCGCAACAATCATTCGAAGCTACATCAACAGTATTGTTGGCCAGTGGACATTGCGGCAGGCGGAGCGAAAAGCAGCTTTGCAAGCCCCGACCGGGGGTGGAATCACGTTGGTGGAACGTTTGTGGTTTAACTCTGCCAACTCCAGTACATGGTATCTGGTTCCAGGCTTGATCGTTCTGATCATGACACTCATCGGAGCCTTTCTCACCGCTATGGTGATGGCGCGCGAGTGGGAGCGCGGTACCCTGGAAGCATTGTTCGTCTCGCCCGTGCGCCCCACGGAAATCCTGCTGGCGAAAATTATTCCCTATTTTCTGGTTGGTATGGCGGGTCTCGGGGTATGCTTGGCCGCGGCGCATTTTCTGTTCGAGGTGCCCATGCGCGGCTCCCTGCTGATCCTGCTGGGTGGCTCGATGCTCTATCTATTGGTGGCCCTGGGTTTCGGCCTGGTCATCTCGTCCATTACCAAAAACCAGTTCACTGCCAGTCAAATCGCAATTATTACCAGCTTCATGCCGGCACTCATGCTTTCCGGTTTTCTCTTTGACTTGCGCAACGTGCCTGTTGTCATTCAGCTGGTTGGAAAGATTCTACCGGCCACTTATTTCATGGAACTGATCAGGACGCTGTATCTCGCCGGCAATGTATGGCCGGTGATAATACGGAATTATGCGATTCTCACGGGCTATGCAGTGTTGCTGCTAGGTCTTGCGCGCTTTGTCACCCGCAAGAAACTGGATTGACCCATGCTCGACCTCGCGCGCCGCATTATCAGCCTGTGCCGCAAGGAGTTTCTGGCGATCCTGAAGGATCCTGCCAATCGTGTCATTCTTGTCGTCCCGTCGCTGGTGGAAAGCTTTTTATTCGGCTACGCTGCCACTTTTGATCTCGTCAATGTTCCCTATGCCTTGCTTGATCAGAGCCGCGGTGCTGCCTCCGTTGAATTGATAGCGCGTCTGGATGGAACCGGTGTTTTTCAGCGTGTCGCAACCTTGCAAACACAGCGGGATATCGCGGGAGTGATCGATTCGCAGCAGGTCCTGATGGTGATACAGATCGGACCACGCTTCGAGCAGCAAGTGAATGCGGGCGAACTTGCCCCGGTACAACTGATTCTCGATGCGCGCAACTCCAACAGCGCCGGCTCTGCTGCAGGGTATGTCGCCTCAATTATCGAATCATATAACACGACGTTAGGTGGCAACGCAAGGCAGCCCCTTACGGTTGAGGCACGCGCCTGGTACAACCCCAATCTGGAGACCCGGTGGAATATGATGCCGGGCTTGATCGCCTCGCTCAGCATGATACAGACAATGTTGCTGGCCGCGCTCACTGTCGCCGGTGAGCGCGAGAACGGCACGTTCGATCAGTTACTGGTAACACCGTTTTCACCCATGGAAATCATGGTAGGCAAGGTGATTCCAATCGTTGCAATAGGCCTGCTGCAATCCACCATCGTCCTCCTGGTGTCGCTCTACTGGTTCGAAGTGCCGCTTGCCGGCTCGCTGGCAACACTCTATACCGGTTTGACGTTGTTCACGATTGCCAGCGTAGGGCTGGGTCTGGCAATTTCAGCAGTTTGTACCACTATGCAGCAGGCCATGCTCTATACTTTCATGCTGGTGATGCCGCTCATAATGCTTTCAGGCCTAGCGACGCCGGTGCGCAACATGCCGGAATTTCTTCAGACTATTACTCTGGCCAATCCCCTCCGCTTTGCTGTTGACCTGATGCAGCGCGTATATCTGGAAGGGGCTGACTTGATGATGGTCGGCTATGATCTGATTCCGCTCCTGATCATGTCGACAGTTACGCTGCCTTTCGCCGCATGGCTGTTTCGCAACCGGTTGCTGTAACCCGAAATCAAGTGCGCTGCAGGCGCTGTGAGCAGAACACCTTTTCCTCTTCCAGTATGGCTCCTTCCGATGACCATTGTTCTGTGAAAGGTTATACAGACAATGCGAACGTGGTTGTTATTTTACTTTCCTTGGCTATAAAGAATGGCAGTAGCACAAACCGAGGCATTGCTGCCGCAGAGCGCTCCACTCATTTCAAATGACGGGGGAAGTCAAAAATGGAAAAAATTCTGGAAGTTCTTGATGTTGAGTTATTTGTTCTGGAAAATCATCCGCCTAAATTGCGAATTAGCGCGTCAGGAAATATACCTGGCGAGGGTTGGACAAATCCGCGGTTAGAACCTTTTGTCCTCATTCAGCCGCCGCCAGACGGCATTTATGATTTTGATTTTGTCGCTGATCCACCGCATCAGGAACCTGCCACAGACGCAATTACGCCTATCGGTGTCGTTCACCTCTGGGACCCCCTGCCTCCCGATGCCAGGGGAGTTCGGATACACGTCAAACACGATTCAAAAAAGGCATTGCTGGGCAATTCCGAACATTCGGAGAGAAATCCCAGCCTGGGCAATTCGGAACACCCGAAGAGAAATCCCAGCCGTTTTACATTTGTTGATCAGGAAGGTGTAAAACGCGTCGTTTTTTTTCCTCAAGCACTGGACCCGTTGGGTGCGAAAGAAAAGCCACAAGAAACCTCCTTCGAATATACCGGCCCGGAAGGCCATTTCGTATTTCGCGGAGCACAGATTACTCAGCAGCAAACAGTAGTGGGGACGCTTATCTCAGTAAATTTCAGGTCCGGCGCTGCGGATGAACCTTCTATAGATTTCGCGCTGGTTCTGCCGCCGGTCGAGCTGGGAGAAGAGTTGCGGCAGACCTTCAAGACAATGGGCATCCTGATTCACGGCCGTGGCTTTGTCGTAGATCACACCGGAGCCCAACTCACCTACGAAACCGTGAATCTTGAAGGTATCGCAGAATATATCCCCGTTCTTTGAATAAACTTGAAAGTCGTGCCAGCTGAAGATGGGCGTTCAAACGTTCATCTTCATTGTCATAGTTAAGGTTTAATCTGACACTGATTCGATACGCTTCCATCAAATTCGGAGTCTTGAGTCTCTAAAAATCATCTCTTGCTGGAGAGAAAATCATGAAAATTACCCGTAGCGAGAGGCCTGTCTTCAGGGTCGAACGGATGTTCAGCCGGGCCCTTTTGGCAAGATCAGGAGATGGCTTATCGAAAGATGCGAATATCGCTTGTATGGGATATATGCCGGCCATCATTTGACTTCGTGCTTGAACCCTGTCGAAAACGGTTTTCCCCGCGATCTGATCTATGATGAAAGCGGGCCCTGGAAGAAGCGAGGGGACAGCAAAACCATAAGTGTCACACCTTGGCTTGATTTTAAGGGGATATATGGAGCTGTACAGATGGGGCAGAAGCGGAAGACAGATATCATTTCATGCAGAGAGGCCCAGACGCTGGCAGGACTTTTTGCCATTCGGGTCAAACGTACCCCGCGATTGATAGCTTACCGGCAGTTTGATGCCGAGAGTGGGAAATGGCGGGGATACAGCTGGCAGGAAATCGATGGGCGGGTAGCGCGCTGGAAGCGGGCGCTGATGCGAGAGAAACTTGAACCAGGTGATCGTGTTGCGATCCTGTTGCGCAATTCCATTGAATGGGTCTGCTTTGATCAGGCTGCACTCGCTATCGGGCTCGTGGTGGTGCCTCTGTACCCCTCTGACGCGTCGGATAATATTGCTTACATTCTCGAGGATTCCGGAACCCGGTTACTCGTGGTAGGCACTCAAAAGCGCTGGGAAACGCTTGCTCCCCGGTGCAAAGATCTTGCTGGATTAGGCAAGATACTATGCGTTGAACACACGGCAGCCGATGGTAGCGAGGGCAGGATCCTGCAGGGTGTGGATGAATGGCTGAAGGAAGCAGATGAGCACGCCAGCGATCAGGAGGATAGGGGCAACTCTGGCAACAAGGATAATTTTCAACCGTCCGATCCTCACGCGCTTGCCACACTTGTTTACACTTCCGGAACCACCGGCAAGCCCAAGGGTGTCATGCTTTCACACTTCAATGTGCTTTGGGATGCGGAGGCAACGCTACAGGCTATATCCGGCTATCCGGAAGACGTCTATCTCTCGCTCCTGCCGCTCTCGCATATGCTCGAGCGCACTGTTGGCTATTACGTTCCCCTCATGGCGGGGAGCAGCGTAGCCTATGCCCGTTCACTGAAAGATTTGCCAGAGGATTTGAAATCCGTACGGCCTGGGATACTCGTTGCCGTGCCGCAGGTTTATGCGGGTATTCGCAATAAAATGAACCAGCAGGTGCAGGAAAGAGGACGGGTTGGCAGGTTGTTGTTCGATTGGACTGTTGCACTTGGCTGGAAACGCTTTACCGTCGTGCAAGGGCAGGAGAAGGAGAGACTATGGCACCGCGTTGCGTGGCCTATTCTGCGTCAATTGGTGGCTGACAAGGTGCTGGCCGCATTTGGAGGGAGGCTCCGGCTAGCCATAAGCGGAGGTGGCCCGCTCCATGCGGATATTTCCAGGTATTTCATCGGGCTGGGTTTGCCGCTTCTGCAGGGGTATGGATTGACCGAAGCTTCCCCCGTTCTGACAGCCAATCGCCTGCAGGACAATCTCCCGGAATCAACGGGGAGTGCATTGCCTGGCGTAGAGCTTCGTATAGGCGAGCAGGATGAACTATTGACCCGAAGTCCCGGCGTCATGCTGGGTTACTGGAACAGACCCGAAGAAACCCGCGCTGCGATTGATGCAGAGGGTTGGCTGCATACCGGTGATCAGGCACGTATTTCTGACAATCATGTTTTTATCAGCGGACGGATCAAGGAGATTCTGGTCACGTCCAGCGGTGAAAAAGTACCGCCTGCAGATCTGGAGATGGCTATCGTTCAGGAACCCTTGTTTGACCAGGTAATGGTGGTAGGCGAGGGAAGGTCCTATCTGGCAGCCTTGGTTGTAGTGGACAAGGGGGAGTGGCAGAACCTTGCCTCCACCCTCGGCCTGAAAGCGGACGAGCCCCAATCACTGGCACATTCAACTGCCCGAGCAGCCGCTTTGAAAAGGATCAAGGCAACCTTGCGCGGTTTCCCCAAATACGCTCGAATTCGGGCAGTACATCTCTCGCAGGAACCCTGGAAGGTGGAAGACGGCCTGCTGACACCCACCCTGAAACTGAAACGTTCAGAAATCGAAAAATGCTTTGCGAGCCAGATTACCGAGCTGTACGAAAAGGGATAACCCTGGTTAACGGCAGTTGAGTGCCGTTAACCAGGGTTAACCGTTATAACCATTATTTCTGCTCGCGCAGGCGATCGGCTTGATCTTCCAACTGGTCGGCACGATACTCAGAGGATTCACGTGCAGCGTCGGCGGCTCGATCCGTGCTCCTGGAATCCATACCAGGATCTTGCCTTTCGATCCTGTCCGCGGCTGCCTCCCCCTCCTTCCGCATCACATCCGCCTTATCTTCCTTTGTATCGGCCTTCTGTTCCAATGATTGTTCCCGCGCTGCTTCCTGTTTGGATTTACAAGCGGGAAGTCCCAGCGCTAGCGCCAGCACCGTTGCGGTAAGAACAGGTTTCAGATAGCTCATGATGATTACCTCCTCCGGTTATTTTCAAGGTGTCACTATAATCGCTACCGTTGTCGTTTTTCTGTACGGTGGCGCACGCGATTGAGTAAAAAGACAGATTATTTCACTCCTCCCCTATTTCATACCGGCATTTGCTTCCTTGAAGAGTACCGTATCATGAACGTGATAAGGCCGAGGCCCGCCAGCAGCAGAGCATAGGATTCGGGCTCCGGGATAGAAGGAACTTCGGAGACATAAGAAGCGCCGACTGAGGCGGAACTGACATTCGAAATATCCAGCGCCCAATGTGGATCACGACCGCTGAAGTTCACAGCAGCAGTGCCCTGGAAGCCATCAGCTAACAAGGGTCCATTGGCAAAGCTGTTATATTGAGTGACGGTCGCAGTATAATTTCCAGCCGAGAGATCGCGTGTCAGCAAAGAGTCCCAAGCATTTCCGCTGACGGAATCTGTCACCAGACCGCTGTCATCATTCTCACCAAGTAAATTTCCTGATGCATCAAATAGTGTGACGATGGGATCGAATCCTCCTCGGGCAACCTCCGCTCCAGCGGCGTTTGTTCCTCCCGCGTAAGACCAGGTACGCAAGGTAACGTCAGACGTCGGTGCGGTCACGGTAAAGTTGAACTCCTGTACCTCGTCATCGTGTTCAAAATTTCCGATAAAAGAAAAATCGGCCGCGTTTACGCTACCAGTAACGAATCCCACAGCAAGAACGGCAGCATGAATTGTTTTCATTTTTATTTCTCCTCAGGAAAGCAGCGGTGAATAACCAGATCTGAACCGGCAAGGGCGGTGTTAGCGTCAAAAAACGCCTAATAACCTCATCGGTGTTTTTAAATGTATAACAGAATTTAGACTTTTCAAGTTGTATGAGCCATTTGGACTATCGTTATCTCCGCTCAGAATCGCAAATAATTCGGGATTCATAACGAATAGGCGGCCAATTAACCGCCCAAGTTAAAATACCTCCATCCTCTCCCTGAATACTATGTTCGATAGCGCACCGAGCCGCGCAGAGATAGAGTGTATTTGTGCCCGTCTATAATCTCGTCTCGGATAAGCAATTCGCCAGGTCGCTGGATTGATGGGTTCGTGTCCGCGGCAATACCAACATCAGGATAAGTCCTTCCTTCACTTTGGACCACAACGATTCCGGGAAGCACATTTTGTTTTTATAACCGGAAAGAGCAAACGATTCGCGCAGTCTGGCGAGGCAGTGGAATAGAAGTTTTTTCGGATTTCTTTCAATTGCAGCAGTGCAGCCGGGCCTATTGGAAGGCTCATTTTCAGCCCTAGAGGAGGAGCGTATGCCGAAATGCGACGGATGCGGGAACGACTACGATAAAGCTTTTCAGGTAGTCTTTTCGAATAAAACCTATACGTTCGACAGCTTCGAATGTGCCATCAACCAGCTTGCGCCCACCTGCACGCACTGCGGTGTTCGAATCATTGGGCACGGCCTGGAGAAAAGCGGGGCAATGTTCTGCTGCAATCATTGTGCAGAAAAAGAAGGTGTGACGGAACTGCGCGACCGCTCATAGAAAACCTCCTTCTTTCATTCTTGCTCCATTTTTATCCGCGGCCTTTTGGCTCTCTTGGTTTGGGGCAAAGTGAGTTCTGCCAGCACGATCTGTTCGCTGCAATGCCTTAAATCCGGGAGGGTGCGGGATACGGGTGTGGCAGAATAGCAAAAGGAATTCGATCGCATCCCCGGATTAGAAATCATAAATGATACGTGAGGTCAATAGCCACTCGGTTCGCTCGCTGTTCAACTGCGATGGTCCGCCGCCCACCTGAATAATCGAGTGCTTGTTGAAGACGTATTGAAGCTGGGGAGTCAATCGATAGCGCCAGCGTCGTTCTTCTATTTCACTGTTCAACTCTATACCCAGGGCGAGATGTTTTGAATAACTGTAAAACAGGCTGTTATTGAGCAAGCCGACGAACTCACCGGATTTACCCAAAGCCGTGTGCCGTACTCCGAGCATGTTCATCATGCTCCACGTGTCAGAAAATTTATAATCATTCAAATAGAGGATTTCAGCCGCGAACACTTTTTCATCGTTTTTCCGTCGGCCGATAACCTGCCACCCATGCAGCATGCGACCTTGGGCTAATTTACCGAGAGAGCCTTGCAGGGAAACTTTATATTGCTGCAAAAAATCGTTCTCGATCGGTAGTTCCAACTCGATCGAGTGACCATCCATGTAGGTGTATTCAATCTCGGGCGACCAGCGTAACTGTTCCTCCCGCGGCGAAAGATTCAGCAAGGCATTGATCTCGAGTTCACCCTTCTTTGCGTCGATCGGATCGACCAGGTCAAAGACCATTGGCTCAGGTCTTCGGCTTTGGGAACTCTCAGACGCATCGTTGTCTTCGCAACGCACATCCTGCATGAGGATAAACCCCGCCAGAGTCGCGGGCAAAATGTGCCTCACACCTTGGTTGCCGTGGAATTGGCCGAAAAAAACTCTTCCACTTCAGCCAGATTGCGTGTGCGCTTCATGGGTGGCAGGCTCTGCCAGATTTTTCTGCCATAGGGCCTGCTGATCAGGCGTGGATCGCAAATCATCAGTACACCACGATCAGTCTCATCCCGGATCAATCTGCCGGCTCCCTGTTTCAGATTGATCACGGCGTGCGGCAATTGATACTCCATGAAGGCATTACGGCCTTCCTTGTTGATTTTTTCGATACGTGCGGCAAGCACCGGGTCATCGGGAGGAGCGAAAGGAAGTTTGTCGATCACCACCAGGGATAATGCTTCCCCACGCACATCCACGCCCTCCCAGAAGGATTGACTGCCGATCAGAATCGCATTGCCCATCTTCCGGAAGCGCTCCAGCATGTGGGAGCGCGAACCCCGGCCCTGCAGCAGCAGAGGGTAGTCGAGTCTTTCCTGCCTGAGTGCCTCCAGCAGCAGTTCATATGTCTTTTGCATGGCACGCAGGCTGGTGCACAGGAAAAATGCCCGCCCCCGGCTGGCCTTCAATACCGGCAGCGCTGTCTTCACCACTTCTTCTGTATATCTGCTGCTGTTCGGTTCCGGGATGCCTGTTGGAACATAGAGCAAAGCCTGATGGGCAAAATCAAAAGGACTCTCCCAGCACGCGGAATGCGAAGGGATGGTTCCCGTATTCAGCCCCATTTGATCATTGTAATGAGAGAAGTCACCCTTGACTGAAAGGGTTGCGGAAGTAAATATCCACGCACGCGGAGATCCGGCTAATTGCTTGTTGAATATCTCCGCAATGGAAAGCGGGGTGGCATTGAGTTGCAATGCCTGGCTGAATACTTCAATCCACCGCACGAAGCCTTCGGCTTCAGCCTGTTCTTGCCAGCGTTTTATGCAGCTGGCGATTTCCCGCGAACGCTGCCAGCAATTTTCCAGGCCATCCGAGCGTTCAGCCTGCTTTTCGAGCAGATCGACCAGATTACCCAGTTTTTCCTGCAAATCACTCAGCGCGCCAGCAAATTTTGCGTTTGCCTTGATTGCAGCCATGGGCAGGCGCGTATTCTCACCTTCCACAGTCAAGCGGAAATCGCGTGCGGCCTTTTCCATTGCCGCAATAGCAGGGGGTAGGGGAGCAAAATCTTTTGCGCTCCGCAGCGCTTCAGCCTCGCTGTCACGGGCCAACTCCAGCAATTGGCTGGTGCTGACCGATTCCCCAAAGAATAGACTGGCTGTTTCCGGTAACTGGTGAGCCTCATCAAATATTACTGTATTGCAGGCGGGGAGCAATTCCGATAGCCCTTCATCACGTAGCATGACGTCGGCAAAGAACAAATGGTGGTTTACCACCACCACATCGGCTGACAGGGCGTGTTTGCGTGCTTCCATGACAAAGCAGTCCTTGTAGTGCGGGCAATTCGAACCTAGGCAATTGTCGCGGGTGGAGGTGACGTACTGCCAGACGGACGCATTTTCTGGTACTTCACTCAGACCGCTCTTGTCCCCGCTCTTGCTGACCTTGGCATAGCGTTCAATCAAGTTCAGATACTTCACCTCTTCGCGGCTGGCGAGGGCAGGGCGGCTTTCCTGGAAGGTACGTTCCAGATGATAGTGACAAACATAATTTGCCCGCCCCTTCAATAAAGCCACGGTAACGGGAACCTCGAGCGCGCTGCGCACGGTAGGAATGTCACGGTTGAACAACTGGTCTTGCAGGGTTTTTGTCCCGGTGGAAATAATCACCTTTCCACCTGTCAGCAAGGCGGGCACCAGATAGGCGAAGGTTTTGCCTGTGCCCGTTCCAGCCTCGGCTATCAGGATCGTGTTGGAGGCAATGGTATCGGCAATTGCCTGAGCCATTTTACTCTGCTGTGAGCGCACTGTATAACCTGGCACACTACGGGCCAGAGCACCGTCGGCAGAGAAAAAAGAATTGATATCAGGCATGGAAGGTATCAATCGACCTTTCACCATGATATCGCAGTGTCAGGAATAAGGCATCCTGGCCTATGGGTATTGCAAGGGCAGGGGGCTATAACTGGAATGATTTATGAGAAGGCAGATCAAGGCAGGCTGAGGCAAACTAAATGACCCGCTGTAGAGAAGCAGGCGCACTCCCGCAGTGTTTCCTTATTGATCCGGCCAGAAAACACTATGAATCTCGTCATTCCGGGCCGACTCGAATCCAGCAAACCGGGATCCAGCCCAAACCAATAATGACGCTTTAAACGTGCTGCCTCCCGGCTTCCACCGGTATGACGCTTGTACTGTTTGCTCGCCGATTAATAGGTACGCCGCTTACAGTTATTTTATACTGTTGTTGACCTTGGTTCCGAATGGTTTGGGAAAATATTCAGGTCTGTGCGATAAGAGTCCCGCTTTTCATGAAAGCGCCCTTTCCTGATTACCTCAGGTTTTTCCGGTGCTCTTTCATGACGAGCATCCGGAGTGCCCTGATGGGTTTTATCCCAAAACGTCCAGCACAACGGATCGCTGTAGAAATCTCTTTTCTGCGCCATATTGCTCGCCAGCCGGTTAAGCGTTCCAATGCTGAGCAGCGCAAAGATAACCAGAATTATCAGCGGGAACCACCTTTTTAACAATGATACCTCCATGGCTATGCTGGACTGTTTTTATATCATCGATTGAAGGCCGGAGGATAGGATAGCACACAGGACTTCGTCACCGGGCCTTATTTCCTGCGAGTTACTCGCATACACAAAGGCAATGCCAAAAGATGCCTTGCGGTACCTCAATTACTCCAGTTATTGGTTTGTTGTGGATTGGAAATTCTACCGACTGCCTGGTGTGAGGATACAACGTAACCCTCCTGTTCGAGCCTTGCCGCTATTTGACGATGCAGGGCCGCTTTGCCAAGGCTTGCCTTGGCTGCATGCTCGTACCTCTGCATCAACGCCCAGGTATGCGATTGCTGATCCTGCGCCAATCGTCCGTATAGATAGCTTTTTTCCTGATAATGATCGAGCAGTTTTCGTTGCTCGTTTGCTCTCGCGCGCATCTCTTCAGCCAGATTCTCAAAGTGCTTTGTCAAAGCGTAATGATCCTTATATGTTCTGGCCTCCTTCACCGTTTTCAGGAGAGCAGGACTGTTGACCGCTTCATATGGACTCATGGGGGCGCATGAAGACAATAGCACGAGCAGGAATACAATCGCTGGAAAACTTCTTATTGTCATACGGACGCCTGATCTGAAGCTGAGTTGAACCGGGCAAGTGCGCGATACGGACGTTCTGCTTATGGAACAGGGTATCAATCGAAGGGTACTTTGTCAACTTCTTTATGTCTAAAGTGTCTCAACCCTCAAGGAAGATGTAAAGTAGAGGGGGCGGGTGAAACAAAAATAAAGACGAGCATTAAAGCCAGAACCCAGCATAGCTTTTGAAAGTCATAACTTGTTTATTGCGCGGGATATGCCCCTATAGAATGAGGGCAGTCAGACTGCGCAAATGAATGCGGTGGCGTCTCAAGGTCTTGAGAAGGCAGGGAGTGATTCCGCTGGTATTGCATCTGACGGGAGGAGATGCATCCCGGCCCCCTTTAACGGATCATGACGGAGAGACGCCGCCGCTCCCATTTGATGAACTCCCGGAGGGAGCAGCCCGATTGAAATGAAAGTGTTTCCTGAAAGGCTATGCGTACAATAAAACAGTACGCCTATGTCGCCAGCAGACCTTCCTCTATGAATGAGGCGGTAAATGTTGAGATGATTTGCGGATCCGGCAAAATCAGGTGCTCGTTCTTGTCTTTGTAATCCAGTCGGCTGAGCATGTCCTTGATAACATTCAGCCGGGTCAGTTGCTTGTCGTCCGCATGCACGATGATCCAGGGCGTAATCAAATTATGCGTATGCGTCAGCATCTTGTCGCGTGCTAATGTATATTCATCCCATTTTTCGAGAGCAAACTCGTCGAGCGCGCTGATTTTCCATTGCGCCAGAGGATCCTTTCTGCGCTGGCTCAGCCTTTTTTCCTGTTCAGGTTTACTGATATCGAGATAATACTTGAGGAGTTTGATACCGGAGCGTCTGAGCATGAGCTCGAACTCGACCACTGAACCCATGAATTCTTCATACTCGGTATCGGTACAAAAACCCATTACCTTCTCCACACCCGCCCGGTTGTACCAGCTGCGGTTAAACAGCACAAGCTCCTGCGCTGCGGGAAGGTGCTGGACATAACGCTGGAAATACCAGGTGTTGCGGTCGCGGTCCGAGGGTTTGCCGAGTGCGACAACGCGTGTTTCACGCGGACTCAGGTGTTCCGTGATCCGCTTGATCGTGCCGTCCTTGCCGGCGGCATCCCGCCCTTCCATGATGATCAGAATCTTGTCATCGCATTCGATGAGGTGCCGTTGAAGCTTGACAAGTTCAATCTGGAGTTTATATAGCGTGTCCTCGTAGTCTTCCTTGGATATTTCGGGCGCACGTGCTTCTTTTTCCTTCTTGTCCTCCTTCTTGCCTTCTTTTTTGCTCATGGTCAGGTATTTCTCCGTACAAAATCCGATCGCCAGAGGAAGCGAAGACACCGAATGCCGATAGGATAAAGTTCAAGTTGAATTTATCCAATCTTCTACTATGATAGATCAACAGTTGTTGAAGAATTGGAATGGCAGGACATGGATTTTCCTTTATAACACGTAACGCTTGTTCTGACAGGATAGATGCCTCATACTGGATAATAAGATGCTGCGCGTGCGCACATTCCTATCGATTCTGATCATATTCTCGCTGCCCCTGCAGAGTGCCTTAGCCGCTATCATGCCGCTATGCGCTCAAGCCAGAAATATATCTGTATCTGGGGGGCCTGAAAATCAAATTGATCATAAAGTCCCATCCATAGCTTGCCCCTTGCATGACAGTAGCGATCACAAACAGCCGGATAGACAGCCGGGTGGTGATAACGCAGAGGGTGGGGCGGATTTGACCCTTTCCTGCGATGGAGTCGTTTGCCACATAAGCGGTAATGGTCTGCCACCTGCGGCGTCTGCACTCAATCTTCCTGGTAGATTTTCTTACGCCATCTTGCCCATTTTTCGCCTTTCCTCGTTGGTCCTTCAGCAGCCGCAACGACCTCCTCTAGTTTAATCTCTTACTCGTATTACACCAGCAGCCCGACGGCAGGTCTTTTGCTGCTCAGCGTTTTTGTATGGGTCATTTGCACCTGACGAAAATTCCGCGGGCTAATTTTCTATTGCTGAATCGGTAAACCGCGGGGGTTATATGTTTTCAAGGAAGTCAGGATGATTACGCCACTCTTCGCTGTACTGCAACTGGCGCCAATACTTGCGTGCCTATCTGCCGAGGCACTTGGGGGTGGAGCCGCTCAAACCGCTCCGATTGATTCCAGGCAAATTGCCCTTTCGATGATGTATGAGCCCGTATTGTTTAACGATCGGCTATTGCACAAGCAGAACTTTGAACCGGCGAAAGACAAAAAAACAATAGTTGCGAGTGCGTCCGAGGCTACAAAGACAGCTACACCTGCGAATCTTGTTCCAAGCAGGGGAATAGTAGTGAAGATTGATCGGATCAATGCCCTCGTCAGCATAAACCATGATCCTATCCCCACCCTGGATTGGCCCAGAATGACAATGTCTTTTCGCCTGAGGGAGAGCGCTTTGGCTGAACAGGTCAAGGAAGGCGATGTAGTGGAATTCTTCCTCGAAAAATCAGGTTCAGATTACATCATCGTCAAATGGCGGAAGCTAGCTCAAACAGGACCGGTGAGCTCGCGATGATTCCGGTGGGAATCATCGCCCCCGTGCTTGCCGCTGTCATGGTTTCTACATTGGCCCACTCGGAAGTTTCATCCCGGGCAGATAGAGGAGCGTCTACACAGGCTGCTCCAGAACAATTTGCGGGAGCCTTTACGGCGGCAAATCCCCAAAACTCGGCTTCGCCGGATACCCTTCCTACCCTGTCTACCCTGATTGCGGAAGCTCTGGAGAATAATCCGGAAATCCAGGCCGCGCTGCGGGAACGGGAAGCAGCCCAGCAGAGAATCTCGCCCGCGGAAGCGCTGGATGACCCCGTTCTGGAAGCAGGGGTGATCAATGCCCCGTTAGCATCTTCCACTTTTAACCGTGAGGACATGACCATGAAAATGATTGGTCTGTCCCAGCGATTCCCTTTTCCAGGGAAACGTGGTTTGCGTAAAGATGTCGCCGCCAGAGATGCAGAGGCTATCGAATATGGGTATCAGGAGACTGTGAACCGTGTCGTGCGCGATATCAAGGTCACGTATCTCGATCTGGGCCTCACCTTTGAAATGACCCGTCTGGTCGAAAAAAACAAGCTCATCCTGGAAGAGCTTCTCCACATTGCTGAAGATCACTACGCGGTAGGGCGAGGAAACCAGGCCGATGTGCTAAAGGCCCAGACGCAGGTATCCAGAATGGGGGATGAACTGCTGAAGCTTGGAGGAGAAAGAACGGTAATCGAAGCCGAGCTGATACGTGCGCTCGGCTGGGTCGGGAATAGGCCGCTGCCAGTGCCCGCACCCCCGCAATTGCGCGAGGAAACCCTGAACCTGGAATCGTTGCTTGCGACCGCCCTGACCCAACGCCCGCAATTGCTGGCACTGCAAAGTCTCGTTGCCCGCAACGACAAAGCCCTTGAACTTACGCGCAAAAATTATTATCCCGATTTCGATGTGCGCATGTCTTATGGGCAGCGTGACAACATGCTGGACAACAGCCGGCGGCCGGACATGGTGAGTGTGACGGTGGCAATGAATCTTCCCGTGTGGCGTGCCAGCAAACTCGAGCCACGCGAAGCGGAGTCGCTGGCGATGCGTGATCAGGCGCTGAACACTTATGAAGCGCAACGCAATGAGGTGGCAGCAAGACTGCGCCAGCAGACAGCGCTGGCCGAGCAAAGCCTGAAGTCCGCGCGGCTCTATCAGACAGCCATCCTGCCACAGGCCCGGCTTACCGTGGAATCCACCCTGGCGGCTTATCGGGTTAACCGGGTTGATTTCATGACACTGCTCGACAGCCAGATGACAGTATTCAACTCCGAAATCAGCTTGGTGACGACCGTGGCAAGTTACAACAAGGCGCTTGCGGAGATCGATCTGCTCACTGGTAGATTACCAGACAACTTATTACCTATCCCCCGGGAGCTCATGTCAAAGGAGCGCATGTGAAGCTCGCCGTCAAATTAATAGCTTTTGTCGCCCTGGCTGCAGCCTTACTTGTCGCCGGGTACTGGTGGGGCGCAACCTGCCCTTTGACTTTTGCCACTAAGGCTTCGAGTGTGGTTTCAGCCGACGGTAAGCCTGAGAGGAGGATTCTCTATTATCGCAACCCCATGGGACTGCCGGACACTTCGCCGATACCCAAAAAAGATCCCATGGGTATGGACTATATGCCTGTTTACGAAGGTGAAGAATCTGCTTCCGCCAATGCGGCAGTCAAGATCAGCATCGACAGGATACAAAAACTGGGGGTAAGAACTGAGCAAGTCGGCATGCGCGCACTCACCCGCACCGTAAGGGCAGTAGCGACAGTGCAGGCGGACGAACGGCGGTTGCATATCGTGGCGCCCAGGTTCGAGGGATGGATCGAGCGGCTCCATGTCAATACGACGGGACAAGCGGTTAGAAAGGGTGATCCGTTGATGGACGTGTACAGCCCCGACCTGATCACAGCACAGCACGAATATCTCATCGCCCGGAGAGGAACAAGGGACGTGGAGGATGGCGGCCTTGAGGTCCAGGCGGGGATGGAACGGCTGACTGAGAGTGCCTTGCAGAGACTGCGCAACTGGAGCATATCGGAGGTTGAGCTACAGACACTCCGGCAAGAAGGTCATATTAGACAATATCTCACATTGCGTTCCCCAGTGAACGGCATTGTGTTGGATAAGTCCGTTATTCAGGGACAGCGCTTCATGGCGGGAGAGATGTTGTATCAGATTGCGGATCTCTCCAGAGTATGGGTGCTCGCAGACGTGTTTGAGCAGGATCTTGCCACGATACATCGGAGCCAGACTGCCACCATCCAGATTGAGGCCTATCCGGACAAGGTGTTCCGAGGCGAGGTGACGTTCATATACCCCACGATTAATCCGGAAACCCGCACTGCCAGTGTGCGCATCGAGTTGCCCAATCCGCAAGGGCTGCTGAAACCGGCGATGTATGGGAAAGTGGAGTTCGTTTCAACCCAAGGTAAAGACAGGGTGCTCGCCGTCCCCGAGTCGGCCGTACTCGATGCCGGTACCACACAGTCTGTGCTGATGGATCTCGGCGAGGGCCGCTTTGAACCGAGGCTCGTGAAGCTGGGCAAGCACGCGAACGACTATGTGGAAGTTCTGGATGGACTGAAGGCGGGGGAAATGGTTGTGGTGAAAGCCAATTTTCTCATCGATGCCGAAAGCAACCTCAAGGCTGCACTGAGCGGTTTTGCCCGGAGCAGTCAGGATTTAGTGTTTGGCGAAGCGGGGGAGAGAGGGCGGATCGCCTCTGGCTCATCCGGAATTGTACCTTTATCCCCGTCTCCCTCTTCATCGAGCCATCGCGGAGAAGGCATCATCGAAGCGATCGATGTGGCCAACACAACCGTGACTCTTGCCCACCGCCCGATCGCAAGCCTCGCGTGGCCGGCGATGGTGATGGATTTCAAGGTTCTGGACCCCGCATTATTACGAATATTGAAACCCGGCCAGAAGGTTGCTTTCGAGATAACGGAAGCATCGCCAGGCGAGTACGTTATTGTGCGTATACAGCCCCAGGCTGGGGCTGCCGCCGATCACGGAAAGAAGCACTGAGATGGTCGGCAATATCATCGAATGGTCGGTACGGCACCTCTTCCTGGTGCTGGTCGGGACATTCTTCGTAATAGTCGGGGGCGTATATTCGGTATGGAAGACACCGGTCGATGCGATTCCGGATCTTTCGGACGTGCAGGTCATCATTTATACGGAATATCCGGGCCAGGCGCCCCAGGTCGTCGAAGACCAGGTTACCTATCCGCTCACCACTGCCATGCTGAGTGTGCCGAAATCCAGGGTAGTGCGTGGTCTCTCCGGTTTTGGCGTGTCATTCGTATACGTCATCTTCGAGGATGGCACAGACATCTATTGGGCACGTTCGCGCGTATTGGAGTACTTAAGTTTTGCAGCTGCTCGCCTGCCCGGGAATATAAAGCCTTCACTTGGTCCGGATGCCACCGGAGTAGGCTGGGTTTATCAATATGCCGTGACCGCAAAGAATCGTACCCTCGACGAGTTGCGCGCCATCCAGGACTGGTTCTTGCGTTATCAGCTAACCGCGGCGGAGGGCGTGGCGGAAGTAGCCAGCGTAGGCGGGTTTGTAAGAAGCTATCAGGTTACGGTGAATCCGCAGCAGCTACAGGCTTACGGCATCCCGTTAAAGAACGTATCCCAGGTTATCGCTGCCAGCAATCGCGATGTGGGAGGGCGTGTGATCGAGCTCGCGGAGACAGAATATGTGGTGCGCGGCAAAGGCTATTTGCGCGGGATAGACGATCTCGAAAAACTCGTCGTCAAGGCGGAGAAGGGCACGCCGGTGCTGTTGCGCGACATTGCCCGGGTGGAACTAGTTCCTGAGGAACGTCGCGGCATAGCTGAGCTTGACGGCGAAGGAGAAGCTGTTTCGGGTATTGCGGTGGCGCGGCATGGCGAACATGCTCTCGATATCACACGCAATCTCGAAAAGAAGCTCGCCGAGATCATGCCGGCCCTGCCGGAAGGTGTTTCAATCCGGTCCCTCTACGATCGTTCGGATCTGATCCACCGCGCCATCACGACGCTGCGTGAAGTGTTGATCGAGCAGATCATTATTGTGGCGCTGGTTTGCGCAGTCTTCCTCATGCATGTGCGGAGCGCCCTGGTGGCGAGCATCATGCTTCCCATCGGCGTACTCATCGCTTTCATCGCAATGCGGTTCCTCGGCATCAATTCCAATATCATGAGCCTTGCGGGCATCGCTCTAGCGATTGCGGAAATGACCGATGCGGCGATCGTCATGATCGAGAATGCACACAAACATCTTGCGCGCGTTGGTCCGGAAGTTTCAAGTGCAGCACGCAAAGATGCCGTCATTGACGCCTGTAAGGAAGTTGGTCCATCGCTGTTCTTCAGCCTGTTGATCATCACGGTATCGTTTCTGCCTGTATTTACTCTTGAAGCGCAGGAAGGGCGCATGTTTCAGCCACTGGCCTATACCAAGACTTTCGCCATGGCAGGTGCCGCCTTGCTTTCGATCACCCTGGTTCCAGCCTTGATCCTGCTTCTGATCCGCGGTCGCATTCCGCGTGAGCAGGATAATCTGCTGAGCCGTTTCATGATCCGGGCCTATCATCCGGTAGTGGGCCGGGTGATGCATTGGAAAAAGACAATCATTCTGGCAGCGCTTGCTGTGCTTGGGATAACCGTTTATCCCGCACTCAAGCTGGGCACGGAGTTCATGCCGACATTGAACGAAGGCACGCTTCTTTACATGCCAGTGACCTTGCCGGGTATTTCCGTGACGAAAGCGGCTGAGATATTGCAGACGCAGGACAGGATCATCAAAAGCTTTCCGGAGGTGGCATCAGTGCTGGGCAAAGCGGGGCGGGCCAATACTGCAACCGACCCCGCGCCGCTGGAGATGGCTGAAACCATCATCAACCTGAAACCGGAGGCCGAATGGCGCTCCGGGATGACCGTGGATAAATTGATCGCTGAAATGGACCAGGCGCTCCAGATACCCGGGGTCAGCAATGCCTGGACCATGCCGATCAAGAACCGGATCGACATGCTTGCCACAGGCATACGCACGCCCATTGGCGTCAAAGTGTTCGGCAAGGATCTGGATGAAATCGAAATCCTTGCCCGACAAATCGAGACAACGGTAAAAACTGTGCCTGGAACGACGAGTGCCTATGCGGAACGCATTACCGGCGGCTATTACCTCGATATCGAGCCGGACCGCATGGCGCTCGCGCGCCATGGGCTGGCCGTAGGGGACTTGCTGGACGTAATCTCGGTGGCGCTGGGCGGCGAAACGGTAACCACCACCGTGGAAGGACGGGAACGCTTCGCTGTCACCGTGCGCTATCCGCGTGCATTGCGCAGTGATCCCCAGGCAATCGCTGCGCAAGTGCTGATACCTACCATGGATCAGACAATGATCCCGCTCGGGCAACTTGCGCAGGTGAAACTCCTCCAAGGCCCGCCGAGTATCCGCACGGAGAACGCGCTGCTGTCGGCTTACATCTTCGTCGATATCCGTGACCGCGACATCGGCAGCTATGTCGCGGAAGCCCAGCAAGCAGTACGTGAGCAGGTGCGGTTTCCGCCGGGATATTACGCAACCTGGAGTGGCCAGTTCGAATACATGGAACGTGCGGTCGAAAAGCTGAAGGTAGTCGTGCCGCTCACGATCCTGATCGTATTCCTGCTTGTATATCTGAACTTCCATCGACTCACCGAGACGCTGATCGTCATGCTTTCGGTTCCTTTTTCCCTGGTCGGCGGTATCTGGCTCATGTATCTGCTCGGCTACAACATGAGCATCGCAGCGGCGATTGGCTTTATCGGGCTCATCGGTATCGCGACTGAAACAGGAATGGTCATGCTCACTTTCCTCGATCGGGCGTTGGCGAGTATCACGGCGACGCGGGCAGCCGCAGGCGAAAAAGTTACCGTTGAAGATCTTTACGAGGCAGTGATCCAGGGCGCGGTATACCGGATACGTCCGGTGATGATGACCATCTCGGGAAGCGTCGTTGGATTGCTTCCCGTCATGTTCAGCACAGGGACGGGATCCGAGCTGACACGGCACATAGCCACTCCCATGGTTGGCGGAATGATTTCCACTACAGTACTGACGCTGGTCGTATTTCCGGCCGTCTTTGCTCTGGTCAAGGGAATCATTGTACGAGGCGACAGCAAAAGACACGCGCTTATGCGCGCAAGAACACAAAAGGGAACTCGAAGAATATAAAACACGTCCCTATTCCCTATTATTAGGCAAGCCCGGATCTCAAGGTGCATTGCCAAAGATTGATAAGCAGCTATGAGCAGGCTGCGGAGGCAAACCCTGGATATGACAAAGGATCACAGAAAGATGGCGGAGGAAATGAAACAAACATTGACGATGACGGGCGACGGTATCAATGATGCACCAGCGTTGACGCAGGCGTTTTATATCCAGCATTCAGACTTCTGCTATCACCCATGTTTGCCGGCGCCCCGAGAGTGATGAATCCTCTGTCTGTCGTCAGCAATCTTTACGGTTGAACCGTATTCAACTCTCAAATGAGTCTGGGCAGGAGTCTTAGGTACTACTGTACGGACCTTGGTTACGCCCCTTACAATGAGACCGAGAAGGGGCAAGCCCCGGATTCGTTCACCAGGGAGAGATGTCATGGAAAAGCCATTCTCGTGCAGCTTGATCGCTTTTGCTTTCCTCGCAGGATGTTCTACGATGGATTATGCTACAGATGAACATGAGGACAAGTCGCTTCAGGAATTGCGGCTGGCAGTCAGAAGCGCTGAAAATGAGGACTCAGGAGGCGTTATCACCCATACTGAAAAAGCGAAGAAACACCTGATCGAGGAAAACCACGAACATCCTTATACTCATCCGTTCATATCGATATATGGACAGTCTCCGAAAGCGGAACATGATATGGAGACATTCGAAGAAATGGATAAGGCGATCGGGGAAGCGAAAAAAGGGAACTTTACAAGAGCCGCGGAGGCTGCCAGAAGAGCTTCTGTTCATCTGAAACAGAAAGTCCGGTCGAAATAGCATGGAACGAGAAGAAGATCCGCTCTGGTACAAGGACGCCATCATCTATGAATTGCACGTCAAGACATTCTTCGACAGTAATGGCGACGGTATAGGAGATTTTTCGGGCCTGATCTCCAAGCTCGACTATCTGGCGGAACTGGGCGTCACCGCGCTCTGGCTTCTTCCATTCTATCCGTCTCCGGGACGGGATGACGGTTACGATATTTCCGATTATCACAGTGTCCACCCCGGTGTCGGTACCTTGGAGGACTTTCACCGGTTTATCGCGGAAGCTCATGGTCGAGGTTTGCGGGTAATCACGGAACTGGTGCTGAATCATACTTCCGATCAGCATCCATGGTTTCAGGCAGCCCGCCGCGCCCCGTCGGGGTCCGTCAAGCGCGACTATTACGTATGGAGCGACGACAACACCAAGTACAGCGGTGCGCGCAGTATTTTCACGGACACAGAGGGATCCAACTGGGAATGGGATGATGTAGCCAAAGCCTATTACTGGCACCGCTTTTTTTTCCATCAACCAGACTTGAATTTTGACAACCCCCATGTCTTTAACGCCATGATGCATGTGATGCAGTTCTGGCTGGATGCGGGTGTCGATGGTATGCGCTTGGATGCCATGCCCTATCTGTGCGAGCGCGAGGGGACCAACTGCGAAAACCTGCCGGAAACTCATACGGTGATCAAACGCATGCGTTCCGAACTGGATAAACACTACCGCAACCGGATGTTCCTGGCTGAGGCGAACCAGTGGCCGGAGGATGTACGCGAGTATTTTGGCGATGGCGACGAATGCCATATGGCTTTCCATTTTCCACTCATGCCGCGAATGTACATGGCTATTGCGCGCGAAGATCGTCACCCCATTGTAGAGATCATGGAGCAGACACCAGACATCCCCGAGAATTGTCAGTGGGCAGTGTTTCTGCGTAACCACGACGAACTGACATTGGAGATGGTCACCGATCGCGAGCGGGACTATCTTCACCAGACATATGCAATCGACCCTCAGGCCCGCCTGCATCTCGGTATTCGACGGCGTCTGGCGCCCCTGATGGACAATGACCGGCACCGAATTGAACTGATGAATCTGCTGCTCATGACCATGCCGGGGTCGCCCGTGCTCTACTATGGAGATGAGATCGGGATGGGTGATGACCTTCTCCTCGGTGATCGCAATGGGGTACGCACACCCATGCAGTGGTCAGGTGCAGTTAACGGCGGGTTTTCAACGGCTGATTCTCAACAGCTTTTCCTGCCGACCATTATCGATCCCGTATATGGGTTTGGTGCAGTGAACGTGGATTCACAGAGACGTAATTCGTCATCCCTGCTCAACTGGATGAAGCGCCTGATTGCGATGCGCAAGGCGCACCGAACCTTTGGTCGGGGCACGTTGCGTTTTTTGCGGCCTGGCAATCGCAAGATTCTTGCTTATCTGCGTGAGCATGAGGATGAAACGATTCTGTGCGTGGCTAATCTGTCCCGCGTCGCGCAGCCAGTAGAACTGGATTTAAGCCAATTCAGGGGACGGGTACCGGTTGAGTTGATGGGGCGCACGCCATTCCCGCCCGTGGGTGAGCTGCCGTATCTCCTTACCTTGAGCGCTCATGGCTTTTATGCTTTTCGCCTGACAGCCGACGTGGCCGCCCCTGCCTGGCATGAGGAGCGACAGGTATCGCCGGATCTGCCTGTCCTTGTGCTTGTGGAGTCGGGTTGGGGCACCCTGTTGAACCGGGGCGATGGTAACGGGGGCATGAAAGACCTGATGGCTCGTCGTGCCCGCCAGCAGCTCGAGGGGCAGATCATGCCCCGCTTCTTTTATTCCCAACCCTGGTTTTTGATGCGGAACCTTCCCGTCAGAAAATTTGAGCTTGGAGAAATGCACGAGTGGTCGACGGAGCAGGGAAGCTGGCTGCTGGTCACCGTCGTTTTAACGCTGGCCAATGATGAGTCTTATCGCTTTGCCGTGCCTCTGGCACTCGTGTGGGAGGAAGAGGATGAGGGGGTTGTGAGCACGCTGCTGCATGCCACGCTTGCTAAGGTTCGTCGCCGGGAGCGGACCGGTGTGCTGTTCGACGCATTTTGGGATGACAGCTTCTGTCGCGCCATAGTCTCCAGCATGCATGATGGTTCTGCACTCCTGTTTAAGCGTGGGCAAGTGTCTTTCCATGCAACCACCGCTTTTCCCGGTCCGGTGGTTTCAGGCGCATCAACAACGGTGACGCGGACAGTTTCGGAGAGAGGGCGATTGTTCGTGAACATGGGCGACCGGCTGGTACTGAAAGGATACCGCTGGCTTCTTCCCGGCGTGCATCCCGAGCTGGAGATGTCGCGTTTTTTGACGGAGACAGCAAAATTTACCCACATGGCGCAATTGGCGGGCACCGTGGAGTACACGGACGGTGAGGGATGCAATTCCACTCTGGCAATCCTCGAGCACTACGCCGAGAATCAGGGTAGCGCCTGGGCTTATACGCAGGACTATCTGCAACGCTACCTGGATGAGTGCCGCACACAACAAAAGCGTCCCATTGATTCGCGGCATATTGCCTACATGCCCCTCATCAATACGCTGGGATTGCGTACGGCTGAATTTCACCGGGCACTTGCGCAGGATGATGCAGATGGGGCTTTCGGCGTCGAGCCCATTACCCCCGAAGATCTTGCGGAGTGGGTGAACACTGCGCGCGCCCAGATGGATGAAATGTACAAATTGCTGGAAGTGAAATGGCCCGATGTGCCCAAGTCCGCGCAAGGGGCCGCCAATGATCTTTTATCAGCCCGGTCGAAATTCTACCGTCGTATCACCCGCCTGGCAGCCATACATCCCGAGGCCTTGAAGGCGCGCTGCCATGGGGATTACAGCCTGCGGCAGGTGTGGCTCTCGAACAATGATTTTCTGATTACGAATTACGGCGGCGGTCCCGAACGCGCATGGCGTGAGCGCCGCTGGAAACAGAGCCCCCTCCGCGATGTGGCAGGCATGCTGTTCTCGTTTTCCGAGGTGGCGGTAGCGGCACTGGAGCATGTTACGGATGAATATCCGGAATCAACCGTTATGCTTGCACAACAAGCTGATAAATGGCGGGCGCTTGCCAGCGCGGATTTCCTCAAAAGCTATCGCAGGGCGATGGAGGGAAATTCCCTGTTCCCCGCTGATACTGGAGTAATCGATGCTTTGGTTACGCTCTTCATGGTGGAGAAAGCTGTTGCCAGCGTGAGTAACGCACTCGCGCAACAGTCGAAGTCAGTCGATGGAACCATGCAGCGACTGATACGGCTGATGCAACGTAGAAGGTAGAATAAGGGGAAGAGGGAAAGGCATGCTGACACGACTTCATGACATGCCCTATGGCGCGCAAATTACGGATGGCGGAGTGCGCTTCCGTCTTTGGGCACCTGGGTGCAAACAGGTGGGATTGTACCTTGCAGACGGGCGGACGAATGAGCAACACGAACTGATACTCCCCATGACTCCTCGCGCAGGGGGATGGTTCGAGTCGACTGTAGCGGAAGCAGGCACAGGAATGCGCTATGGTTTCGACGTAAACGGTGTCCGCGTTCCCGATCCCGCCTCGCGCTTCAATCCGGATGATGTGCATGGTTTAAGTGAGGTGATCGATCCTTCTGCCTTCGCCTGGCGGGATGCGAAATGGCGTGGACGGCCATGGGAAGAAACCGTCATCTATGAGTTGCATGTAGGCACATTCTCACCCGAGGGAACCTTCAACGGCGTATCCCAGAGACTGGACTATCTGGTCGAACTCGGCGTGACCGCCATCGAACTCATGCCGGTTGCCGATTTTCCAGGCTCACGAAACTGGGGCTATGATGGTGTCCTGCTTTATGCGCCCGATAGCCGTTACGGACGTCCGGAGGATCTCAAGGAACTGGTTCAGGCTGCACATGAACGGGGCATCATGGTTCTGCTCGATGTCGTCTACAATCACTTCGGGCCGGAAGGAAACTATCTTCACCTTTATGCGAAAGAATTCTTTACCGAGCGCCATCACACTCCATGGGGCGCGGCAATAAATTTCGACGGGCCCGCAAGTCAGGAGGTACGCAATTTCTTCATCCACAACGCGTTGTATTGGCTGCAAGAGTATCACTTCGATGGCCTGCGGCTCGATGCGGTACATGCAATCATCGACCATTCCAGCCCGCACATCCTTATCGAGATCGCGGAGCGTGTACGTGCTGAGGTCGATGCAGAGCGCCACGTGCACCTGATCCTGGAAAACGATGCCAACAATGCACGTTACCTGACGAACGGCTGGTACGACGCCCAGTGGAACGACGATATTCACCACGCTCTGCATGTGCTTTCTACCCAAGAGTGCGATGGATACTATGTTGATTATGCCGACAATCCGGTACGCCATCTCGGGCGTTGCCTGGCGCAAGGGTTTGCCTATCAGGGAGAGATATCGGTTTATCGCGACGACGCGAAGCGTGGAGAGACTAGCATTCATCTGCCGCCCCAGGCTTTCATTTCCTTTCTGCAATCCCACGATCAGGCGGGCAACCGTGCATTTGGCGAGCGTATTAGCCATATTGGCGAGGAAGCGTTGACACATGCGGTGGCAGCCATCTATTTGCTGGCTCCTAGCATTCCGATGCTGTTCATGGGTGAGGAATTTGCCGCAAAATCGCCTTTCCTGTTTTTCTGCGACTTTGGAGGGGATCTGCGCGAAGCTGTGACACAGGGCCGCCGCAGGGAGTTCGCCCGCTTTGCGCATTTTGGACAAGGCATGACCGAGACAGCGATACCGGACCCGAATGCTGTTCAGACTTTTCTTATCTCGAAAATCGACTGGGGTTTACTCAGGGATGAAGCGCACCTTGCCTGGCTGGAGTATTACCGCAACCTGATGAAACTTCGCAGCGAAATTATCGTACCGCGCCTTCGCGGAATGAAGGGTAATTCGGCACATTTTGAGGTATTCGCCCCCAAATGCCTCCGGGTCCGCTGGCAGTTGGGGGACGATTCCACTTTGCGGCTATTGGCGAATTTTTCTGATACGAACGTGGCGGCTCCCGAGTCCGCCGGGCAGCTCGTGTTTGCATCCCCAAGTGCAATACCCACATCTTCCGGAACAACGAAAAGTATCTTGGCGAAAAATATCCTGACGCCTCGTTCGGTAGTTTGGATGCTCGAACCGGCTGCCGATAAAAGTAAAAGCAGTTTTACCTGATAACAGCCGCCGAAGCTGGAATGAAGGGAAAGCATAAGGGAATTCCTAGGGAGAAGCATGAGCAATCCACTTGACCAGCTGTGCGAATTATATGGCGTGCTACCCTGCTACAGCGATATCTGGGGAAATACCCGCCACACTTCTGAGGACGCAAAGCGCGCTCTACTCAGAGCAATGGGGGTTGCAGCGGCCACGGAAGAGGAAATTTCAGCGTCCCTGCACACTTTTATAAGGCGCAAATGGGAGCATGTGTTGCCGCCCGTACAAGTGGTGCGGGAGTGGATGCGACCCTATCGCATTGCAGTCGCGCTACCCGCTGCCGAGGGCAAAGGAGTCCATCACTGGCGGTTGTGCAGGGAATCCGGAGTCGAAGACCATGATGAATTTATTCCTGACGGCTTGGAGGAAGTCGAGCGTTATCGCTTCACCGCTCCCGGCGGGTTCGACAGTTTCGATAATCCTAGCGCTCAGGAATTCGTGCGGCGAATTCTGGTGCTGGATCTCCCTGTGGAACCAGGGTACCACCGGCTTTCCATCGAAAAGAGCGATGGCCTCGCTCTGGCTGAAATGCCGTTTATTGTGGCTCCTGCCATTTGTTATTGGCCGCCAGGTATCGAAGGTGAGAGGCGGGTGTGGGGTCCAGCCCTCCAGTTATATGGTATTCGTTCCCAGCGCAATTATGGCATCGGGGATTTCAGCGATCTTCGGCGCCTGGTCGAATTCTATGCCAGCGCGGGGGGAAGCACGCTGCTGCTCAACCCGCTTCATGCGTTATTTCCCGATGCTCCGGAACACACCAGTCCCTACAGTCCCTCCAGCCGCACCTGGTTCAACCCGCTTTACCTGGATGTGGAAGCCATACCCGAATTTGCGGGATGCGAGGAAGCACGCTCCATAGTGCTCGCGCCGGAATTCCAGGCGCGGCTGCGCGCGCTTCGTGCTACCGAACAGGTGGATTATAGAAGTATTGCGGAGGCGAAATCGGAAGTCCTCGTCTGCCTGTACCGGCATTTCCGTAGTACCCATCTGGCGCAAAATACTGGTCGTGCGCGTGCTTTTCGTGCTTTCCAGGCAGAGCACGGCGAAATTCTTCGCAAGCAGGCGCTGTTCGAGGCACTTCAGGAATATTTTCGGACAGGGGACAGCTCTGTATGGGGGTGGCGCGTATGGCCCAAGGCATACCGTGATCCTGCAGCTCCGGAAGTGGCCGCATTCTGCGAAGCTCATCTTGATCGCGTGGAATATTTCGAATATCTGCAGTGGCAGGTTTCCCTGCAATTGGGAGCGGTCGGCACACGCTCATGGGAAGTTGGTCTCAACATTGGTTTAATGTTCGATCTGGCGATCGGGGTAGCGGAAGGTGGCGGGGCAACGTGGTCCCGCCGTGAACTTTACGCACTTGAAGCCAGTGCAGGGGCACCACCCGATGACTTCAACCGTCTGGGGCAGAACTGGGGCCTGCCGCCCTGGATTCCTCATCAGCTCACTGCATCCGCTTATGCACCTTTCATTGAAGTTCTGCGTGCCAACATGCGGGACAGCGGCTCGTTGCGTATAGATCACGTAATGGGCCTGCGCCGCCTGTTCTGGGTCGTGCGCGGGCTGCCCGCAATGGAGGGCGCGTACATACGCTATCCCTTTGAAGATATGCTGGGCATTCTGGCACTGGAGAGCCAGCGCAACCGCTGCCTGGTGGTAGGTGAAGATTTAGGGACAGTACCGCCGGAAGTACGCGAAGCTTTGCATCCCGCAAACGTTATGTCCACACGGTTGTTATATTTCGAGCGGCGCGACGACGGGCAGTTGAAGCCGCCGCAGGAGTACCCGGCAAATGCCGTAGTGGCAGTAACGACCCACGACCTTCCGACGCTGGCGGGATTCTGGCAAGGGCTCGATATTGATTTGCGCGACCGTCACAATCTGTTTCCCGAGGATGAGATGCGGAACAGGCAAATCGTGGAGCGCGCGGCTGACCGCGCACAGCTTCTGGTGGCATTGGAGAGTGAAGGCGTATTGCCGTCGAGAGGGGGGCTTCATCAGGTCGGCTTCCCGGAAATGACGGCGGAACTCGCGGCAGCAGTGTACACCTATCTGGCCCGTGCACCGTCGAAACTTCTGCTGCTGCAACTCGAAGATGGCTTCGGGGTACTTGAGCAACCGAATCTGCCCGGTGCAACAGGAGACACTTACCCATCCTGGCGTCTCAAACTGCCCCTCAATCTGGAGGAGTGGCAGGGAAGCGCCTGGCTGCAGGGAATAATGCTGGCATTGCGCCGGGAGCGTCCCTTATCGCAAGCGCCCACCTCCTCAGAGGGCGAAGTCGCGCAGGACGTACAAGCGCAGATTCCCCGGGCAACTTACCGCTTGCAGTTGAATCGGGACTTCAATCTGAGGCAGGCAACGGAACTGATCCCGTACCTGGATGAGCTGGGTATCAGTCATTGCTATCTTTCGCCGCTCCTCAAAGCGCGCCCCGGCAGCGCCCACGGTTACGACGTGACCGACCATGGCAGGCTCAATCCGGAGATCACGAGCGCGCGGGACTTCGAACGGTTTGCTGCTGCCTTGAAACGCCATGGAATGAGCCAGATCATGGATGTGGTTCCCAATCACATGTCCATCACTGGGTCTGATAACGAATGGTGGCTGGATGTACTGGAAAATGGTCCGGCGTCCCGCTTTGCCAGCTATTTTGACATTGACTGGTATGTGATGGGAGAGCACCTGCCGGGCCAGGTGCTGCTGCCTGTTCTGGGCGATCACTATGGCGCGATTCTGGAGAAGGGCGAGCTCAAGCTTGTGTTCGACCTCGAACAAGGCTCCTTCAGTGTTTTTTATCATGAGCACCGGTTTCCCGTAGACCCGCGTGAATATCCCCGTATTCTTGGTCACGATCTGGGACGGCTCGAGATGCGACTGGGGGAGCAGCACCCGGAGTTTCTGGAACTCCAGTCTCTGGTCACGGCGTTTAACCATCTGCCACTGCGCGACCGCGTTTCCCCCGATGCGATCACCGAACGAGCGCGCGACAAGGAGATACACAAACGCCATCTGGCTTCACTGCTCGTGATGAGCGCAGACATTGCCCAATTCGTTCAGGAGAATGTGTCCGTTTTCAACGGGGACGCGCCGGGGGAGGGACCCAGGAGCTTCGATCTTCTGCATGAACTGCTGAGCCTCCAGGCCTACCGTCTGGCTTTCTGGCGTGCTGCAGCGGACGAGATCAATTACCGCCGCTTCTTCGATATCAACGATCTGGCGGCGCTGCGCATGGACAACCCGGAAGTGTTCGAAAGCACGCACCACCTGGTTCGCGAACTGATCGCGCGCGGGTATGTGAGCGGCTTACGCATCGATCATCCGGATGGCTTGTACGCGCCCAAGGAATACTTCGAGCGTCTGCAGGCAATGGCCGCCGCAGCATTGTTTCCGGGAACGATGAAGGAGGGAGCCAAGCCGATCTACATCGTGGCGGAGAAAATACTCGCCTCCCATGAACATCTTCCAAAAAGTTGGCCCATCCACGGCACTACCGGATACGACTTTGCCGCGGTTTGCTCTGGCCTTTTTGTCGACACTGGCGCTGCCGACCATTTCACCCGTATTTATGAGCGCTTTATTCGGACACGTTTGGACCTCGGCGCAATGATACGAGCGAACAAACACTTGATCATGGAAAGCGCACTGGTAGGTGAGCTTCAGGTACTGGCTATACAATTGGCACGTATTGCCAAAGGGGATCGCCGCACGTGCGATTTTACCTTCAACAGCCAGCGCAGTGCTCTCGCCCAGGTTATCGCCAACTTTCCTGTCTATCGTACTTATGTATCCGATTGCGAAAGTTCTGCTGATGATGTCCGCTACATCGACTGGGCGGTTGAGGTAGCCAAGAAGCGCAGCCAGGCCGTTGACACCACCATTTTCGATTTCGTGCGGGAGGTGTTGCTGGGTCGGCACGCCAGGGGTCAAAGCGAAGCATACAAAAACGCCATATGTGCCTTCGCCATGAAGTTTCAACAGTACACCAGCCCGGTAATGGCCAAGGCAATGGAGGATACGACCTTCTACCAGTATAACCGTCTGGTATCGCTCAACGAGGTCGGCAATGAGCCGCAACGGTTCGGTGTGTCGCTCGCAGCGTTTCACCGGGAAAATCAGGAGCGAGCGAGCCATTGGCCGCATGCCATGCTGTCCACTTCAAGTCACGACAGTAAGCGGTCGGAAGATGTACGTGCGCGCATAAGTGTTCTCTCCGAAATACCCGATCAGTGGGCACGAGCTCTTAAACGATGGAACAGGCTCAATCGCAGCAGCCGCCGGGAGTTGGGCAACACTTGTGCGCCGAGCCGCAATGACGAGTACCTGCTATACCAGATATTGCTGGGCATATGGCCTTTTGACGCACCGCACGGCGAGGAACTGGCAGCGCTGTCCGACCGCGTAGTTGCCTATATGCGCAAGGCCGCGCGAGAAGCGAAGGTGAGCAGCTCCTGGATCAACCCTGATAGCGAATATGAGGCAGCAATGCAGGACTTCGTGCATGCGCTTCTCTCCGAGCAGCCCAACAATCTGTTCCTGCGCGACTTTCTGGCTTTCCAGCAGCGGGTTGCATGGGTGGGCGCCTTCAACAGCTTGTCACAAGTGCTACTCAAACTTACGTCACCAGGAGTACCCGACATCTACCAGGGCAACGAAACTTGGGATTTCAGTCTCGTGGATCCGGACAACAGGCGTCCTGTGGATTATACGGCTCGCCGCAGGTCCTTGCAGGCCATCCGCTCGATGCATGCTGAAGAAGGCCCTGGTGCCTGCGCCCAGCATCTGATGGAGAACCTTCGGGACGGCCGAATTAAGCTCTATCTGACCTGGAAAGCCCTCACGTTCCGCCGGGAGCACGAACAGCTTTTCCGCGAGGGCGACTACCTGCCGCTAAAAGCGCATGGGGACTGTAGCGAGCACGTATGCGTGTTTGCACGGCGTCGGGAAAATGAAATTCTTGTTGTTGCCGTACCGCGATTGCTCGGCAGGCTTATCGGAGAACAACACAGGTTCCCCGTCGGCAAATCCATCTGGACCGACACCTGGGTGGAACTGCCTTCAGACGAGTTGCGCGAGAAGTGGGTCAATGTGTTGACTGGCGAGATTCTTGCCGCGCAGAGGACGGAGGAGGCGTGCAGGAGGTTTGGACTGGCTCCTCTTTTCGGGACGTTTCCTTATGCGTTGCTATCCCCTTTCGAGCAGACAACGGGATGAAGTGGGGATATTTGCAGAGGCTCATCCTGGATGAGTTTCACGCCTGCCGCTGCAAAAGCACCAGTGACCGGGGTGCGACTGCCAAAGCAGACCCAGCTTCGAGCCCGGGCTTATCTGCTGTATTCTCTACCCAGCCCTCGTTGGTGTCGAGTATTTTCAACCAGCGTAGCCCCCAGTGGTTTGGGGGCAGAACGAAATCGATCGCCTCGAAATGCGCGTTGAAAATCAGGTAGAAGCTGTCATCCTTCACCGGCTCCCCTCGAGCATTGGGATTCGGGAAACTGTCTCCGTTGAGAAAAATTCCCAGGCTTTGAATTCCCCCATCCCCCCATAATTCCTCGCTCGCCTGTTCTCCCATGTAATTGAACCACGCAATATCATCTTGGCCCCCGCCGTGGATAGGTTGACCCTGAAACCACCGTCGCCGGCGGAAGACCGGGTGATCATGGCGAAAACGAACAAGGCGCCTGGCAAATTCCTGTAAACCGGTATCCACCTTCCCCCAATCCACCCAGGAAATTTCATTGTCCTGGCAGTACGCATTATTGTTTCCCTGCTGGGTGCGACCCGATTCATCCCCTGCGAGCAACATGGGCACACCCTGTGACAATATCAGGGTAGCCAGGAAATTGCGCCGCTGCCGGGCGCGAAGCGTAAGCACTTCCGTGTCATCCGTAGGCCCCTCGACACCGCAATTCCAGGAACGGTTGTCGTCTGTGCCATCCCTGTTATCCTCGCCGTTGGAGAGGTTGTGTTTTTCGTTGTAAGACACCAGATCACGCAGCGTGAAACCATCGTGCGAGGTGACAAAATTGATGCTTGCAAAAGGATGACGCGAATTCCCCTCGTAAAGGTCTGAGCTTCCGGTAAAGCGGTAAGCGAATTCACTTAAAGTAGGTTCCTGAGTGCGCCAGAAATTCCGAATACAATCTCGGTACTTGCCGTTCCATTCAGACCAGCCTGACGGGAATTTCCCCACCTGGTAACCGCCTTCTCCCAGATCCCAGGGTTCCGCGATCAGCTTGACCTGATTTGTAACAGGATCCTGCTGGATAATGTTGAAAAATGCACTCAGCATTTGCACTTCATGCAGTTCGCGTGCGAGCGCGGATGCAAGATCGAAGCGGAAGCCATCGACGTGCATTTCCAGCACCCAATAGCGAAGCGAATCCATGATCAGTTGCAGCACATGCGGCTGCCTCATATTGAGGCAGTTGCCTGTGCCTGTGTAATCCCTGTAGTAACGCCGATCCTCCATAAGCTGGTAATAATAGGCGTTGTCGATTCCCTTCAGGCATAACACTGGCCCGAGATCGTTGCCTTCCGCAGTGTGGTTGTACACCACATCGAGGATAACCTCTATGTCGGCTTGATGCAGAGCCTTGACCATTTGCTTGAATTCGGCACTCGCGGCCCCCGGACGCTTGTCTGCGGCGTAGGCGCTATGGGGAGCAAAATAGGCAATGGAGTTATAACCCCAGTAGTTGCGCAAACCCTGATCCAGGAGATGTTTGTCCTGCACAAAGTAATGCACTGGCAGCAGCTCGACAGCAGTGACCCCAAGCTGTTTCAGATACTCGATGGAGGCGGAGTGTGCAAGACCCGCATAAGTGCCCCGCAGTTCAGGGGGTATGTCCGGATGTTGTGCCGTGAAGCCCTTGACATGCAACTCGTAAATGACTGTTTCGTGCCACGGGCGCTGGAGTTGACGATCGCCGGACCAATCGAAAAACGGTTGATGAACGATGCTGCGGGGCATGAAAGGCGCGCTATCCTTGTCATTCCGTGCATCGCGATCATCGAAAAGATAGGGGAATACAGATTCATCCCAGGTAATGTCGCCATCGATCCCTTTTGCATATGGATCGAGCAGCAGCTTCGCGGGATTACAGCGGTTGCCTTGCTCCGGCGCCCACGGACCATGCACCCGAAAACCATAACGCTGTCCAGGCTCTACGCCAGGCAGGTAGCCGTGCCAGCAGTATCCTGTCACCTCGGGCAAATTCACCCTGGTTTCGCGACCGGCTTCATCGAACAGGCACAGTTCGACGCGTTCCGCCGCCTCCGAAAACAGGGAGAAATTGGTTCCCGCTCCATCGTATGTCGCACCCAGAGGGTAGGGTGTGCCTGGCCAGATTTTCATTCGGGTACCTGCATGAAATTGCGGAATACTGCTATAACTTACAATGCTATATTATTTTTGGACCAAGCCAACAGTGAGGTAGTCCATGAAAATTCGGTGGTGTTTCATAATTCTAACAGCCCTGACTCTCATATCCTGTGCCCACGTCAATCCACATCCCATGGATATGACGAGTGCCATTCAGAGCGCAAAAACCAGTGAAGACCATTATGCCCTGGCTCGACACTACCAAGCTGCAGCGGAATCCATGCAGGCGAGGGCAGATGAGCAGAAAAGGTGTCTGACCGAATATCGGAAGCACGGATATTACTATGGCAGGAAAACCATTGATGTGGAAGAGCATGCTCAGGCACTCGCTCACATCTATGAGGAAGCTGCGGAGGAAAACAGGAGGATGGCGGAGTCTCACCGTCAGATGGCGGAGGAAGCGAAGCAGTAGAAGCGGCAGTAAACTGGAGGGCATGATGCCACAATTTTTTACCACTCCCGGGAATTCTTTTGACGAATAACACACCTCTTCTGAAATCGGAACTGACATGTCCTTACTGTAAGTACGTCAAGCGAGAGATCATGCCAGTTGACGCCTGCCAGTTTTATTATGAATGCGAAGGCTGCAAGGTACTGTTGCGGCCTCGTCCGGGTGATTGCTGCGTCTTTTGTTCCTTCGGGTCCATTAAATGCCCTCCGGTTCAGATGCAGGCGTGCTGTCCATCCTCCCCTTAGCTTGCCGAAGAGCTTGTCCTGAGTCTGTCGAAGGGTGAACCCAGCGCTATTATCGGTAAAATCGGTAAAGTTTTTTCAGATAATGCCTGGAAGAGCTAAGCTGATGGTATATATGATTTGGAAAAGAGTTCCAAATCGGATTTCAACATCCCGAAGAAGAGACAAGCAGGCAGGAAACCAATGAAAGTTGCCGTTTGCAGCGCTCAATCCTACGACTGCCAATTTTTACTGGCTGCCAATCGTGATGCTCATCATGAATTGGTATTTTTCGAGTCCCACCTATCCGAAGAAACGCGGCAGATGGTGACAGGTTTCCCCGTCGTGTGCGTATTTGTCAACGACACGTTGGACAATAGAGTGCTGGAAACGCTGGCAGCGCAGGGCACTCGTCTCATTGCACTTCGCTGTGCGGGTTTCAATAATGTTGATATTAACGCGGCCAACGCGTTTGGAGTCCGTGTGGTGCGGGTACCCGCCTATTCGCCGCACTCGGTTGCCGAGCATACAGTCGCGCTGATGCTTGCGCTCAATCGCCGTCTTCACCAAGCCTATAATCGTGTGCGCAACGGTAATTTTGCCTTGCAAGGTCTGCTTGGCTTTGAAATGCGCAATAAAACTGTCGGTATTATCGGCACCGGGCGCATTGGTACCGCAGTTGCGCAGATACTGCGCGGCTTCGGTTGCCGCCTGGTTGCTTACGACCTGCAGCCGAATTCCGCATGCGTTGAACTGGGCGTCGAATATGTTCCGCTGGAAATGCTCTATGGGGAGAGCGACATCATCACGCTGCATTGCCCGCTCAATCCGCAAACGCACCGGTTGATCGATGCCGCCGCGATTGAGCAAATGAAGCAGGGTGTGATGCTCATCAACACAAGCCGTGGAGCTGTTATCGACACACGAGCAGTGATTGTCGGATTGAAATCCTCGAGAATCGGATATCTGGGACTGGATGTATATGAGCAGGAAGGTGACTTGTTCTTTCAGGATTTAACCGGCCAGGTGATACAGGATGATCTGTTCGTACGTCTGCTCACGTTCCCGAATGTGTTGATAACGGGACATCAGGGATTCTTTACCGCTGAAGCACTATCGAGCATTGCGCAGACCACGCTGCGTAACATTACGGAATTTGAACGCGATGGATCGTGTTCGAATGAAGTGACGGTTGAATTGCTAAGAAGCGGCTGATCATGCATTCGTACTTCCTGACTGCTCCAGATTAAAATTCGCATCCAAGACTATGCGGTAGCGCGCCTTTCCGGCAGCCAGATGCGCAATCGCTTCATTGACCCTGTTCATGGGAAAACGCTCTACCTGGGGCCGAATGCCGTGACGGGCGGCAAAATCCAGCATATCCGATATTATCGCAGGGCCGCCAGTGGGTGACCCGGAAATGCTCTTCTGTCCACTCAGAAGCTCGAAAGCGGGGATGGGCAGGGGTTCGAGCACTGCGCCAACGAGATGCATGCGTCCTTTCGGTTTCAGCGTCTGGAGCAGCAATGCCCAGTCAAGCGGGACATTGACGGTCACCAGCAGAAAGTCGAGCGAGCGTGCTACCGAGCGAATTTCGTCGCTCTTACGGCTGGAGAGAACACGATGAGCGCCGAGGGTGCGCATTTCTTCCGCCTTTGAGGGATTGGAAGAGAAGGCCGTAACTTCACAACCCCAGGCATTCGCAAATTGCAGGGCCAGATGACCAAGGCCGCCAATACCGACGACACCTACATGATCGGTCGGTTTTACATGGGCCGCAAGGGGCGCAAATACAGTAATCCCTCCGCAGAGTAACGGGCCTGCGGAGGAACTTTCAAGCTTCTCAGGTATGGGAATCGCCCACGCCCAGTGCGCTCGCACTTTGTCGGCAAACCCCCCATAATGCCCGATGATTGTCGCGGTGGCTTTTGCACAAAGATTGTGATCACCGGTCATGCATTCATGGCAGTGCATACAACTACCGGCATTCCAGCCAACCCCTACCCGCTGCCCGATTTGCAATCCCTTCGCTTGTTCACCCATCGCAACGACCCGACCAATGGCTTCGTGTCCGGGAATAATCGGATACTGGGTGATACCCCAGTCGTTATTCAATATTGAAAGGTCGGAATGACAAAGACCGCAATGCTCCACTGCGATTTCCACTTCCTCCGGCGCGAGAGGTCCGGCGTCATAGGTGAATGGTTCGAGTTTCTGTTTTGGGCCGTGTGCCGCGAATCCAAGAATCTTCGTCATATTCTTTCCTTTTCTTTTCAGGTGAGCTGCGATGTGATTCCATGGAATTTTTCCATCAGCAACGCTGTCCTGCAAGGGCGATGCATCCATGCAACGCTTCCATCAGTCTTTTGAACTCGGGATCTTCGTTGAGTATTTGTTGCCCGACCTTCCGTAGTTTATCTACCGTTCCCCGGGGCAATTCCAGAGTGGTAGGAAGATTTTTGAACCAGTTTCGCTCGTCGGCGGCTTCGATATATTCAAACGCCACCTCGATCGGAAAGAATTCAATCTGGTGCGGTACGGGGATATCCAACTCGCATCGCGGGCCTTTGTTGGCAGCCAATTCCTTGCATCCGGATACCAGTCGCATCGATTCGTTGAACTCGTTTACCGTCTGCCGCAACAATTCAAGGGTATCGAATGAATAATTGCCCAACGGGACCACGGCCGCGGCAGTCAGGGTATCAACGAGCCCGGGAACCTCTGGAGTCTGATCCCGGCGGGTAGTGGGGTTTGTGCCCGCATTCACTACGATTACCACCAGTTTGTCCACTTTCTTCTGATTTATCAGGCGAAGCACGCTCCAGGAATTATTTAAACTGTTGATCGCCGTGAGCGGTTCCCGCAGCCCGATATTGTCGGCCACGCCGCCGTCGGTCAAGTGGATGTATTTACGCGGGTTGTGTTCGGTATCGGTATACGAAAGCCTGTTTTCCGCGCGTGCGGCCCGACGTATATTAATGCGCGATTTATGATCCCGAACGGCAAGATCCACCCATTCAGGCTGATGGTAGCCGCATTTGCCCGCATAGTTTTGAAAAGTGAGGGGCGTAAGTCCTCCCGGATATGCCGAGGATGCGGCTGCTGCCCGCCCCAGTGAAATTCCTGACAGGTCGGAGCATAAAAGGTCAAACTGGTCTTGGGTAAAGGGAAATTGGGTCCCCGTCGTCATATCCGTGGCATTCAGGATCACAAAAGGTCGGCGACCCCGGGCAATTACTTCCGCATAGGTGCCTGCTCCAAATACCTCCCGGTCGTAAAACTCCGCCGCCAGGTCACTGCGCCCGAAGCTCGCCCCGCCGAGCTTCAACAGTCCTGCTGGAGTCAACGTCGAGTCAATCAATTCGGATTGGATGGATCTGTAGAGGAAGCGATTCGGGAATTCGTCGAAAATCCGTAACCCATACAGGGCGTAATAGGCTGCAGGAAAGCTTCCCCCGGATATCGACGAAATTACATCCACTTCATCCAGCAGCGATATTCTCCGGTTTTCCCATTGGATTTGAGTGTCGCGGAGAGCCTCCAGCACTCCATAAGATAAAGCCGCCGCCCGGGTACCGCCTCCCGAGAAAACCAGAATGACAAACAGTTTATCGCTATTGCTTCCTGGCTCCAGTTTTTCGAAACGGTAACCTGAGGAAGGATCGTACCTGGCCAAGGGCGGATTTACCTGAAAGGAGCCACATCCGGCCAACAATAAGGATAAGGCTCCAGCAAGCACAGCCATGCATGTGCGAAGTCGGATACTCATACCTACCATTTCCTGATAAAGGCAATTTTCATGGGAAGCAGGACAGTGGTTCCCTTAACCATGACCTCGCAAAAGATGGGGTCGCAGTCTTCGGGAGGGGCCAGGGTAAATTTATGCGTGCCCGCATCCATCTGCAGGACTTCATTGGTATAGCCGGACAGATCGCCGTCGACATATACCGGCCTCCGAGTTGGGTAGCTAACTATTACGAACTCCACACGACTTATTCCTTTCAAGTAGATTGGAGTTATGCGGAAATTCAAGTCTTCGGGAGTGCCTTTATTAACGTATCGAGGAACAGGTATTAAAAATCTGAGAGAAGATATATCGTTTACTGTCCCATTTTCTCCCGCCATTTTCTTCTCATTTTCCGCATCATAGATGATACAGGGGCTTTGGTTCAGAGACTATAAGGATTAGACGGCATTTGCCAGGGGAAGCGAGGGGAATGGTGGCAGGCCACGATTTGAGCTTGAAAGATACTTTCCTGTGCATGACCGGAGACTTGGCCGCGTTCTTGAAAACGGGTTCTGCTCCAGCACGTCCTCATGATGTTATGATGTTATTCTGCGAGCGGAATTTGTTGATCGACCAGCTTCCGCCAAATCCGGCCCCTATCCTGCTTTTTCTGAATAGAAAGAGAAAGCGGTCAGGTTCTGGCCTGGCCCCGGGCCATAAGCCCATCGAATCAGGTTGATGCCTTCAGGGAGGGTATCCGGAGGATGCCTAAGAGGAGTGAAGCAAAGTCATTCTTCAGTTCGGGAGGCAGAGAAAAAACCAATGCTTGCAATCTGATCAGCAAGCATTCGTCTCCACTGAAGTCTGCACTGAATTTTTGCTTATAAAGGAAGAGAAGCGACGGGGCCTCCATAAGGCTCAACTGCTGATTTAGTCAGCTAGTCGACGAGCAGGCATGGAAGCGTGGGTTCAAAATCCTCCATGCCATGGCGGAATGTGCGGCAAAGGCCAGCCCTTATCGCTAGGGCTCTGGGTGCCTATGACCCGCGAGAAGATCTCCATTGCCTCACCCGCTTGGACTGCATGATCTTGTAACCAAGCAAAGTCAGCAGCAGAGCGGCTATCATCGGTCCGACCGCGGCGCGAAAAGTTTTTGCGTAATTGATCATTTCTACGCGCAACGGATATTCGTAGCGCACGGGAGGTACTGCCTCACCGGTTATGAAAACCGTATACTCCCCCTTGTCCAGGGCGGTTTCCCCCTTGATCACTCCATCGGGGTGATAGCTGGGCCTGACATAAGATACCGTTTCATCTTCTGTTTCATTGCTTCCTCTTACAATTCGCATTCCGATGGGAATATCCCGTAATGCGGGATCCACCAGGTCAACCACCAGAAACGTGTTTCCTCCTTTGGGAATTTCGGTGCAGTATTGATCTGCAGGCTCATACTGCGGCTGATAGGCGCTTAAATGAACCATGCTGCTGTCGCCAAGCCGTCGCATGCAGCTATCTTCCTCCATCGAGACTTTTCCGTGAGCGGTCGCCGAACCGCTGTACAACGTTGCTACCAGGACAAGAATCGAGGTACCGGCTTGTATCGCTTGCTTCATCATCTACTCCTCTTGATTTGTATTTGCTTGTCGCTGCCTTTCAGCCTCATATCGTCCATTCAAAAAGCCGTAACCTTCCCTGGACGAGCTATAACGGATTATCTGAGCCATATGAGAAATAAAGCCGTTCCGAGCTGAAAAAAATTGTATTAGCAACCACAGATAGAGTCTCAATCCTCGTATTTGGTTGCATATTGAAAGTATAATAAATGAATCGTATCGGAAAAATCAAACATAATGTGAGCATGATTAAAGACCAGAACAAGCGTTCTTCCTGTCCCGTTAGCTGCGCACTGGATATACTGGGTGACAAATGGACTTTGCTTGTTATTCGCGACATACTGTTCAAGGGCAAGCAGCATTTCCGGGATTTTCTCGCTTCACCCGAAAAAATTGCATCCAATATTCTTTCAGATCGTCTGAAAAAGCTGGAGGAGTGCAATATCATTTCAAGGCAGCGTGATCCCCTTAATGCAAGAAGAGTCATTTATACGCTCACGGAAAAAGGAAAGGATTTGTCCCCGGCTCTTCATGCGCTCATTCACTGGGGCGCCAAGTATGACCCCGAGAGCAATAAACAGCCATGCTCCTTGCAACATACCGATAGAATGTCCGAAACCTGACTGGAGTGGCAGTGCCGGGTGTTTCCTCGAGAAAGCTTTCTTTCTGCAGCTTCTTCAAACGCTATTAAATAGATGGCATGATTGATAAGACCGAAAAGCAGAAAATGCTGAGTGGGGAACTCTATCGCTCCAGCGATCGACTGCTGGTCGAGGAAAGAAAGCGTGCCAGAAGATTAGCGAAGACTTTCAATGACAGCCTTCCGGACGAGACCGAAAAACGATCTGCAATTTTGAGGGAACTGCTCGGAACATCGGGGTCAAACCTCCATATCGAGCCGCCGTTTTATTGCGACTACGGTTACAACCTCGTGGTAGGGGATAACTTCTACGCCAACTTCAATTGCATCGTGCTGGATTGCGCGCAGGTCATCATGGGGCATAATGTCTTTCTAGGCCCGGCGGTGCAGATCTATACTGCAACCCACCCCCTTGCGGCTAAGGACCGTGATACCGGCTTGGAAGCCGCTAAACCCATTACCGTGGAAGACAGCGTCTGGATTGGCGGTGGAACGATCATCAATCCCGGTGTTACGATCGGACGGGGCACGACGATCGGATCGGGAAGCACTGTTACCAGAAATATTCCCGCAAACGTTTTCGCTGCAGGAAATCCTTGCAGGGTGATACATCACCTTTCGTAAGAAGAAACTCTTCCTGCACAGCTTGCCACTAGCTTGTCACTTACCCTGCCTACCCACATCGGTAAATGTAGTACTCATAAAGGCTTGGGAATGGGAAGCTTCGCCGGAGATACCATGTCATACACTGAAATCCCTGATGATCTCATTTATGTCTATCGCTCGGCTTACTATCGGGCGGGCTTAGGCCATGAGGCAATAACATTGCATGTGGACCAGTATTCCGAGCCCCTGGCAAGGCTTTTAGCAGCATCTGGCCATCGGTGTGCCGCATTCATCACCGCCTGCAATCCCTTCGGTGCGGCGGAAAGTCATGAAATGAACATGAAGGCATGTCTGGATCTCCGGAAGAGCCTTGATCGGTATGTGGCCAGGCAGAGCCAGATTATCGAAGGCGAAGGCATCGATCCTGCCGGAGCGTGGGCGGCGGAAAAAAGCTTTCTCGTGCTCGGACTGAATCTGGAGACAACTAAGGCGCTTGGAAAGGAATTCGGGCAAAATGCGGTTGTCTGGATAGGTACTGAAGCAATTCCAAGGCTCATTCTGCTTCGCTGATCGACCTGCGTCAGCAGGTCGATCAGTATAAACAGCTGTTGATGACAAAACGTTCAGGTGCCATTATGATCCTCTTCTACAGGGCATCTCCAGAAGCGAATAAGGAATGAAATGAATATAGAAGAGTTGAATAAAAACCATGGGATCGACGGGCAGGTCAAATTCATGGAGGGGGCAGGAGGATTCCCCTTTATCATGGTCGATAATACCAAGGGCAGCGCAGTAATCTCTGTTTATGGGGGGCAGGTATTGTCTTTTCAGCCTGCAAATGAGCAGAACCTGATGTTCCTGAGCGAAGCTGCATATTATGAGGCAGGTAAAGGTATTAAGGGCGGTGCTCCCATCTGCTGGCCCTGGTTCGGCCCGGATCCGGAACAGCAAGGGCGTCCTGTACATGGTTTTGTGCGTAACCGGCTCTGGAACGTCATTAAAACGGAAACCACTGGAAATGGCGATAGCAAGGTGACGCTTGGTTTGACCGACACAGCGGAAACAAGGGCTATCTGGCCGCATGCGTTCAATCTGGATCTCGAAGTGACAGTAGGAGAATCGCTGAATCTTGAATTGATCACGCGAAATAAAGATACCGCGCCTTTTTCAATCACGCAGGCTCTGCATACCTACTTCAAGGTGGGACATATCGATCAGGTCACCATTCTCGGTCTCGAGGGAGGGGTATATCTCGATAAAGTCGACAATTACGCTCAAAAAACCCAGGCGGGTGCGATAACGATCAATTCCGAAGTCGATCGCATTTACCAGGATGTGCAGAAAGAGCTGGTGATCGACGATATTGCTTATGATCGCCGGATTCGTATTCGAGCGAGCGACAGCAGGACTGCTGTCGTATGGAACCCCTGGGCGAAAATTTCTGCCCAGATGGGCGACCTGAAGGATGACGACTACGAACGCTTTGTTTGCGTTGAAACCGCGAACGCTGGGTCAGAAGTAGTGGAAATTGCTCCCGGCGGGGAATGCAGAGTAGCTGCAAACTACTTGATAGAGCGGAATATTCCCGAGCTGAAACCGGCAGCTTAATTAAGTACTGCTTTGTGTACGCGTCAAGGAGATAGGGACCTAGCCCGTCAAATACCCGTCAAATTGTTAAAGGCTATAAACCAGGCCATAATTTATCAGTAGGTCGGCTCCGCCCGACACTACCACTGCCGTTACCACTATCACTGTGATTGCCATATTATGTCTTTGTCATTAATCCACCCCCGGCCCGCAGAGATTCATCCTGCCTCATATACTGACTTCCTCCCATAATTTCTGCAGCCGTTTGACCGAAACGGGGTAGGGTGTTTTCAATTCCTGGGCAAACAGCGAAATACGGAGTTCCTCGATCTGCCAGCGGAATTCAACGAGCTTGGGATCATCGGTTCCCGCCTTGCGATGTTTTTCAAGGCGCTGTTCATACCGGTTCCATAATCCGGCAACGGCAGCAGCGTGACGCGCGTCGCGCTCGGGATTGGCGCCATACTTATCCAGGCGGAGGATCATTCCTTTCAGGTAGCGCGGTAAATGCTGCAAGCGTTCCCAAGGGGTGGCGCTCAAAAATCCCGGATAAATGAGGTTGCGGAGTTGGATCATCAAGTCGGCCCCAGGGTTGCCAGCGCTACCGCCACTTGCTGCACCGGTTTTTTGCACGCCAACCTTGCCCCCTCCTCCGATTGAAGAAACCCTCGCCATCAATGACTGGGACTCGCTGGCAACGTTTTGCACGATGCGAACCAGAGCCTCAGCCACGGCAGGCAGTCGCGTGCGGGCACGCTGGCGCTGGGCGACAAATTCCTTTTCACTGCGGGGCAGCGCATCATCCGCGATAAAAGCGCGGTCCGTGACCGCATTCAATATATCTTCCTTGAGCTGGTCAGGCTTGATGAGTGTGTGTAGTTGAAAGGCTGCCTGCGCCAGATATCTGCCCTTTCCACCCTTTGCCTCCTGTCCTGACAGATCTTTTTCCAGCTGTTTCATTTGCTCCTTCAGTTCGAAGCGCAGCAATTGACGCACACCGCCACGCATGCTGAGCTCTGCCGCTTCGCGCGTGTCGAACAGGCGAATCGATACTTTTCCATCCTGTTCGGCGAGAGCAGGGAAGCCGCTCATGTTCTTGCCCGCACGGTTGAAGGTAATTTCCTGCGGCAGATCACCGAAATCCCAGTGTTTTACATCGTCGCGTTCAAGGGGGTTATGCTCTCCCGACTGGGAGCGGGAGAACATCAGTTGTGCCGCCTGGCCGAGTTGGGCTTTCAGTTGCCCAAGGTCGCGGCTCATTGCCAGCTCTTGCCCCGCATCGTCCACGATTCTGTAGTTCATCATTAGATGCGAAGGCAGTTTTTCGTCCTGCCAGACATCCGGCGGGACAGTAATGCCAGTCCTGGTCCGGATAACCCGAGCTAGTATCTCGGTCAGGGACAAGAGGAGGGATGCAGACGGCGAAATTGCTGCTGCATGTTCCGGGCTTTCCAGGAACTGCGTTACAAACTCCGGGACGGGTACAACATAGCGGCGTATCTGCTTGGGAAGCGCTCGTAGGTACCAGGTTATTTTTTCACGAATCAGTCCCGGGACGAGATTGTCGAATTGCGCCGCATCCAGCTTGTTCAGCAGCGGCAACGGTACGGTAATGGTGACCCCGTCCAACATGTGTCCGGGATCGAAGCGATAGGTGAGCGACAGGTGGAAGCCGTCTACAAGCATGGTATCAGGAAACCGCTCTTCCGTTACGCTCTGCGCGGTATGGCGCATCAGGTATTCTTTGGTAATGTAGAGCAGGCGGGGATTGTCACGCTCAGCCTGCTTGCGCCATTTCTCGAAAGCTGCGCCATTACTGATCCCCTCGGGGATCAGTCCATCGTAAAACGCAAAAATTTCCTGTTCGTCCACCAGCACATCCGGCCGGCGGGTTTTATGCTCCAGAGCGGCAACACTGGCAATAAGCTCGTGGTTATGCTCGAAAAATAGCGCCTGGGTAATGTATTCACCTGCTACGAGAGCAGAGCGTATGAAAATCTCACGCGCTTCTCTCGGATTGATGTTGCCATAGTACACACGCCGCTTCGGCATCACTGTCAAACCGTACAGTGTTACCCGCTCGAATGCCGATACCTGTGCTGATTTCTTCTCCCAGTGCGGATCGAAATAATGCTTTTTGCAAAGCTTTCCACCGATCCTTTCCACCCAGGCAGGATCGATTTTTGCTACACCTCGGCCATAAAGCCGGGTGGTTTCTGTCAGTTCTGCAGCGACGACCCATTTGGGCTTGGCCTTTTTCAGCACGGAACCTGGGAAAATCGAAAACTTGATGCCACGCGCTCCGAGGTATTCGTTATCCTCGTCAATCTTGAAGCCGATATTGCCGAGCAACCCCGCGAGAAGCGCCCGATGCATTTCATCGTAGTTCGCCGGTATCTCGTTGGGCTTCAATCCTGTTTCCACTACCAACGTATGCAATTGACCGTGGACCTCACGCCACTCCCGCATTCTGCGATGCGACAAAAAGTTTTCCTGGCATTGCTCGATCAACTTGCGGTTGGATTTTTTATGCTTGAGCAGGTCATCAAAAAAATCCCACAGCTTCAGATAGCTCAGAAAATCGGAGCGCTCGTCCTGGAAGCTCTGGTGGGCCCGGTCTGCGGCTTCCTGCCGCTCGAACGGACGGTCTCGCGGGTCCTGCACGCTCAGGGCAGAGGCGATGATGAGCACCTCGCTCAGGCAGTTTTCCTCCTTCGCTGCCAGGATCATGCGGGCAATCCTGGGATCAATGGGAAACCTGGCCAGCCGCCAGCCGATGCTGGTAAGGGTGTTACTCTCATCCACCGCGCCGAGCTCAGTCAGTAATTGATAGCCGTCCGCAATCATGCGTGGCAGGGGCGGTTCGAGGAAAGGAAAATTCTCGATTGATCCAATTTTGAGAGATTTCATGCGTAAAATCACCGCGGCCAGCGAAGAGCGCAGGATTTCCGGATCGGTAAATTCCGGGCGGGCAAGGTAATCCTGCTCGGAATAAAGTCGAAAACAGATACCGCTCATCACCCGGCCGCAGCGTCCCGCGCGCTGATTAGCGGAGGCGCGTGAAATCTTCTCCACCTGCAACTGTTCCACCTTGTTGCGATAGCTGTAGCGCTTGATACGTGCCACGCCGGTATCGATCACGTAGCGAATGCCGGGAACAGTCAGTGAAGTTTCCGCCACGTTGGTGGCAAGCACGATGCGCCGCAAGCTACTGCCCCCAGGCTTGAAAACCCGTTCCTGATCGGCATAGGGCTGGCGTGCGAACAATGGCAGAATTTCGGCATCCGCGCGGCCCGTGCCGGGCCCCCCAAAAGAATGCTTGCGCAACGCCTCCGCGGTATCGCGGATTTCCCGCTCGCCAGGCAGGAACACCAGCACATCCCCCGGCCCACAGCGATTGATTTCATCCACTGCATCAAGGATAGCCTGCTCCATGTCACCTTCATCCCTGTCCCTATCCTTTTGTTTATCCTTCTGCCTGTCCTTATCTTTATCCCTGGTCTTGTTTCCGGTTTTGTCTTCATTCCGATCTTCCGCAATGGCGGAAGCAGCGCGAGCCGGGGCCTCGATGGGACGATAACGTACCTCTACCGGATACATGCGGCCGGATACTTCAATGACAGGCGCGTTATCGAAATGCGCGGAGAATCGTTCGGCATTGATGGTCGCGGAAGTAACGATCAGCTTGAGATCCGGCCGGCGCAGCAGCAACTGCTTGAGATATCCGAGCAGAAAATCGATGTTCAGGCTGCGTTCGTGCGCCTCATCGATGATGATCGTATCGTAGGCAAGCAGATTCGGATCGCCCTGCGTCTCCGCCAGCAGAATGCCGTCTGTCATGAGCTTGACATACGTTTCCGGACTCACCTTGTCCGAAAAGCGCACCTTGTACCCCACTGCATGCCCCAAGGGACTCTTAAGTTCTGAAGCGATTCGTGCTGCCACGGTCCGTGCCGCAATCCGGCGAGGCTGCGTATGCCCGATCATCGCATGCACGCCCCGTTCGAGTTCAAGGCAGATTTTCGGCAATTGCGTGGTCTTGCCCGAACCGGTTTCACCGCTGATGATCACCACCTGGTTTTCCCGAATCGCCTGCGCGATCTCCTGCCGTAGAGCTACTACCGGGAGCTCTTCCGGATAAGCCGGCTTAGGCAGGTTAATCATGCGCCATTCAAAATTCCTGCTCTTGGCGCTAACGATAGGAGAACTCTTCATGACATTTAAATCAATTGATCTATTTTTCTGATGTGTTTTCGTAGAATAGGTGAAGCAAAGCGCAGTCCGTCAATAACGACGATTATGGCTGATTGCCCTCACCTCATCCGCAAATACTACGGATACCGATAAGACATGTAGGATATCGATAAGATATATATAAGTTCCAGTTTTAGATGCATAAGCAACAAAAAGCTTGATTTCTTATGCCCATCAGGTATGTTTAATGGTGGGAAGGCTATTCATTTAGATGCGAGAACATAACAGCCGCTATGCTTGCTGCAGCAACAGAAGATATTGGGAGCCCTGGATACATAAACTGCGGTACACTGTACTGAACCCGTTTTTCCATCGGCTCTTATGACAGGTTTGCGGAGAGGTCTTCCATGCCTGGAAGTCATTTCAGGCGCAAGGAACATCAGAAAGATCCTGCATGTGAGTTCTCCCTCACTTCGCTGCTTTCCCCGAATGGGCCGACCAAGTATTAAAAAATAACCGATAGCGGACATAGAAACCGACCCAATCATGCGAGCTACCATCCAGTTCAGTCAGCCAGACAAGAAATTCGACATTCTACAAAAGCTGTTCAGCTTCGTTAAAGGTTTCAAAAATCTGCGCCAGCACATTCTGGAGCAGGGCGTATTGCTGGAAAGGTTGAATTCAGGCGAAATAGAGAATGTGCACCGGGCGCTTGCAGGTATAAATTACCTGGAGGCCAGGGTCATAGACAACTCGGTGCGTATTTTCGTCACCGACGGGGAACTTCGCGCGCTGTTCGACCTGATGATGCCCGTTTCCCGCAAACAGAATGATTTTTCCCGAATCTTGTGGGAACGTGGCTTTACGATTGAAGAGCTATCGCAGGATCAGGCGGAAAACCTGAGGAATCAGTTTTCGGCCATCGCCACCGTGACCATCGGTCCGGATGTTCCACGGACCAGAATTTATACTGTTAGCGGGCAGATTTTTCAGGAAGATGGAGTGCCGCTGTGCGCAAGCGGCTTTACTGTTTGCGCATTCGATGCGCTCTCGGTCAATACATTTGTGCGGTGTGGCGCAATAGGGGCGGTTCAGGATGATGGATTCTACCGTATCGACTATGCCTGGCGCTCGAATGGACGAAAGGGTCCTAATCTGCTTGTGCGAGTATTCGATCCGGAGGGCGGCATTGTAGCTGAAGCAAGGAAGAACCGGGCTGCGATTCAGGAGTTTCTCGATATCACAGTTAAAACGCTTTGCATCGTTCGGGGCACAATTCGCCAAGTGGATGGCTTCCAGCTTCCTCATCTCCTCGTCCGTGCATTTGATCGGGACATGCGGTCAGAGACATTGCTGGGTCAGGCAATCACGGATGCGGAAGGAAGCTATCAGATTACATATAGCACAAACAAGCTCCGAATGAAGGACAAAGCGGATCTGATCGTGCGCGTTTTCGAACCGTCCGATAGCGAAGGCAAAGAAACAGGAGATGAGATCGGATTTTCAGAAATTATATTCAATACTCCACTACAGCAAGCAGTCGACCTGGAGATCAAATCGGGAAAATTCCGGGGATCATCCGAGTATGAGCGATATATTACTGCGCTGAAGCTGCTTATTGAGGGTGAGCCTGTTCACCAATTGACCGATAAGGATTTAAGTTTTCTTGGAGGTAAGACAGGCATTCCGCTGGAGCACCTGAATTATCTTCGGCTGGATGACCAATGGTGTTTTCATTACAGCATGGAACCAGCTGTGGTCTATAGCCTATTACGTCAGGGACTGCCCGCTGACCTGCACCACCTGTCGACTGAAAAACCAACCCGTCTGCAAGAGGCGCTCCAGGCCTCCCTGGCGCACAACATCGCCCCTGCAGCACTTGCTGATAAGGTTGATCAGGCCATAAAGCCACTTCTCTCCCTTGCTGACTCGATGGTCTTCGAGCTTGAAAGAAGGGCAAAATAAGCAACTCCCATAAACATAGACGACGGCCCGTTTAACCGGGTTCCATTCAGCTGGAGCTATATATACGAACTCCAGGTGCTCCTTCTCCAGCATTTTCGCGGCCAGGGTCTATAGTTATATTGTCTATATAAGGATAGCCGGTTATCTGCTTCAGCGGAATCTGCTTGCAGAAGACTGTGAAAAGGCTGTGTGCCATGACCCTTCGCATTCGCACCAAACGGATTTTGTCTATCTCATTTATGATATTAGGCGGAATACTGATGTTCTTTGCGCCGGAAGATATCTGGATCGGCGCACTTCTCTTCATCCTTGGTCTCGGCATTGAAATCGCGGGACTCGTCCTCGGGCACAACAAATAACAAACGAGTATTGAATGAGTGCTATCCAGGCTTCTGGAAAAGGAGCATGGATCTCGCGCACTCAGGCGAGTCCATGGCTAACAGAGGCAGATTGACCGGGACAGATCAAGTTCCAGAGCATAAAAAAACCCGAAGACGTTATCGACTTCGGGTTTAAAGTTTCCACTTACAAAGGAGGGATCACTTGTCCAACGGCTTATATGATAAAACTGTTACAAATAAAGTCAAGAATAAAGTGTATGAAATTGAGGCGGCGTGATCCCTCCATTCATCAAAACTTCATTCCAGTGTGCGGCGCCTGACCAGTAGCATCAGCGCCCCCAGTCCCGCCAGCATCATTGCGTAAGCGGAAGGCTCAGGGACGGGTGTGAGGACGCCAAACAAACCGTGGGTTTCGTCATCTGGTCCCGCCGTGAAGTACAGCAGATGACTGCTGCCTGCCATGGTATCGTTGCCCGGTGAAATGGACCACAAACCGTCAATCACTACGGGATGATCGTTGGCATCGAGCACCTGGCCGAGAAAAGTATGCGTATTGGGGTCGTAGATATTGATATGGCCATCACCGAAATTTCCTACCAGTAGATTACCGGCAGCGGAACCAAACGAAGAAGGCGCTACAGCCAATCCCCACGGGGCATTCAAGGTTCCGCCGGATGCAACCCGCCCAACGAAATCGCCGTTCAACGTGTATTGGTCGACAAAACCCAGCCCAGCCCCGGCTACTTCGTCATCCTTGTTTGCATTCTGCAGGGCATAGGTCACATACAGCGATCCGTTGAGATTCTGGATGTTGAAAGGAGCATATCCACTGGGAAGGCCAGGATCGGTAAACGAACCGTGTAGTGATGGCGCCGCTGTATCTCCCTTGTGAACATCCACCGTCCCGGCTTTGAAGTTGGCCGCATAAAGATAATCATACCCTCCAGTGCTGCCGATAGCTGCACCCTTATAGCTGTTGTCCGAAGATGCCGACACCAGCGTCTCTGCCGGTATCAAACCCGTCGTACCCAGGGCGGGACGCCAGCCTGAAACTGTGCCATCTTCGCTTACGAACAGAAAGCGATTGCCCCCAAATGATGACGTACTGTTGAATACCTGCCCGGTCACGCTACCCTCGCCCGGGATGGAAACTGTCAAGGGTCGCTGGACGGTCGCTTGTGTTGCTGGATTCACACCATACAAACGGACTGTTCCGCCATCAGTCGAAGAGACCCAGAAGGGCCCGTTAGGAGCATAGGACATTCCCCACGCATTCTTGAGCCCGGTGTCGGTAATCTGTGCAGCATGAGCAAGCTGATCATCGGTTACAAGATTGGTGGGTGTGAATGTAACCGCCCAGGCAGGAATGGTCAGCAGGGATGCCACAACGCCTGCTGCAAGTGAAGGCAAATAGAATCGAATCTGTCGCATGATATTTCCCCCTAAAATATTAATAAGAAAGAATTTCAGTGCTACCAGTCAGCTTCTGCCCCTCTTTGCCCCTTATCTGTCTCCTGTTCCTTTTTCCGAATAGACGTGGTGCGACGAGCCGGTACAACAACATATAAACTCCCCACGACGATCTATCATTCATAGGGCTCGATTGGATTTAACACAAATCGTGTGATAAAACTGTTTCTATTACATAAAGAATTCGTGAAATTGCAGCGTGGATAACTTTTTTATAGATCATCCACTTCCCGTCCGCCAGTGAGTTGCTCGACGTGCGGCTAAAACTTGACAACCGCCAAACCGGCCTATAACAACACTTGGAAAAATTCCTTTATCTGAAAAGTGAGATCAAGCAAAGGGAGCAAAGAGAAGGAGGAAGAGAGCAACGATTTTCACGGTACACTATTTTTTAATTATCGGAGATGGTAGTGTCTGTCTTTATGTGCAAAAAGCTTTTTTAGTAAGAAGGGGTCATGGTATGAGGTTGATTGATGAGATCACCTTTAACCTTGAGAGGATATACCATGAGTAACAAGAAGCATAAGACCGAAGTGAGGTTTTTGGAAAGGCTTGAAAGGAGTAGAACATGTCCGATCTGGTGGTAATAGGATTTGAAAACCCGCAAAAGGCTGAGGAAGTTTTATGGAGATTCAGGGCCCTGAGAAGCCAGAATTTATTGGATCTTGATGATGCCGTGGTTGTGGTTCGGGACGAAAAGGGTGAGATCAACCTCAAACAAAGCATCAACCTGACCCATTATGATGCATCCGCGGGTCTGCTTTCAGGGGGATTGCTCGGGGCAATGGTTGGACTTGTATTTCTCAATCCCGCAGCCGGATTTTTGATCGGCGGGATGATTGGTGCAGGTGCGGGCGCTTTGTCGGGCTCTCTTTCCGATTACGGAATTCCCGATGATTTCATAAGGTCGCTAGCCGAAACAATTCCTGTCAACTCATCGGCGCTTTTTATTCTCGCTCGCAAAGTACAACCGGAAAAAATTCTGGCTGAACTCCCGGATGTTAAAGGTAAAGTCCTCAGGACCACACTGTCGCCTGATCAGGAAAAAAGACTGCGGGAAGCACTTGCGGGCCCGACGACCGGAAGCGGGTAGTGAGATGAATGCGCTGACTTCACGGTTGTTCCGTGACGGGCAGGGAGTTCCCAGATGGTTCAATTTTCGAGCGTCCCTCGCGCCTTGCCCTGACCTCCTTGGTGCCCAGATCCAGGACACGCGGATCCCTGGCTGCTGAATCGGCAGCAGGCTGTTCCTCGATGCGGGGTTCGGCCTTTGCATGGCTCCCTGTATCCTTATCTTCCATACTCCTGGCTTTAGCCGATTTACTCACGTCAAGTTTCGCCTTCGCACCGCCAGTATCTCGGGCAATCTCTCCCCGGCTCCCTGCGGGCCCATCATATTTTGCCTTCAGGTCGTTGCTGATCGCAGCATAATTGCGATATTCGTTCTGCATCTGTGATTGCAGTTGCAAATATTGAACGCTATAAGCCACGCGGGCGCTTTCCAGTTGCTGTAACCGGATTTCCAGCTGGCGCCTGTTATGGGAATTGTCCTTGGCCTCGACGGTCTTTGCCGCCAGAGATACTTCCTGGATTTTTTGATTCAATAGCTTGAACAAATGCGCCATGTTATTTGCAGCCGCACTATAACGCCGATGGTGCAGTTCCATCTTCTCGAATTCAGTCAATGGTTGCCCCCGCGGACGCGAAGCAGACTCAGTCGTGTTCGTTGCCGGTCTGTCCTGCCGATTTCGTTCCACCGGCTGGGCAGCAGCGCTGGAAACACCCGGAATCAAGGGGCCGAGCATCAGTGCAAATAAAAGTGCCCAGGGTGCGAATAAGCTTCCTACATCATCAGTCATGAAATGAACTCCTGATCGCCTTTTGTATTTGCGCTTTCTGTGTGTTTTTGCACATCCTGCGAAACAGTATAACGCTTACTCATTCCGGTATGTCCGGCTTGCGATTTCTTTTTTCCAGCCCGGCCAAGCAGGCTTGTAACTACTACCTTCCATAAGTATAAGTTAAACTCGCCTTGAAGCAGGCTCTGTCCGGCACGCTTCTTTCCGGCTTACGAGCCAATGGTATTGCCAATATCGTCATTTTCAGGAACGACATCAAAATATGAGGGGCAAATTCATCACTCTGGAAGGCATTGACGGTGCGGGCAAGACGACGCATCTCCGCTGGCTGGAGCATTTCCTGAAGGAAAGAGGAGAAACCGTGATTATCACGCGCGAACCCGGCGGCACTCCCTTGGGCGAAGCATTGCGCGGCATCCTGCTCGATGATCGGCAGGTGATGCACGCGGAAACCGAGGCATTGCTGATGTTTGCCGCTCGGCGCGAGCATCTGGACAAGGTCATCCTGCCTGCTTTGAGCCGCGGCACCTGGGTAATATCGGACCGTTTTACCGATGCCAGCTTTGCCTATCAAGGCGGGGGGAGGGGATTATCCCTGCAGAAATTGAATGAACTCGAATGCTGGGTGCAGGGTGAGTTTCAGCCGGATGTTACCCTTTATCTCGATGTGTCTATTGCATCAGGAAGGCAGCGAACCAGCAACATCAAGCAGGCGGACCGGTTTGAAAAAGAACAGGATGAATTTTTCCGGAGAGTACGAGAGGCATATCTGGAGCGGGCAAAAAAATTCCCTGAAAGAATACGGGTGATAGACGCCAACCAGTCTCTGGAGGATGTCAGGAGGTCAGTTGAAAAAAGTATTGCAACGATTTGCGCATGAGTAATATTTATGGATGGCAAGAAGAAGTCTGGCGGAAACTTGCGGGCACGCTGGGCCACGCCCTGCTGTTACGAGGCAGAAAGGGACTGGGCAAGCTTGCGTTTGCCCGCTATCTGGCGAAATCCAGGCTCTGTGAAAATCCCTCTGTCGAAGGAAAGGCGTGCGAGGTCTGTGCAAGCTGCCACTGGTTTGAGCAAGGCAGTCACCCGGATTTCTACCTTGTCGAGCCCGAAGCAATCACGGCAACGTCCGGCTCGGGAGAGGGATCCAGCGAGGAGGGTGTGGAACCCGGAGATGAGCCAGAGGCTCAATCTTTTTCCAGAGCAGCGAATCAGGCCACCGGCAGCGGCAAGTCCGCAAAAAAACCCAGCAGACAGATAAGTATCTCGCAAATACGGGAGCTAGGCGACTTCGTCAATATTACCAGCCATCAGAACGGCTACAAGATCATCCTGATTCATCCGGCGGAGACCATGAATATGGCTGCTGCCAATGCCCTTCTGAAGAATCTGGAAGAACCGCCGCTCCAAACGTTGTTCATACTGGTAACGCATCAGGCACAGTACTTATTGCCGACCATCCGCAGCCGTTGCCGCCAGATCGCCATGCCAGCCCCCGATGCAGCCTCCGCAGCCCTGTGGTTAAAACAGCAGGGTGTCAAAGCGCCTGAAAGATGCCTGGCCTCGGCTGGCTACGCTCCCCTGACCGCACTGGAATTTGCGAACGAAGATTATCTTGTGCGGCACAGCGCTTTCATCCAGCAAATCAGCACTCCCTCAAGTTTCAACGTGTTGGCATTGGCAGAGGAAATGCAGAAATCGGACCTTGTCATGGTGGTCAGCTGGCTGCAAAAGTGGTGCTACGATCTGATGAGTTTTCGTATGACACAGAAGGTCCGCTATCATCTGGACATGCTCGCGCAAATAAAATCCTTGGCGCCTCAGCTTGATCCGTATTCAATGGCAACTTATTTGCGGGCCCTGGATAAAACGCAGCAGGTTGCCCGACATCCGCTCAATCCAAGATTATTTCTGGAAGAACTGCTATTTTCCTATGTGACGGTGTTATCCGGGGAATCCAGGAATCGGAGCAAGGCCGGCTGACAGAAAGGATCTGACAGAAGCCTGTCATGACTGCTTCTGGAATAGATCATGAACGATCATTGATATCCTTCTTATCCTTCCGCGGAAATATCGCAATCAACCTACAGCTCTTGAGTACTGCGCGGTAATTGCGTGATCGAATTACGTTATATCGTCCATCAAGTCTCAAAAGACAAAAGCTGGACTTTTCTCATAGCCTTTAATTCCGGGCTGTAACCGGGCAGGTAGAACAGCGTAATTTTTTCCTTGTGTTCGTCGATGACTTTCTGCCTTACTTGCGTCGCATCCCGGACAATATTCATGCAGCCTTGATCTTGCGCGAACCGAATGGCTCCCCGAATGTCGGGGCCAATTTGGCATGAGCGCATTCCCGTCATGCCGATCTTGCCGACTTTACGCTGTGGCGGCTGAACCGGTAAGAGCGGCCAATTTCTGTTCGGCCGACAACAAACGCTGTTCGAGCGCGCCCCGATCCTGCAGCCAGGTGTGCTTTTCCTGCGCCAAATGATCGGCGCGCTCTTCGGCACGGCGCACTTGGTCGGTCAGCATACTGGATGCTTGTTCTTGCACTGCCAGCGCTGCCCGCATGTCGCTTAGCTGCTGTTGTACGGCTGTCAATCGCGCGAGCAAGTCGTCTTTCGCTGTCATCAGATCCCGAACCTGGTCGCTTAGCTGCTGCTGCACGGCTGTCAATCGCGCGACCAAGTCGTCTTTCACTGTCATCAGATCCCGAACCTGGTCGGTAAGACGGTCTCGCGCCGAGCGCACCGCTGTCAATTCCTCTTGTGTCGCCTGGAGGGTCTGATCCTGGCGGTCACACTCGGCGGTAAAATTGGCGATGCGCATTTCCTGCTGGCCGATTGTCGTTTGCTGTACAGCGGTCTGTCGGTTTGCGCTGTCCAAATCCTGTTCGAGGCGAGCGATACGTTGCTCGTACGCTTGGCGTTCTTCAGCGCGTCGGGCTGCAGTCGCTTCCTGATAGTGCTCGAACTGCGCGCGTGTCTGTGTCAATTGATGGTCTAGGGTCGTCACCTCGCTGGCGCGGTCGGCCAAGCGCTGTTGGAAGCCGGCGTTCTCCGCCTGAGCCGTAGCGAGCGACAGGCTCTGAGCGTGATGCGCCTCCTGTAACTGTGCTAGTGCACGGCGCGTTTGAGCGAGATCCTCCGACAAATTTGCCTTGGTCTTCAAAGCGGCCTGCAGTTCATCATTGAACTGCTGTTCGCGTTCGCCTGCAGCGTGAAGCTCTTCGGCGTGCTGCTGCTTGGCTTGATCGAGCTTGCACGTCAGTTCGGCTTGCATATGTTCGTACAGTCCCGTGACCGCCTGGAGAAGCGACGCCGGCAAGCCGGATTCAACGGCCGCCATGGTGTCTTGCTGCTCGGCTTTCCAGCGCTTGAGAAAAGGCGCGATGGTACTTTTGCTGCCGGTGCCGCCCAAAGCTTCGCGGACGCTGTCGACGGTGGGATTTTTGCCTGCCCCTACCAGTTGGGCCGCGGCTTGGGCGACATGAGAATACAGAATACCGGCACGGGCCATGGCGTCTTCCTCAAATAAAGTAATATAATACGTTGTACGTAATATTACGATAAATTACGTTAAAAATATATGCATAAATTTATAAATAATAATTACGATAATTTATGTTATCGTGACTTAATGATGAATTCTGCATCACTCTTGGCGTAACGCAGCCAAAAACCGCGAAAGTGAGCGACAAAAATGGGTATGGAAGAAAAGAAGCGGGAAAATGTCGTTTTGTCGGGAAATCTGTCAAAACATAACGCCGGTACGCTCGTTTCCGAACACGAAATGCGGGAGCGCCACCAGCGTTTTATCTCGGCGGCAACCTCGGAAAACACTCGCCGCACCTACCGCTCGGCGATCCGGCATTTCTACGCCTGGGGCGGAGCACTGCCTTGTGATTCAGGGGCAGTGTTGCGGTATCTGCTGGCTTATTCCGACTCCCTGAACCCGCGCACGCTGGCGCTGCGGCTGACGGCGCTAGCGCAATGGCATGCGTTCCAGGGGTTCCCGGACCCAACCGCCGACCCGAGCGTGCGCAAGACCTTGAAGGGCATCACGCGCACCCACGGCAAGCCGAAGAAGAAGGCGAAGGCGCTGCCAATTGAGGACTTGGAAGCGATCGTGGCCAAGCTGGAGCCGGACACCAGCCTGATTGCGATACGGAATAATGCACTCTTGCAGATCGGCTTTTTCGGCGCGCTGCGCCGCAGCGAGTTGGCCGCGCTGATGGTGGAGGAATTGGCTTGGGAAATGGACGGTTTAGTGATCACGCTCGCGCGCTCGAAGACCGACCAGGAAGGGGAAGGTGTCAGCAAGGCGATTCCCTACGGCGCTCCGGATGGAATATGCTGCCCGGTTCGCGCCTTGAAGCGCTGGCTGGAAGCGGCAAACATCATTTCGGGGGCAGTGTTCCGGCGCGTCACTCGCTGGGGTGCCATCGGCATCGATCCGCTGAGCGACGGCAGTATCAACGATATTCTGGAGGCGTGTGCCAAAGCGGCGGATCTAGCATACGTCCCGGAACTCAGCAGCCATAGCTTGCGGCGCGGCTTGGCCACCAGCGCACATCGATCCGGGGCTAATTTCAAGGACATCAAAAGGCAAGGTGGCTGGCGACATGACGGCACGGTGCAAGGATACATCGAGGAAGCTGGGCGGTTCGAGGCCAATGCCGCATTGACGCTGCTACGCCGGAAGGGGAAAAAATGAGGCATCAAAACCTTAGCGTACGATTTTTTCCGAATTCTGCGGCGTCCCCAGTATTCGAGAATTAAAAGGTGTTGCAAGCCTCAATTCCTGGAAGTCCATTTGTGATCATCTGGAAATAGAAACAGCAGGAGATTCTGCACGGAGAAGGCTTCAAAAATGGGTTGAAAGCAATCAGCCGTTATGGCTGCGAGTACCGGATACAGGTTAGGACCTGTGGCGTCATTTTTGCACCTGAATACTGCTGCTGAGGCGGGGTGAGAGTGATTTACCCACCGGCAGTGATTGGGGGCGTTAATATACAGAGCCCACTATCGGGATTTTTTTCCCTGTGATATGTTCGATTAAGCGACTATCTGGAATCAATAGCGGCGATAATCAACTGACGCCCATAAGCCAGTATCCCTGGATCAGGGGAATAATTGTTGTTGTCGTCATGTCTTCCTTTCTCCTTTTTGACCGGGTTCCATCATGTTTGTCGATTCCCATTGTCATCTTGATTTTCCCGATCTCGCGAGCAGGCTGGATGAATTGCTGGCACGAATGCGGGAAAATGACGTCAGTCATGCACTCTGCGTGAGTGTCAATCTCCAGGATTTTCCCCGAGTCCGCGCTCTTGCCGAGAACCATCCCAATTTATACGCCTCGGTTGGCGTCCACCCCGATTATGAAAATCTCGCCGAACCGCAGGCGGCACAATTGGCGTCTTTGGCTGATCATCCAAAGGTGGTGGCGATAGGTGAGACCGGACTGGATTATTTCCGCCTCAAGGGCGATCTCGAATGGCAGCGGGAGCGTTTCCGTCAGCATATCCGCGCTGCCCGCCAATGCTCGAAACCGCTCATCATCCACACGCGTGAAGCCGCTGCCGATACACTGAGGATCATGGCGGAGGAGGGTGCGGACAAGGTGGGAGGAGTCATGCACTGCTTTACGGAAAGCTGGGAAGTAGCGCGGCAGGCGATGGAAATGAATTTCTATATATCGTTTTCAGGCATTGTCACGTTCAAGAATGCCGTTGCGTTGAAGGATGTGGCCAGAAGAATCACCCTGGACAGGATATTGATAGAAACGGACTCACCCTATCTTGCTCCCGTGCCCCATCGTGGCAAGACAAACGAACCCGCGTTTGTGAGAAACGTCGCAGAAGAAATAGCGGCACTGCGCGGCATCCCTATCGAGGAAATCGGCAGGATCACGACCGATAACTTTTTCAACTTGTTCAAGGCGGCCTGAATTATGAGTTCATCCAGAAAATTATTTATGGTTGGTCTGGTGCTTGCTGCCAGTCTCTCTCAGCAGCCTTATGCAATGGGTGGGGTTTATGAAGATTTGCGCTGGGCGGCTGAAGACAATAATACATCCGATATCAGCAAACTGCTCGCAAAGGGCGCTGATCCGAATACACCCGATGAGCAGGGAAATACGCTTTTAATGGCCGCTGTCCGTCATAAAAATGCCGATCTTGTCGATCTGCTCGTTCAGGCCGGCGCCCGACTCAACCTTCGCAACCGCTATGGCGAAACAGCGATCATGCTCGCAAGCCTGCACGGCCTGGAAGATATTGTCCGGAAACTGTACATCAAGGGAGCGGAAATCAACCATGAGGGATGGAACCCGCTGATTTATGCCGCAACAGGAGGCCACCCCCGGATCATCCAGCTCTTGCTGGAAGGAGGTGTGCCGATCAATTCAACATCCGATAATGGAACGACTGCGCTTATGATGGCCGCAAGAGGCGGGCATGTTGAAGCCGCAAAAGTTCTTCTGAAAAACGGCGCCGACCCCAATCTAAGGAATGAGTGGGACAAAACCGCGTTGCAGTGGGCGTTGAGCAAAAACCACAGTAACGTGGCAGAATTATTGAAAGCAAGCGGAGCAAAGGAGTGAGCCGTGGGAGTCATCGATTTCAATCACTATAATCTGCGTGCCCCACGAGAATTGCTCGATAGCCTCAAGGCTTTTTATTGCGATGTAGTGGGACTCGCGCAGGGTTTTCGCCCTCCATTCGACAGCTTCGGGTACTGGCTTTATGCCGGCGATAAATGCGTACTTCATCTGAGTGAAGCGGCCGTGGATGAAGTGCGGCATACTCATATATCGACTACTTTCGATCATGCCGCATTTACCTGCACTGGGCACCCTGAAATGGAGGCACGGTTGAAGCAGCACGGCATCCTGTTCAGAAAAGGCCAAGTACCTGCGCTAGGCATTACTCAGTTATTTTTTAAAGACCCCGCCGGAAACGGCATCGAACTGAGCTTTATCGATCAATCCGCAGAATAGATCCCGGAATTTTTCCCTGCAGTTTCAATTGCGGAATAAGCGGGCAGACGGGAATCAGGCTACCGTGCAAGAGGAAACAGAAGAAGAGGGGGGCGCCGCGTTCATCCGTAACTATTGATCCCAGCCAGAAAATGCTATGAATCTCGTCATTCCAGACCTGACTCTGAATCCAGTAAACCGGAATCTAGTCCAAACCAATAATGGCGTGCTCTGAACGTTACTGGATACCGGCTTCCGCCGGTACGGCGTTTGTACTGTTTGCTCGCCGACTCAATAATCAAAGAATGAAATGAACAAACCGCTACACAATAAAGTCGCTATCGTCACGGGCGCATCACGCGGCATCGGTGCCGAAATAGCGCGCACATTAGGAGGTGCGGGCGCAAATGTAGTCGTGAACTATACTAAAAATAAGGAAGCGGCCGAGGCAGTCTGCACTGCGATCCAGCAGGCAGGCGCAGAGGCAATTGCCATCAAGGCGAATGTCAGCAATTCAGCTGAAGTTTGCAGGCTCTTCGATGCCGCAATCGAACGTTTTCAGCGCCTGGATATCCTTGTCAATAACGCAGGCGTGCTCCTGTCCAGAAAAATGTCTGATATCAGCGACGACGAATTCGACCGCGTTCTGGATGTCAATGTGAAAGGCGTTTTTTATGCTCTACGAGAAGCTGCTGTCCGGCTCGAGGATGGAGGCCGCGTGGTGAATTTATCCAGCACTGTTACACGATTGATGCTTCCCAATTATGGCGCCTATGCGGCCAGCAAGGGTGCTGTCGAACAACTCACGCGCGTCTTCGCAAGAGAAGTTGGGAATCGCGGCATCACTGCAAATATCGTTTCGCCAGGGCCGGTCAATACGGAAATGTTCACTACGGGAAAAAGCGAAGAAACGATAAGACGGATGGCAGCGATGTCTTTCCTGGGGCGCGTAGGAGAGCCGGAAGATATAGCGCGAGTTGTCCTTTTTCTGGTGAGTGAGGAGTCCGGCTGGGTTACCGGACAGAACATCAGCGCCAGTGGAGGCGCGGCATAAATCTGTTTCTCTGGTTGGAGATCCGGCACTGCAAATTGATTCTCCCGGGATCGACCCCGAAAACAGAAAAACTTTATGACAGGAGAAAAATATGTCTGAGCTGGGGGTGGTGGGTTTTAAAGAGGTCGAAGAAGCCGATCGTGTTTTACTTAGACTTGCCAAATTGAAAAAGGAACACCTGATAGATCTTGAGGATGCCGCTGTCGTCATCCGCGACGAGGCCGGCAGGGTCCACCTCAAATAGAGCATTAATCCTACCATTGAGGGAGCGACGACTGGCTTCATTCTCGCTTCCGGGAGCTTATGGGGAGGGGCTGATCGGACTGCTATTCATGCATCCGATTGCCGGCTTTGTATTGGGCGGTGCAATCGGCGTCGGGGTAGAGGCGCTGTCCGGTTCTCTCGCCGACTACGGCATCAACGATGATTTCATCGTTGAGCGAAGCCATCCCCGTCAACTCGTCGGCGCTTTTCATTCTCGTGCGCAAGGTGCAACCGGAAAAGGTTCTGGCAGCACTCACCGACGTTAAAGGCAAGGCCCTGCGAACGTCACTGTCTCCCGAGCAGGAGAAAAAACTCTAGGAAGCCCTGGCAGATTCGACACTCCCCTCACAACATAGCTGAGACGTAGAAACGTAGGGTGCAATAAGCAAAGGGCCTTGCACGTCTATTGGGGAATTTTGACGGTGCCCGATTCACCGACAGGGGAAGACCTAACGGCTTCTGAACGACTTCTGGTTAGCTTGACAAGAAAACACGGAGGGCGCCGCTCCTTCTCGCCGATGCGGCTTCCGGTCTCTATAACGCCCCTCGCACTTTTTCACCTTTCCCCCTCTGTCATCTTTCCCCGAACGGGTTTAATCATCCCTGTCATTTTCCTGTGTAGAACCTGGTATCCATCAAGCGGCATCACGCTCAATCCTGCCAATTTGACAGGACCTGTCCTTCTCATCACTGCCCCCAATTTACTGCGCACACAGTTACCTCAGTTTACCCCTCAGTCATGCACAACCTGGATATATTCCCTATTTTTTTAGTGTAATGGAAATATACTCCTGGCATTAACGTGAAACATGCCTTGATGAGAGAGGGGAGGGGCGGCTGAAGCGATTTCGGTTTACTATGAAGGGTTAAAAGGAGGAAGGATTCTGGAAGCTATAACGAACGCGGATGATTCCGTCACCATTGCTATTCATCTTTTGGCGGCAGTTCTGTCGGGCGGCGCTATCGGTCTTGAGCGAAGCCTGCACGGCCACCCCGCCGGTTTCAGAACGCATGCACTGGTTTGCCTTGCATCCAGTCTGCTGATGCTGGTTACGCTCTATCAGTGGAAGTGGCTGCCGCCAAACATAACAATCGAGGCCGTGCGAATGGACCCTACCCGAATGGCGCAGGGCATCATGACGGGTATCGGTTTTCTTGGAGCCGGAGTTATTTTCAAGGAAGGCCTGAGTGTTCGCGGCCTGACCACTGCCGCTTCCATCTGGATTACAGCCGGTATCGGCATACTGATGGGTATAGGCTTTTTCCTTCCCGGTATTTTGGGAACCCTGCTGACCCTCGGGATACTTTCGCTTTTCCGTCTGATTGAAGATCGGGTGCCGCGGCAGTTATACGCTCAGTATCACGTAAGCTTTGACCGCCACAAGGTGATGCCGGAAGATCAGGTTCGTGCCCTGGCGATCGACCATGGGTTTGAGATTGCAACCATGAGTTACCATATTACCCAAGCGGGCTTGTTCGAGTACCGTATGGATGTCAGGACGACGAATGCCGGCAGAGCTGCGGGGCTTGCAAAAGCGCTGCAAAATATCGAATCTGTACGTGAGTTTCGTGTCTCGACCACAGGTACATAGCGTGCCATAAACGTTCCCTTGCGGGAGAGATTGAATTCCGCCTTGAATCGTCAACCAACCGGAGGAGTTTCCCATGCAGCTGAACCCTTATCTCAATTTCAACGGCCAATGCGAGGCCGCTTTCAAGTTCTATGAAAAATGCCTCGGAGGAAAGATCAACGCGATGCTCACCTTCAGAAGTTCACCCATGGCGGAAGAAACGCCGCCGGAATGGCATGACAAAATCATGCATGCGCGCCTGACGGTAGGCGAAGCTGTCCTGATGGCCTCAGACGCGCCGCCCGGACATTATGAAAAAACCAAGGGGATGTCGATAGCCCTGAATACGGACAAACCGGAGGAAGCTGAACGCATATTCGCGGCATTGTCGGAAAATGGAACCGTGCAGATGCCGATCCAGCCTACCTTCTGGGCTGCCCGGTTTGGCATGCTGATCGATCAGTTCGGCATACCGTGGATGATCAATTGTGAGTAAAGACTATGAATTTGGCCAGTGCCATTCTTCCTGAACCCCTTCGATAGGCCCGGAACGGGCTTGCCGGGGCCGAAGATACCGTAGGGGGTGGGGACAGTTACTCAAAGGCGCGCTAAAAGCTCAGGAAGGCTTTCCGCTTCCCGCTTTCTGAAACGACTCTTAAATTGCTCCTGTCGTCAAAACGATTTTTCCGATATGGGCGCCTGATTCCATCAGTGCGTGCGCCTCGGCAGCTTCCTCCAGCCGGAACGTTTTGAATATTTGCGGCTTTATTTTTCCCTGATGCAATAACGGCCAGACCTGCTGTTCCAGTTCCTGCGCAATCTGAGCCTTTTCAGCCACGGTGCGAGATCGCAGGGTCGAGCCGGTATGCGTCAACCGCTTTGCCAGCATGGGCATCAGGTTTAGTTCCCTGGCGGCGCCGTTCTGGATACCGATCTGGAGAATACGGGCATTGAGCGCAGCCGCCTTGTAGTTTCTCGCCACATAGTCTCCGGCGACGATATCGAGAATGACATCGACTCCTTTGCCATCCGTAAACTTCCGGACTTCCTCGACGAAATCCTGCGTGCGGTAATTGATGGCGAAATCAGCGCCCAGGGCAACGCATGCCCGGCATTTTTCCTCCGAGCCTGCTGTTGTTAGGATAACGGCGCCGAAAGCCTTGGCCAGCATTGTGGCGGTGGTGCCAATGCCCGAAGTGCCCCCATGAATGAGTACAGTCTCGCCCGATTTGAGCTTGCCGCGCTGAAACAGGTTGGTCCAGACGGTAAAAAAGGTTTCCGGCAATGCCGCTGCCTCGATCATGTCAAGGCCCAATGGTATCGGCAGGGCGTTGTTTTCGTGCACCGCGCAGTATTCAGCATAGCCACCCCCTGCAACAAGCGCGCAAACCTTTTCGCCCAGCTTGAATCGGGTTGCGCCTTCGCCTGATCCAACGATTTCCCCCGCGACTTCAAGCCCGGGTATTTCCGAGGAGCCTGGAGGGGGAGGGTAAAGCCCCCGGCGCTGCAGGATATCGGGACGATTTACCCCGGCCGCTGCCACCTTGATCAGGATTTCACCAGGGCCAGGCTTGGGAACCGGATGGGACGCGGGCGCCAGCACCTCCGGTCCTCCCGGATGTTGTATTTCAATTACCAGCATCGTTGGTCGATTGTCGAGTTTGAAAGCGTTGCCAATACCTGCTATAGATTAACTGTTCCAATTTTCCGTTGGTGTTTCAATGTTTTTCACAAAGGAGATGAACATGAAAATTCTCATCGTTCTGACATCCCATGATCAACTTGGCGACACTGGAAAGAAAACCGGCCTCTGGCTGGAAGAATTCGTTGCCCCCTATTATGTGTTCAAGGATGCAGGAGCGGAAATCACGCTGGCTTCGCCGAAAGGCAATATGCCACCGATCGACCCGAAAAGCGATCTCCCGGAAAACCAGACTCACCTGACGCGCCGCTTCCGGACAGACGGCGCCGCACAGGCTGAGCTTGCGCATACGAAAGAGCTGACCTACATCTCGGCAGCCGATTACGATGCGGTCTTTTATCCCGGAGGGCATGGCCCGATGTGGGAGATGCCGGATAACCGGATATCCATTTCACTGCTGGAGGATTTCATAGAAGCCGATAAACCGATTGCCGCAGTGTGTCATGCTCCCGCTGCGTTGGTCAACGTGCGAGGAAAAGACGGGGAGTATCTGATCAAAGGGATGCGCGTGACCGGTTTTTCAAATACCGAGGAAGAAGCGGTGGGCCTGACCTCGGTTGTTCCATTCCTGCTGGAAGATCGGCTGAGGGAGCGCGGCGCCATATACAGCAAGGCAGACAACTGGATACCCTACGTCAAGGTTGACGATAAGCTGATAACCGGTCAGAACCCGGCTTCTTCCAGGCCTGCGGCGGAAGAGCTGCTGCGAATGCTCCATGTCGTCGCCGCCTAGAACTGCAGAACTGCCGGACATCCAGCGGCAGGAGCCTATCGAGAGGACAGGCAGGAGAAGCGCTCCCTGCTAACCAGGACGCAAGATAAACAGGAAAGGAAATGCCGGGCGTGGACAAAAGTGAATGGTATTTTCAGGTCGGCTATGTGGAAATATTGTATGCAGCAATGGTGGTCGGCATTGCGGTTGCATTGTATTTCTTCCGTAAATCTGGCGAGGTTTCGGGCCTGATCGCAGACAGGATGGAGGAAAGTGGCAAGCTGCTGGGATTGCTGGGACTGGCGGTGGTGCTTTTCATACTCAACAGGGTGCTCGGGGATCTGTGGTAGGGCCGCAGTGGTTGACTGCACGGAGCTACCAGCCCACGAGGCTTAACACATAACATAATCTTCGAATCGGGGTTCTCGAAGCTGCTTTGCATACTGAAAAGAGAATCCCGGATAAATTCCGATGATTTTTCCGGATTCTGTCTTGTACCAACTCCGGCATCCTGCAGCCCATACCGTTGTCGATAAAGTCCTTTGCAATTCCTCGTTATACCGATTCATGGCTTCAGGTTTCACTGAAAGAAAGCGCTTCCGCTGCCTGGCAACCTCCTGGATGCATTTCAGCGCATAGCTCACCTGGGTTTCTATAAAAAGGATTGCGGAAGTATGTCCTTGCCCCGTGTTTGGCCCCAGAAGTATGAAAAGGTTGGGGAAGCTAGCCACTGTGACTCCCTGGTAAGCCTTGGGTTCACCTGCCCACACCTCGTTCAGGGTATCGCCATGCAAACCCTGTATTTCTACCGACAACATATGTTTTACATTGAAGCCGGTCGCACAGATAATCGCGTCCACTTCACGTTTCTGCCCGTCGCCCGTAAGGATACTGGTGCGGTTGATTTGCTGGATGGGAGTATCGATCAGCTCCACGTTGGAGCGTATGAGGGTAGGGTAGTAGTCGTTGGAAAGCAGGACGCGCTTGCAGCCGAAGGGATAGCTGGGACGTAACACTTCCCGCAGGCGCGGATCGATCACCTGCTGCCTGAGATGCCATTCTGCAAGCCCGCGCCCGATCCTTGCCATGAAACCGCCGGGATTAAAGGAAAGACGGTTCATTTCGTGAAGCCAATAGAGCAGAAAGCGGTTGGCTTTGATGACCGGCCTTAACCGAAACAGGGCTTTTTCCCATGGGGCGTACACATGATTCAGCCTGGGGATGACCCAGTTAGGGGAGCGCTGGCAGACGTAAAGCCTTGCAGCAAGGGGGGCAATGCGGGGAATGATCTGGACCGCGCTCGCCGCCGTGCCGATAACCGCGACCCGCTTGCCATCAAGGGAATAATCGTGATCCCATCGGGCAGAGTGAAACAGGCGGCCTTTATAGATATCCATGCCCGGGATATCGGGGTATCGCGGCTCGCTCAGCGGCCCCGCGCTGCAGATGAAGAAATTTGCCTTCAGTTGCTCCCCGTTTTCAAGCCGTAACAGCCAGAACCCCTGTTCGGGATCAAAGCGCGCGCTCGTCAGCGTGGCATTGAGCCTGATGTGAGGCAGGAGATCGAACTTCGTGGCAAAGCGCACCAGATATTCACGGATTTCAGGTTGTGGAGCGTAAGCCTGAGACCAGTCGGGGTTGAGGTCGAAGGAGTACGAATAGAGGTGAGAGCGGACATCACACTCGGCTCCGGGATAGGTATTGTCCCCCCATGTGCCTCCAATTCCTCCAGATTTCTCGATAATGAGAAATGAGGTGATGCCGGCTTTACGCAAGGTCCTGCCCATACAGAGACCCGAAACGCCAGCACCGAGAATTACAGCGCGATAGGTTTCCCCGTCAGCTTGTTCTGGGACAGGAGGTGTGTTCGACATTCAGCAGTTTCAGCAGGCAGGGAACAAATTCATATTTAATGTCATTTATTACAGTAGCATCCTCGTATTTTGTTTATCAATAATAAAAATTAATTTATCTCTTCATCTATTTTAGAGATATCTGCTCAAAAGCACCGGTGCGCACAAAGTCAAACTCAAGGAAGCGGCCACTAAATATATGCTGATATTGGAGCAACCCCCTGATCGGGTGAAGAAATATTTTCAGGATCCTTACGTCAAATAGGCAGTGTGAAAAATTCAAACTTCACTTGGTCGGATCAATAGATTCAGCAAAGGAGGAAATGGTGGCTCGCCGACGCCAAGAACCGTGCCCGGAAAGTGAAGGTAGCAGAGCTGGACCGCGAAGCCGAGGCGATTCGCCTCACCTCGCCGCTGTCGGATGATGGAAAGGTCGGACTCGCTGAGCGTGTAGTACCGGATCGGGTAGGCGTGGTTGTCGGGCAACGCCAGAAGGCTTTGCCGCTCGGCGGCGGAGAGGATCGAACGGCGGGGCATGCAAATTCCTTCTTCTTATAAACGAGGGATTTCGAGAAACTAGGCCAGCATGTTGATACGGGGCGCAAAATTAAGGCATTGCTATTCTCGAAAATAGTTCTTGAAATTCTATTCTTGATTGGCTATCATCTCAACGAGTTTCGATAAGGAAGAATACCGATGCGACCCTCCGTTGCGCTTGACCTCAAGCGAAGTACAGTACGCGAAGCGACAAGTCGCTTTTGTGCGGCGAACCCACGTGTTTTCGGCTCGGTGCTGCATGGCACCGACCAGGACGGCAGTGATATCGACCTCCATGTAGTATGGGATACCGTGCAGATCGTGCTACCGGTGCTGCTCAAGCAACTGCCTGCCGTGCAGCAGGATGTCGAAGACGAAGAGCGCAACGATGACCATTCGGGAGACAAGTCATGTTGATTGGTTATGCGCGTGTCTCGACGCAGGATCAGAACCTTGAGTTGCAACGGGAAGCCTTGACCAAGGCCGGGTGTCAAAAAGTCTTTGAGGACAAGGTGAGCGGCAAGAGAACCGATCGTCCTGGCTTGACCAAGGCGTTTGAAATGCTGCGCGAAGGCGACACACTGGTCGTCTGGAAACTGGATCGACTGGGTCGCAGCGTCAAGCAACTGGTCGATCTGGTCGGCGAACTGCGCAAGCAGGGCACTCAGTTCAAGAGCCTCACCGATGCTATCGATACCGGAACCCCCTCCGGCCGGTTCTTCTTCCATGTCATGGCCAGCCTCGCCGAGATGGAACGCGAACTGACTGTCGAGCGCACCCGCGCCGGGTTGGAGATCGCCCGGCAGCTCGGCCGCAAGGGTGGGCGCAAGCCCAAGATGACGGACAGTAAGATCGAGTCGGCCAGGAAGCTGCTGGCCAGCGGTGTCCCCCCCAAGGACGTGGCCAGGAACCTCGGCGTGTCTATTCCGACCCTGTATCGCTGGGTGCCGGCTTCGACCCACGATTAGCGTGACGATTTTTCCGTTTCGTGAACTAATCCCACCCAGCGCAAGACCTTGTCAAAGGGGAGGGGAATGCGCACTTTGGTGTTATTGCCCGTGACAGGTTAGCGCCGCCCATCGTACCAGACTGACAGGTGCTTTTTGTCTTGCAGAGACCGGCGGGGACTCAGCATAACGCGTGCGATCTGCCCAAAAATCTCTCCCGCGGAGTAGAGCTGGACCTTTCGCGGCGAGGACTCCAGCGGATGTTTCGTCAGGATCGGGAATTGCAGGCCGCGCGTCCGTCCCCATTTTTTCAGTTTTTCGCTCAGGGTTATTTCATCAGCGGCATAAAGTTCCTGGTCGAAGCCACCCACATCACGGAATGCATCAGCGCGGCTGACGACAAGTGCGCCGGCCGCCCAGCGAAAGAGGACGGATGTTGCAGTCCAAAGTCGCAATACCCCACTGGCCCACCACGGCAGGTCCTGCATTTTGATAGCGCTCCCGCAACCTACAATTCTGCCTTCTTCTATCAACCGCAGAATATCGCCAAATAATTCGGGATTCAAAATACTGTCGGCATCCACAAATAATAGCCAGCCTCCTGTTGCCACGGCAGCTCCGGTATTTCGCGCCCGGCCAATCTGATTGACTGGCTCGAAAACGACCTGCGCACCAGCCTGCCTCGCAAGCTCAGCCGTTTTATCCGTGGAGTTGTTGTCGACTACAATAATTTCCGAGGTAAAGCCAGGCTTGGCATTCGCTGCGAGCGATGCATGAACAGATTTTAGACAGGCTTCAATCAGAAGCTCTTCGTTAAAAGCGGGAATGATTATCGAAAGATGCATTGAACAGACTCGATCTTATTTGTTGTGACTGAAATCACGATTATCGCGGAAAATATGCAGGGGAAGCCAGATATCGACGATAGGTGGAACATAAGACCTTATGCTACGTTTAGGACTGGGAGGGAGTAGAAACAAGGCGATAAATAGTTTAAAAGCTTTTTTGAAAAAACTGCCATCAGATATAGGGACAGGTAAAATTGAAAAATAGTGAAAGGGTTCTTGTGGTTGAAGCCGCAAGAGTCATATTGAATAGTGGGAGGTAAGATGAGTGAATTTGCGATCCTGCAATGGCTGATAGTATCCGCACTCTTTTTCGTCGTTCCATTTTGGAGAATCTTCGAAAGAGCAGGTTTCAAACCAGCATTATCCTGGATTGCCTTGATCCCTGGGGGCATCCTGATTCTTCTATGGATTCTTGCGTTTGCCAAATGGCCGATACTGACGGGAACAGAAATAAAGAAGGAATAACCTTCCGTCTAAAAAGCCAATCTTTGAGCCAGGACGATGCAAACTATTCAACATCCATCTGCTACCGTGTCGCGTCTCCTGCAGAGTGCCCAGGTGCCGGATGTGCCTTGACCAGGTTTTTAAGTTCCATTGCGCCCTAAACCAAGCCTCCGGCAAATTGACAATATTCGAGCATGATGAGATTGTTATCGTGCGCGAAGCCTGTGACGAAATCCCAGACTCGCTTCTCCAGGTCGCGCAGACGCAGGTCGACGATCACGCAAATGACACCGCTAATGATGGCAGGCCGTACGTGGGAAGAACAGTAGAAACCAGGGCGAGCTGCTTGATGCGCACGGATTGGCACTATCGCATCTGAATCCAGTAGCGCCGCGACGCCACATAATCGTTCGGCCCAGTCGCTTGGGCGAAAGGTCGATCCATCGTGCCGGATGCCCTTGATTAGCAGTTCTTTGATGGGTTCGATCGGCCTGGCAAGGATTGCGGGGCGGCTCTTGCGCCCCACGGGAGGATCATAACCCCCCCGTACTTCATGTCGGCAAACTGCTCTGATGTTTCATCAGGGTCATTGTGCAGAATGGGATGACTCAGATATTCTACATACCACCTACATACAACCTTGAGACAGGTAACACGACTGCTTGTTCAACTTTTATATGGGTAAAGCAGGGTAATTAATCATCGAATTCGAAAGCAAGATCCGGAGTGCGGTGGGCTTGCGGCATTGGTAAATTGGCGGTCGTTATCAGCATATAAGCGAATGCGATCATGAGTCCGAATACATCAATGAAAAAAGCACAGCTTGCCGATGCAACGCTCAATGACCCGCGTTGGGCCACTGTCAAGGCGCGCAGCACTGAAGCGGACGGCAATTTTTATTACGGCGTGCGGACCACTGGGGTTTACTGCCGTCCTTCCTGCGTAGCTCGTCCAGCACGGCCGGAGAATGTCAGTTTTTACAGGACGCGCGAAGAAGCCGAGCAGGCCGGTTTAAGGCCCTGCAAGCGCTGCCAGCCGGACCGGCCTACGTTGGCCGAGCAATATACGGCCAAGGTCACCCAGGCCTGCCGCATCATTGAGGGAACGGAGAATATCCCGATCCTCGACGTCCTTGCCAGGCAAGCGGGCATGAGCACTTATCACTTCCATCGCGTGTTCAAACAGGTGACCGGATTGACGCCGAGACAATATGCCGTTGTGCAACGTGAGAGAAAGGTGCGCGATGAACTGGGACGTGGCGGGTCAGTGACGGGTGCCATTTTTGATGCGGGATACAGTTCCAATAGCCGTTTCTATGAAAAGTCGAACAAGATTCTGGGCATGACACCCACTCGCTATCGCGCTGGCGGCATCGATACGAAAATTCGCTTTGCCATCGGGGAGTGCTCCCTAGGATCAATCCTTGTTGCGCAAAGCGACCGTGGCATCTGTGCGATTCTCCTGGGGGAGGATGCGGAAAAGCTGGTGCGCGATCTGCAGGACAGTTTTCCTCGTGCCGACCTGATCGGCGGCGATGCGGATTATGAACAATTGGTGGCGCAGGTTGTCGGCTTTATCGAGGCGCCGGGTATCGGCCTGGATCTGCCGCTTGATGTGCGCGGCACTTCGTTTCAGCAGCGTGTGTGGCAAGCCCTGTGCGAAATTCCCGTGGGGCAGACGGTCAGCTATACAGATATTGCAAGACGCATCGGCTCGCCCCGTGCAGTGCGGGCAGTGGCGCAGGCCTGCGCGGCCAATCGGCTCGCGGTGGCCATCCCGTGCCATCGGGTAGTGCGCAACGACGGCGCCTTGGCAGATTACCGCTGGGGGGTGGAGCGCAAGCATTCTCTTCTGGAAAAGGAAGCGGGCGAGGAGGTGCAGGCATGAACACCAGGTTGGGAACGGATAGAGAACGACCTGGAGGCACAGGAGTCTGCAGTCATCGAAACTCTCCTTATGCCGGTGGAGTGCAATGCACTGGCCGCTCTTATTCGAAGTTCATGACGCAGCCTGATAAAATTATGTGCCTGACGCATGTCTTGATCTGATTTCGGGGTGTGTATGGAGAATTGGGTCGATGATTTGAACGGGCGCGGCGCCAGGTATAAACCACTGCTTGAAGCAGCGGAAAAGCGTTACGGAATACCGTCCGGTATGCTGGCGCGTCTGGCGTGGCAGGAGTCACGTTTTCGGGATGACATTGTTTTCGGGCGCACAGTATCCAGCGCCGGGGCAATGGGAATAATGCAAATCGTGACGCGCTGGCATCCTGGCGTAGACCCGCTTAACCCGGCCCAAGCCATCGATTATGCCGGGCAGTTTCTGGCCAGGCTGTATAAGAAGTTTGGTACGTGGGAACTCGCGCTTAAAGCCTATAACTGGGGTGAAGGGAACCTGGCCAAGTGGTTACGCGGGGAGAAAATAGAGCCGTTGGAAACCCGGCTGTATTCCGCGCAGATTTTGAGTGATTTGGGGATGGCTTGATAGATAAGAGGGGAAAATATCATGGCGGGGGACTGTGGTTGTTGGCCCAATGCGGCGCATGCTCGCGCTGTCGATAAGCCCGCGAGCCAGTTGTGTCCGTCAACGCAGATTCAGCTTCCAAACTACCATGATAGCCATGAGCGGAGGCCACGCCTGCCCTTTAATGTTTCTTATGATTAAATTTAACATAATATACATTATACGCAAATCAAGAAAATAGAGATGATAGAAATAATCGCGATGCCATCGTTTTCCGCCGTGACACTGTCAGCAGTACTCAATCAATAGTACGAGCCTTATTGCAAGTTCAATATCCTGCGGCATCGAAGCATCAAAACATGGCCCCATACATTAGACGATGGGTGTGACTGGCAATGGCGTCACCTCCCGAATGGCAGCAAGCAGCTGTTCACCACGGCCTTCAAGCGCATCAAAGAGAAGCACACAAGTTTCACCAACATAATAGCCCCGATCAGTAAGGTGCTGAAGAATGTAAGGATGCTTCAGATTGCGGACAAACAGATGATCAATTTTCATTCCGGGCTTGATTGTCATTCGGGCGGAGGGTTCGACATAATTGGCATTGGTGGTCGAGGTGCTTCCGTTATATCCGCTGCCTGGACCAGGACGGGCAGCGTTACCAAGCGATACTGGCTGCCAGAACATTTTTCATGCTTTCTCCTTGTGAGCGAATGCCAGAGCAAGAAAATTCAATTTTATGTGCGCCTGCGCACAGAAACCATAGTCAGACTAAGGGAAAATGATCCTCAGGCATCCGCTTTTTTCTCCCTCTTGTAGTGGATGCCACTGACCCGGTAAAGGCCGAATACTCCTTGCCGGGTCTCTTTTTTGTATCCTTCACTTTCCAATCCTTCCTGATATCCCTGATCTCATGCTCCGCTCAGATGCTTGTGGCACACCTGTGCTGTGCACGCCTGTAGAAGAAGCTTGTAAAAGAAAGAAGCGCTGTGGCGTGATAAATGGAAAAGTAAATACCTAAATTGCGGCGGGTTTTTTTTCTGAAATCATCATTCTATAATCCCTCAAAAATTCCATTCACTGAAAGGAGCTGATATGCGACTCATCGTTGTGGCTATCTCCATGGTGTGGATTACAAGTGCTTTCGCGGAGGATGTGCCCCTGACATTTCAACAATCCGACCCTCAGAGTAAATTCCGTGATGCACAACTTCATGTAAGAGAATTGATGAAAGCCGGCCGCTACAAGGAAGCCTCGGAATACATGCCGGAATATCAAAAACTTTCCTGCGAGGCTTCGGAGCAGAAAGCGGGGCGCAGCATAGTAGAAGGCGCTGCTATCTGTGCTCGCAAATACGATCATGAGGGAATGAGCGCCGGCAATGTGCTGCAACAGCAGGATCAATCCGTGGCAGGATCATTATCCTCAAATACTGTAGCGCCCGGAATTACGGTGATGCAGCGGCCTGTTCCCGGTACTCCCACAGTGCTGGATGGCTCGACACCTTCCCTTTTTCTTTTCGATCCCCGGAATGCTCCCGCAACGGGCAGCCAACATCGCGATGATGCGCCGACAGATCCCTGGACGGGGACGCGCTGAAGCCCGTTCCTGAAAACCCAAAAAGTCTGCATCCGCTTTTTCCCGGAAAATTTTCCGTTGGAACCGGGGAGATTGAGGTGTATTATTGCGCGGCTATTATTTACTGAGGAGAGTCGTTTTGAAGACAGCATATCTTGCGACAGCTTTTTTTATTGGCATCCTATTTTTCAGTCCCCTGTCCGCCCTTGCGGAAAATGCCGGCGCCAGTGCGGGCGCCTCGGCAGCCGGCTCAGCGACAGGAATGCCAGCCAATGAAGGCAAGGTTCTCTCCACGCTGGATGCTCCAGGCTATACCTATATGGAGTTGGCGAATACCGAGAAACGTTTCTGGATCGCGGCGCCAACGATGCGGGTTAAAGTGGGTGACCGAGTACGTTTTGATCAAAGTCTTGTCATGAAAAACTTCAACAGCAAGACCCACAATCGCACCTTCAAGGAAATTATTTTCGCGAACTCGGCCACGGTGATCAATTAGCGCAGAAAAAGCGTGTTGACGCTTCCTGGCATTCAATCTGCCTATCTCACCGCTCTTCGCAGCTTCCCCCGGGATTTCGCCGCGCCCGTCCCTTTCTCATCCTCGGGTTCCACAAATCCTACAAAGAGCTTGTTTTTTAATCTTTTTAATTCATCTCTATATTCCGCCGCCTTCTCGAATTCGAGATTTTTTGCTGCCTCGTGCATCTGTTTTTCCAGTGATTTGATTTCTTTTGCCAGCTGCGTTTCGCTCATGGCTTCATACCGCGCCTGCGTTTGCGCTGCCTTAAGCTGCTGCTGGGCTGTTTCCATGCTGTAAACACCGTCAATCAAATCCTTGACGCGCTTATGCACGCTTCGCGGCGTAATACCATGCGCCTGATTGAACAGGACCTGCTTGTTGCGCCGTCGCTCGGTCTCATCCATTGCAAGCCGCATGGAGTCAGTGATCCTGTCCGCATAAAGAAGTGCGGTGCCATTGATGTGACGCGCCGCGCGACCGATAGTCTGTATCAATGATCGCTCTGAACGAAGAAAGCCCTCCTTGTCCGCGTCGAGTATGGCTACCAGTGATACCTCCGGCATATCCAGACCTTCACGCAACAGATTGATGCCGACCAGTACATCGAACTTCCCCAGTCTCAGGTCACGCACAATTTCCACCCTTTCCACCGTATCGATATCCGAATGCAGATACCGTACTCTGATGCCGTGATCGGCAAAATAGTCGGTCAGGTCCTCGGCCATGCGTTTGGTAAGTGTCGTTACCAGCACCCGCTCGTCCTTAGCTGTGCGTAGCCTTACTTCCGACATCAGATCGTCCACCTGGGTGCTGGCCGGTCTAACTTCGATCTGCGGGTCTACGAGACCTGTGGGTCGCACCACCTGCTCGACAACCTGTCCGCTGTGTACCTTTTCGAATTCCGCCGGCGTCGCGGATACAAACACCGTTTGCGGCATGATTTTGCTGAATTCATCGAACCGGAGGGGACGGTTATCCAGCGCTGAAGGCAGGCGAAATCCGTAATCGACAAGATTTTCCTTGCGAGCTCGATCACCCTTGTACATTCCTCCGACTTGCGGAACCGTCACGTGGCTCTCATCGATTACCATCAGCGTTCGGGGCGGCAGGTAATCCATCAAAGTAGGCGGCGGCTCCCCCGATTTTTTTCCTGACAGATGGCGCGAATAGTTCTCGATGCCTTTGCAGAAACCCAGTTCGTTGAGCATTTCCAGATCGAAACGGGTGCGCTGTTCGATGCGCTGCAGCTCCACCAGCTTGTTGTGCTGCTGGAAAAAATCCATGCGCTCCCTCAACTCCGTCTTGATTGTCTCGATGGCGCGCAAGGTGGTGCTCCTTGGCGTCACGTAATGGCTGGAAGGATAAACGGTATAGCGCGATACCTTTCTCGAAGTGCGACCGGTAAGAGGATCGAACAATGTCATGCTTTCCACCTCGTCATCAAACAGGGAAACACGCACGGCGGTTTCCGAGCTTTCCGCGGGAAAGATGTCGAGCACATCTCCCCTCACCCGGAAGGTTCCCCGGCTGAACTCGAATTCGTTACGCTCGTACTGCATTTCTGTCAGACGCTGTATTGCCTGCCTTTGCGTGATCTTTTCATGCTCCCGCAGATGGAGGATCATGCCGTGATAATCCACAGGATCGCCTATCCCATAGATGCACGACACCGTGGCGACGATGATGGCGTCGTCCCGCTCAAGCAGCGCCTTGGTAGCAGACAGGCGCATCTGCTCGATATGCTCATTGATGGCGGAATCTTTCTCGATAAAAAGGTCCCGCGAGGGGACATATGCTTCCGGCTGATAATAGTCGTAATACGATACAAAGTACTCGACGGCATTTTCCGGGAAAAATTCCCGCATTTCCGCATACAACTGAGCTGCCAGAGTCTTGTTTGGCGCCATGATAATGGCGGGACGTCCCAGCCGCGCAATGACATTGGCCATCGTAAAGGTCTTGCCGGAGCCCGTCACCCCCAGCAGTGTCTGGAATGCTAGCCCGTCCTCTATTCCCTCCACCAGTTTTTCGATCGCCGCCGACTGATCGCCTGCGGGCTGAAATAGCTGGTTGAGCTTATAAGGGCTATTGGGAAAGGTAATAATCACGGGTATAATCCAAATTCATCATAGTCTACTGTTTTTCAGTTAATTCCATGACTTGCAGCATTGTTTCTGCTTCGCCTGACTCCTCGTCAAACTGGAGAAGCGGATTGCGTATTTTTCGCAAGTATGCGCGGTGCAGGCGGTCAGATGGAGCTTTCCGGGAATTACAGGAGAGAACCGGTTACCCTGCCCCACTTCATCATGTTTCAAATCTCCGCCTCATCAAAAGGTGGGCGTTTTTCCATCTCCTCCAACCAGCGCATGTAGCATCATTCGCGACTTGATGGCTGATTTTATCACGCAGCACAAGTGCCATTAGCATAAGGACATTAGTAAGGATATTATTGTGGAACTCTCAAAGCGCGTTCAGGCCATCAAGCCCTCCCCTACTCTGGCTGTCACTGCCCGAGCCGCACGCCTGAAAGCGGAAGGCAAGGATATTATCGGGTTGGGCGCCGGCGAACCCGATTTCGATACCCCACAGCACATCAAGGATGCCGCAGTTGCCGCGATTCAGCGCGGTTTTACGAAATATACGGCTGTCGGTGGAACACCTGGCCTCAAGAATGCAATCATCGCCAAGTTCAAGCGCGAAAATGGCTTCGACTATACTGCGGGGCAAATCCTGGTTTCGTGCGGAGGCAAGCAAAGCTTTTTCAATCTAACACTGTCTGTCATCAATCCAGGGGATGAGGTCATCATACCGGCGCCCTACTGGGTCTCTTATCCTGACATCGTCCTGCTCGCCGAAGGCAAGCCAGTCATTGTCGAGGCGGGTATCGAGCAGGGTTTCAAAATTACAGCAGATCAGCTCGAGCAAGCCATTACACCGAAAACCAGAATGTTCGTTATCAACAGCCCCAGCAATCCCTCCGGGGGGGTTTATACTTTGGACGAACTCAAGGCATTGGGAGAAGTTTTACTCAGGCATCCCCATATCCTGATTGCCACGGATGACATGTACGAGCACATCCTGCTATCGGATGGCAAGTTCGTCAATATTCTGAATGCATGTCCGGCCCTGTATCCCCGCACGGTGGTGCTCAACGGAGTTTCGAAGGCGTATGCCATGACGGGCTGGCGGATTGGTTATTGCGCAGGTCCCGCCCACATCATCACCGCAATGGAGAATGTCCAGTCGCAGAGCACTTCAAACCCTGCCTCTATTTCCCAAGTCGCGGCTGAAACAGCGCTGAATGGCGATCAATCCTGTATCACACCGATGGTGGAAGCGTTCCGCCAGAGGAATCGTTTCGTGACTGATGCCCTCAATGGTATCGCCGGCATCCATTGCCTGCTGTCCGAGGGAGCGTTCTACGCGTTTGCCGATGCACGGGAAGCAATCGCACGTTTGCACGGTAACGAGATGATCAAGGATCGCAGCGATATCGCATTTAGCGAATATCTGCTGGAACAGGGGGGGGTCGCGGTAGTGCCAGGCTCCGCGTTTGGGAGCGAAGGTTATATCAGGCTCTCCTTTGCAACTGCAATGTCCAACCTGGAGAGCGCACTGGGCCGCATGGCAAGGCTATTGGGCTGAAAAAACGCCTTGTAGCTGATAAGCGCGACAAAAACTTTCCATTTAAACGATTTCTCGCTGAATCGGGAAAGTGAATCGGTAGGTCGGGTTCCGTTTCGCTCCGACCTAATATCTTGAGCGTCGCCTTCACCTTCTTCGCCTGGAGTTTTCTTACCAATAACCGGGTGGAATCATGTAAAGCCCTGTATCCCACGCCCACTGGCGAACAGGGTTCTCGGTCATCGCGTCCCTGTCATCCGGCTGCGCCTTCCAGTGGAAATCGCACACGCTCCCGTTATGCCCTACGAAGGTATGCAGACCGCCATTCGCCACTCCTACGAAGAATGGCGACTTCTCCAGTTTTTCCAGTAACGTTTCGGTTTTACTGTCCGGCGTTACTCCCCGATAACCGGAAACGACTGCATCGCAGCGAACACCGGTAGATCCGGAAACAGGGGATTTCCAGATGCGCGCACCCGCCTTTGCCATATTCAGCGCGCCGAGTTTCTCGCGCTCATCCGCAGCAGAAAGGTCTTCGGCTGTTCGCGGGCTATAAAATACGGCGGTCCACCCATCATCTTGCAGTTCTTCACAAAGGACAGTACCGCGCAAGTCCGCCTCCTTTACCCGGGCGTTTATTTCTGCAAAACGCGTTCCCTGGTTAGCCCCCTCATAGGCGGCCTGAACATTCTCCATCACCCATCCGATACACGAACTTTCACGTAGACGCGTTGCTTCCCCTGAAGTTTTTTCTATCGTGATATATCCGGGTTCAATCGATCCCATTCGCCAGTTGCCCATGCTCATGGCGTCAATCTGTGTCCGTAGCGCGGCCTGGTTTCCCCTTAGAATGTCGTCATGGAATTGGGAATGGTCGCCATAATACAAGCCGATGCCCGTGCGCTCGATCGCCGTTTTATGCGCGTTGCTATTGTTCGTGATACTCCTGTCACCCAGTTCCGCAAGCATTTTCCAGTTTATCGGCTCACCCGTCCCAGGCTCAGTGCCTCCTGTTCCGGCAAACAACCACTCGGCAATCGCCACGGCGGGAGGATCGGAAATGGTATTGACGTTCCCATCGTGATCATAGTTATCGATAATTTCCCAGAGCCTCTCGAGGTTTGGAAGGCTGCCTTCCATCGTCCCGTCGGCCGGCAATCCTCTCAAGTTCAAATCGGGGTAAGACTGCCTCAACGCACTGGTGTTGATCGATTTTCCCTTCAGGCGATTAATAAAAGTGGCATGATCAAGTATAGTCATTCCTGACTCCCGTTGATTATACTCAAACGAAAAATTGACGGATTGGCAAAGGTATTAGCACATTCCTGCAATTTTCCCTATATCCACTTTCACTTTAGCAGCCACTGCCAAAACTTCAACACACTGCTAATCATATTGAGGCCTATATAAAGTATGAATCACAGGAGGCGGATCGTACCAACTATCGAATACGGCAAGTCTTTGTCTGCCTTGCGTGCATGGTGGTCGCGCCCCCCAATGTCTCGTCTAAAGACGGCGATCCCAGCGCGACCCCGATCCTCAAAATTACTGACTGGGCATACAAATCTCACCCTGGAATTTCATGTCAATTGCAAATTGGCAATTCATGGTACCGTCAACTGCGATTCTACCCACAGTGACCCCCTGAAACATCCCTCGCCCGGTTCCGGGTACGGGGACGGACGTTTCCTGGAATGTCCCATAAGAGCCTCCTCCTAGGGAATTACTGGGATCGCACGCCTGGAATGCACTTGTACCAGTGGTATTCAAGGTAAGCTGGGAATGGACAGTTTCCCCCCGGCTGGTCAGAAGGCTGTCATCACACACAAAGGTGTGCGTGAAGTTGATCGAGCGATCGGCTCCCACGCCACCAGTGCCGATGATACCGCATTTAACTTTGGGCCCATTACCAACTTCGAGCTGGACGGTCCCCAGAGTGCCCGAAGTGGCGCCGAGGTTGACAGCATTATTGAATATTTTACCCTTGACTGCGGTAGCGGCTGTACCTGCCGGGCATGAGGCGGCTTCCGCCGACCCGGCGACTGCAATCAGGACCGATATTGCAGCGGAGAATATATAATTGTTTTTAATCAACATGAAAATACCCCTATATCGAATAGTAATAAATGAATTATCTCGCCAAGCGCGAGTGTGAAGAGAGGTCAGGAGCGGAGATCGGTCTGCCATACCATCGTTCCCGGGTCACTCCCCGCATGGCAGTTTACTGGATTTGTTCGGAGATCGCTTTACTCCGTTGTAATCAGCCTAAGTAACTAATAGTCTGGAATTCGGCGTTAGAGTGACTATTTCCAATCAGAAGGTTGACGCGGAAAGTCGCGCATTATAGATTGGAGATCGAGTGAATTTTTTTACCCTCTCTTTGACGTGAGATTTCAATAATTGATGCGCTAATGATTATTAAAAGGAGCTTAAATTGAAAGTAGCTCGCATAACGCTGATAAAGCGCTCTATAGCTTCAATCACCGCCGGTATGGCGACCCTCGCGCCCATTTCTGGCATCGAGGCAGCACTTTTCACGGTAAGCGCAGCCATACAGGAACATATTCAGCCGGAGCCTGGATGCGCCCCCTTCCCGGGAGGCCCGATTTTACCGGGAGGCACGATCATCGGCAGCGGAATTTCGTCTTTTGGCGCGGTTTCCCTCGCCGCCAAGGACTGCATCACGCCCGCAGCAGATTTCAGTTATTTTTCCTTTCAAGGAAAAATGACATTTACCTTTTTCGGTGGAGACCAAATTTTTGCCGATTACTGGGGGCAGTTCGTTCCTTCCAGCCCATCCATATTTACGTTAAAGAGCTCCTTCTTCGATATAACAGGCGGAACAGGACGCTTCCGGAATGCAGATGGAGGTGAGAATCTAGGAAGGCTATACGGGACAGAAGTTATCTCCTCAGACTTTTCAAGCGGCTGGGGCCTTATCCAGGTCATAGGAGATATACCCTTTCCCATAAAAAGCAAGAAAGGAACGGAATCAAGTCTCGAACTTCTCGATCTTGCAGATCCTGCCAATGGAAACGCTATTGTTGCAATCAACGAGCTTCCGGAATCAGATTCCCTAGCCCTGCTTGGTATAGGTCTTGCCAGCCTTGCCTTCGTTCGTCGTAAGGTAAGCCGCTGAGCTCAACGGGCGTTTTGCGCCACCTCGAGCATGGTTTGCAGTCCTTCAGTAATCAATCGCTCGATCACTGGGGTAAAGTGCGGAAGCGACAGCATGAGCGCTGACATTCCAACCATCAGGGTAATCGGAAAACCTACCGCGAAGATGTTCAGTTGGGGCGACGCGCGTGTCAGAATGCCCAGCGCGAGGTTGACAATCAACAATGCCGAGACCACCGGCAACGCAAGTTGCAGGCCGACGCTAAAAATAATACTCCCCCACTCCGCCAAGCTTTTCCATCCCATATTTGAAAAGGGTTCGGTGGAGATCGGGAAGGCGTTGAAGCTGTCGATCAGCGCAGACAGCATCAACAGATGGCCGTTGAATGATAAAAATGCGAGCGTTCCCAGCAGACCCAGGAAACGCCCTAGAACAAGACTGCTGCCATCGCTGTGAGGCGTAAAGAACGTAGCAAACCCCAGGCCCATCTGCAAGCCTGCAATTTCTCCCGCCAATTCAATCGCACTGAAGATGATGCGCATGGCAAAGCCCATTGCCAGCCCGATCATGATCTGCTGACCGAGGACCAGCAGGCCGGGAGCGGAAACCAGCTCGATCTCTGGCATGGGTTCGAGGCTGGACGCCACGACCAGCGCAACGAAGATACCCAATCCCACCTTCACCCTGACAGGAACTGCAAGATTTCCCAATACCGGCGCTACCGAGAGGAGCGCCAGAATACGGGCGGCAGGCCAGAAAAAGGAAATGAGCCACGCATTGAGATCGGCCGAGCTGAGCGTGATCATTTAACAATAATGAAATTCTGCTTTATCTCTCCGGTCCAGCGAGCACTGGAGGGCGGATGTTACAGGCAAGATGCCCTCTCGCCTGTCTTTTTCCGGGTAGTCCTGACAACTATCCGATCACTCCGGGAATTCCTTCCAGTACCTGCCTCATATAATCGAGCAGCACCGAAAGCATCCACGGCCCTGCAAGCACCAGCATGGCAAACAGGACCACGAGTTTGGGAATGAAAGACAGAGTCATCTCATTGATCTGGGTGGCAGCCTGAAAGATGCTGACCAGCAATCCGGTGACCAGCGCGGCCAGTAACAAGGGAGCGGAAACCATCAAGGTAACTTCCATTGCCTTCTGGCCGAGTGTCATTACGCTTTCAGGTGTCATGGTTCTTTTCCATCATTTCATCCGGTGGATAAACATGTTGCATCCTCAATAAAAACTCTCTGCCAGCGAACCGATCAGCATATGCCATCCATCGACCAGCACGAAGAGCATGATCTTGAAAGGCAGCGCGACGAGAGCCGGCGATACCATCATCATCCCCATCGACATGAGCACCGATGCCACGACCATGTCAATAATCAGAAAAGGAATGAATACTGCGAAGCCAATTTGAAATGCGGTTTTCAACTCGCTGGTAACGAAGGCCGGAACGAGCACCCGAAGGGATACTTCTTCCGGTCCGTTCAGCTGGGGCCTGCCCGAGAGTTTGACGAATAGCGCAAGATCGGCCTCCCGGGTTTGTTTCAGCATGAAAGCTTTGAGCGGCACGGTGCCCTTCTCCAATGCCTGCTCCATCGTCATCCTGTTTTCCACATAAGGTTGGTATGCGTCCTGATAAATCTTGTCGAATACCGGACTCATGACGAAAAAGGTCAGGAACAGCGCCAATCCGACGAGCACCTGGTTGGGCGGGGAGGATTGGGTGCCAAGGGCCTGCCGCAGCAGCGAAAGGACAATGATGACGCGGGTAAAACCTGTCATCATCAGGAGCACTGCTGGCAGAAATGTCAGCGATGTCAGCAGCAGCAGTGTTTGCAGGCTCAATGAATAAGTTTGTCCACCCCGGGGTGCAGGCATGCTGCTAAAGGCAGGAAACCCTCCCTTTGCCTGTGCCAGCGCAACCACGGAAGTAGTCAGCAACAAGGCTGCGAGCACTGCTCCGTAGGCAATACGTATGTTGGATCGAAATTTTTTACCTGACACCCTATCCACCATGTTTTTCTGCCAACCGTTTCAGCCACCCTGAAAAATTCGAATCTTTTTCGACATGTCCTGGCGTCCCGGAGAAATGGAGCATACTTGCGCCAATGTCGCCTTTGGGCATGCTATGCAATACGGTTACATGCCCGGGTGCGACGCCAATGACAAGCCAGGTTTCGGCCACTTCGACCACAACGACGCGCTCGCGCTGTCCCACCGCTGATCCCCCGATTATCCTGACCACTCCTGCATGTCCACTGTATGCCCCCCCCATACGCTTGAGCAGCCATGCGCAACCTGCAATCACAGCGAGCACCACTCCCAGACCGAGCATGACCTGCAAGGGGCTGCCGCTGGAAGTAACTGTGCTGTCGCTCGCCCCAGCCGCCATGATCGGTGAAGCGAAATGCCAGAGCGCTGCTGCTGAAAGGAGACTGCGGAACACCGCCCGAGGCAAAAACGGGTTCTGATATTTTCTTTTCACGATTAGCGGTTTAATTTGCGTATCCGTTCACTCGGCGTGATGATATCGGTCAGGCGTATACCAAACTTCTCATTGACTACGACAACTTCGCCCTGAGCAATCAGATAACCGTTTACCAGAACATCCATCGGCTCCCCTGCCAGCCCATCCAGTTCCACCACGGAACCCTGCGCCAACTGCAACAGGTTCTTGATGGCGATCTTGGTGCGCCCCAACTGCACAGTGAGTTGAACGGGTATATCCATGACCAGATCAATGTCATTCTGGACCTGTACCTTCTGCGTATTCTGGAATTGCTCGAATATCTGTCCCGAGGCAGTATCCCCGGCCGCAATTGTCTCATCCTGGTCCGCTGGCGCTTGAGCTGCAGAATTGGCTGGTGTTACAGACACTTTCATCTCCTCAGTTTTATTCATAAAGGGCCGCCTGGACAGATCGCGGCGTTCAACTTCACTCATTCACTGCTCCCGGAAGCAAGCATTTTTTCCATACGCAAAGCGTAGCGCCCATTCGAAATTCCATATCTGCATTCCATGACCGGTACTCCATCCACGCTTGCAGTAACGAATTCCGGAATATCCAGGGGAATAACATCCCCGACCTTCATATTCAGGATCTGATCGAGTCTGACCTGGGCATGCGTCAGATTTGCCAGTAGTGTCACTTCAGCCGACTGCACCTGTTTTGAGAGGCGACCGACCCAGCGTTTATCCACCTCCAATGCCTCGCCTTGCAAGGCGCTCGACAGCAGATCGCGGATCGGTTCGAGAGTGGAATAGGGCATGCAGATATGCATTTCCCCAACTACGGAACCAAAATTGACCTCGAAGGTGGTTGCAATCACGACTTCATTCGGTGTCGCTACATTGGCAAACTGGGTATTCGTTTCTGCCCGCAGGTATTCGAATTCGATCGGATAAACCGGTTGCCAGGATTTGCCGTAGCTGTCGAAAACCAGGTTGAGCAAGCGCTGGATAATGCGCTGCTCCGTCTGAGTGAAATCGCGACCTTCAGTCTTGGGAAGAAAGCGCCCATCGCCGCCGAACAGGTTGTCAACCACAAGAAATACCAGTGTCGGATCGAATACAAACAGCGAGGTACCGCGTAAAGGTTTTATATGCACGAGATTCAGGTTGCTTGGTGCAGCGAGGTTGCGCACGAATTCACTGAACTTGATAACCCTTACCGGTCCTGCGGTGACATTTGCGCTGCGGCGCATGAAATTGAACAGTCCGAGACGCAGAAGGCGCGCAAAGCGCTCATTGATGATCTCGAGAGTGGGCATGCGCCCCCGCACGATGCGTTCCTGCGTCGCCAGGTTATAGGGGCGGAAACCGGGATTGGCCGTACTCTTTTCAATTGCCGTGGATCCACTGCTCACTCCCCTGAGGAGAGCGTCCACCTCCTCGCGCGAAAGGAAATCATCTCTCATGGAGCTACTGAATCACGAACGAAGTAAAAAGCACGTTCTCAACCGATTCTGTCACATGCCCCTCGCTGAACTGGCGATTTATCTCGGCAGTGAGTTCAGAAGCGAGCTTCTTTTTTCCCTCGATACTCGAAATCTGCATGGCTGTCTTGCCCGAAAGCAACAGCAGCACGCGGTTGCGCACTTCCGGCATATGCAATTTGATTAAATCCACCACGCTCTCATCTTCGACCTTCAAGGTAAGATTGGTCTGGAGATGGTGTTCGCTGTGCTCCGGCTGGAGGTTGACAGTAAAGGTTTCCAGATTGAGAAACACAGGAGGTTTAGGCTTCGGCAGCGCGCCCGTCCCGTTGTAGACCTGGCTGAAATACCATCCTGCGCCGCCGCCCCCTGCTCCCAGCAATAGGGCGCACGCCGTGATAATCAGAACGAGCCTGCCTTTCCCAGGTTTCTGCTCCAATTTAACTTCCCTCGGGTCTTTACTTTGTTTATTTGGTCTGACTGCCATGTTTGTGCCCTGTTAGCCGTTTTACGTTTGCGCAGGAGGCATTATTGAACTGATGCCCTGCCTTCAATGTGAGAAACAAACGGGAAAAAACAGGTTATCTCGAAATTTGGAGATTCCAGCCTGCGGCGTCATAAACAGGGATTCTCTATACCTGGCCGGCCACAAACCGCGCTCAAACTATGCAAAGGTATCCACGAGCTGGTGTCCGCGAATATCAGCAGTACTGCGGCTCATTCCGAGGCTTATCCCTGCCGAGGCTATCCGGCTTTCTTCCTGCCGATAATGAGACCTCCCACTATTTTGCCTTTCGAAATCTCCTTGCTGCCGGGATCCCTGGTCGCTGACTGTTGCATTGCCCAGATTGATTCCGCTTTCCGCCATCATTTCCTTCAGCCGGGGCAGGGCCGCTTCGAGTGCTTGCCGAACCTCAGGGTTCTGGGATACAAATGCTGCGCTGGCCTGATCGCTGTTTACGGACAGGACGACTTGCAGCGGTCCCAGCTCAGGTGGGTTCAGATTGAGTTCAGCGATCTGATGTTGGTGAGATACCATCCAGAGTACCCTCTGACCCAGGGCATTATCCCAGCTCCCTGTGCCCACGCGGGGTTCCAGCCTGAAAGAAGGATCACCCGGATCTGCGATGCCAGGCACTGCACCTGGCTCGACTATCAGATGCCGTGGAGATGGGAACGAAGTCAGGAGTTCGTGGGGCACGACGGGTGCAGTTAATGTGGAGAGCGAAGAAGTATCGCTTCCTGCGGCCGAGGCTGGACGCAGATGTCCAGCATCCGGCAGGAAATCGCCAATGCTGCTGGAGATTCCGGCGCGCCTGCTCTCTGAGAAGGCCGAATCAGAATGAGACATCTCGTGCGCTGCAACCCCTGTAAACTTCATATCTTGCGGCAGTTTCCCGCCTGCCGCGGGGGCAGATACGATTCTGGAGGAAGCGGTTCGAACAGTCGTCTGTCCCTCCTGAGAGCCTCCCGCAATAGCAGAACTCAGATACATTCCGGCCCCCATGACCTGCCCTATGCTGATAACGTTCTCTCCCGGTGTCAGTCCTGAGGGATCGGATAACTTTGCGTCTCCCCCCGCCCGCGCCTCGCGTCCTACCTCGTGTCCTATCGAGGCCGCAGCTGAAGTGATCCGTCCGACAGCAGACCGATGCGGATCGTTTGCATTCCCTTGACTGAATGCAGCGTCAGGCTGCTGCTGGACCGGCATATCCGCAGGGATTCGAGTTTCAATTCCGCTTACGGTATCCGGAGTTCGGCCGGTACCAGGGAGGTGTAAAGCATCTGTGATACCTGGTATCGCTGTGACCGTGACAGGGCGAGAGAGCTGGAACCCGCCGGCCAGCATTTCAGCTGTCATATTCCCTTCTTTGCCGCTGCAATCCTCCTTAGCCCCTGTCTCACCGTCCGTGTCTTCAGAATCTTTCAGGGACGGATTTCCGGGTATGCCAGGACCGTTTCCGGTGGTATCCGCCGCCATGCCCACTTGCGGATCGCTAACGCCTGCATCCGGTGCTTTATCATCACCGCCTACTTCGGCAGCAAGCAGTTTGCGGAAATCGGGCGCGGATTCCTGGGTAGCGCTTCTCGATTCGGTCAAAGTATCCTTGACGGGATGCAAAGCAGTGCTCGATGATACGGATAGCATAGGTTGCTCTCGGAATTCGATTTTTCAGGAGTTTATTATCTTGTATGGCTCAACTATATCGAACCGGGCCGGATAGCCGCACTGCTCGCCCACTCATCTGTTTCCCGCTGCTCGCGCCTTGCCTGGTGGACCAACTGGGTCTGCCTGTGACGCTGCGCCAAAGTGTCATAAGAGTTAAGAACACGCCGCTCCGATTGCCACGCGGCTTCACTGGCAGCGACACGCTGCCGCATGTTCGCCAGGGCTTCCTGTTGCTGGGAAATCGCAGCGTCGAGCTTGTCGATGAATTCATGATAATTTCGCCACCCCGACGCCGTGAGGCCTTGCTGCATGGAAGCCCGAAAGCGGGCCCGGTATTCGTCCGAATACTGGGTCAGCAAAACCAGCTTCGCTTCCATATCCAGGCCTTGAGCGTTCAAAAATCCCAATCTTCGCGCCGCATCATCCGTGCGGGTCTGTGCCAGTTCGATGAGGGTTTCCAACGCAGAAGTTTTCGGCATGATCAGGCAACGGCTAATTGAGATTAATTGAGGTTTGACGCCAGCAGAGCCTCCAGGCTTCGGGTACTCTCTTCATACCCCGCGCGCTCCACCATGGTTTGTTGAAGAAAACGTTCGAGTTTTGGATACAAGGCAATCGCTCGATCCAGCAACCTGTCATTCCCCGGAGAATACGCTCCTACGCTGATCAGGTCGCGCGAACGCTGGTAGCGTGAAAAAAGCTGCTTGAAATTACGCACCTGCTCAAAATATTCGGGCGGGATCAGGCTGGTCATGGCGCGACTGATGGAGGCTTCGACATCGATGGCAGGATAATGCCCGCTTTCCGCCAGTTGCCGCGAAAGCACGATGTGGCCATCCAGAATCGCCCTTGCCGCATCAGCGATGGGGTCCTGCTGGTCGTCCCCCTCGGCTAGCACTGTATAGAAAGCCGTGATCGAACCGCTGCCCTTGACTCCATTCCCCGCCCTTTCCACCAATTGCGGCAGTTTGGCGAATACGGAAGGCGGATACCCTTTGGTCGCGGGAGGCTCCCCGATCGCAAGCGCAATCTCACGCTGCGCCATTGCATAACGGGTGAGTGAGTCCATGATCAATAGAACATTTTTTCCCTGGTCCCGAAAGTATTCAGCGACAGAAGTCGCATAGGACGCACCCTGCAATCTCATCAGGGGCCAGGTATCTGCCGGTGCTGCCACTACCACCGAACGCGCCAATCCTTCAGTACCCAGGATTTGCTCGATGAAATCCTTGACCTCTCTTCCGCGCTCACCGATCAATCCCACGACAATGATATCGGCGCTGGTATAGCGCGCCATCATACCGAGCAGGACGCTCTTTCCCACGCCGGATCCGGCAAAAAGGCCCATGCGCTGACCGCGCCCCACCGTAAGCAGGGCGTTTATCGCGCGCACCCCTACATCAAGGACCTCGCTGATCGGTTCCCGGTCGAGCGGGTTGATGGGCGAACTTGCGAGCGGAGCCGAACGTTCCACCTCTAATGGGCCAAGGTCATCCAGGGGCCGCCCCGTGCCATCCACCACCCTTCCCAGTAGCGCTTCTCCCACTGGAAACCGGCTGATCTGATCAGATGCCCGGCGCCGCTGGCGGGACGCGCTGACCGGATTAGAAAGCACGCCGGCGTGGTCCCACGGCACGACCTTGGCGCCGGGAGCCAATCCGAACATGCCATGGGCTGGCATCAGGTAAAGCCTGTCACCATGAAAACCCACTACCTCAGCCTCCATACTGTTGCCGTTGGGCATCAGTATGGTGCATCCACTGCCCACAGCTAGCTTGAGGCCCGTTGCTTCCATTATCAATCCGGTAACACGCGTGAGACTTCCGGAAACCTGGAAGGGCGGCGACACTCCCGCGAGCCCGCCGCAGTTTTTGAGAAATCCTTGCCATCGATCGGCATGGGATAAGGCTTCCATCACTGACCCTCCAGCCAGTCATTATGTTGCCCCAGCGCCTGGGTTATGCGGCGCCAGCGGGTGGACACGGTGGCATCGATATCGCTGGGTCCCACCTTGATCCGGCACCCTCCCCGCTCCAGGCGAGGATCGAGGCTGATGGCGCAATGTTCGAGCTCCTGATTCAGGTGCGTGCGTACTAGGGCAGCATCTTCCGGGTGCAAAAATAGTTGTGCCGGCTGCCCGAGTACCGGCTCAGACTGGATACATTCGCGAACGACCGCGAAAACAAGTTCCGGTTTCACCCGCAACGCCTCACGCACCATTTCTTTGGCGACATCGAGTGCAAGGGAAAGCAGAGCATTGCAAATCTTCTGGTCAGCACTTGCCAAGGCTTCCTGGAGACCGCGAAATACAGCCGTCAATTGCCCAGCTTCAAAGCTGGCGCACTCGCGGCCGGCATCGTAACCGGCTTTCATGCCAGCCTCCCTGCCAGTTTCATAGCCTTCCTGCCGGGCCTCCTGATGTATTTTTTCGATTTCCTCGACTGTAGGCAGCGCAACCTGTATTTGCTCAGGCACTGTCTCGTCTTTGGCGTCAGCTGAAGCGTCCACCGGCCCTTCGAGCATTGCGCCTTGCTCCAGGACATCCATTTCCCAGCGACGATAGGTCGACAAATCTTCCTTGAGAATGAGCTGGCTTGCCTGAGACGTCATTCTTGGTCTTTCGCCGCGACTTTTTGCCTGCGCACCAACTTTACTCATACGTAGCTTTCTTCGTTCTTGCTGCCGAACACGATTTGCCCCTCATCTGCGAGTCGTCGGACGACCTGTAATATCTGCTTCTGATGGTTTTCAACTTCGCTTACCCTTACGGGTCCCATCGCTTCCAGGTCTTCACGCAGGATTTCAGATGCCCGTTTCGACATATTCTTGAAAATTTTTTCACGCAGATCCCAGGCTGCGCCTTTCAGCGCGATCACCAGGATGTCAGATTGAATTTCCCGCAGTAGCGTCTGAATTCCACGGTCGTCAATATCCATGAGGTTCTCGAATACAATCATCTGGTCCATTATTTTTTGCGCCAGATCCGCGTCGAATTCCCGCAAATTATCAAGCACCGAGGTTTCCGCGGCGCTACCCATGAAGTTGATGATTTCCGCTGCGGTACGAATGCCGCCCACCGAGCTTTTGTTGATATTTTCACTACCGGACAACAAATCGGTCAGCACGGTATTAAGTTCGCGCAATGCGGAAGGCTGAATGCCTTCGAGCGTGGCGATACGCAGCAGGATGTCATTGCGAAGCTGCTCGCTCAGTTGCCCGAGAATTTCACTGGCCTGATGGCGGGCGAGGTGGACGAGAATGGTAGCAATGATCTGCGGGTGCTCCCCCTTGATGAGTTCCGCGACTGACTGCGAATCAATCCACTTGAGTCCCTCGATCCCGCTCGTGTCGTGTCCCTCGAGAATGCGGCTGATGTTGTCTGTTGATTTACCTTCATCCAAAGCTCTTTCGAGCACCGTACGCGCGTAGTTTTCCGGATCGACATCCAGAAAAAGCGACTCACGCATGACTCGGCCGCAGAAATCGCCCAGAACACTATCGACCTGTTCCTGGCTCAGGTTCCGGAGCTTGGCCATCGCAGCGCCGAGTTTTTGTACCTCCAGTTGATTAAGATGCTTCAGTACCTGCACCGCCTCGTCTTCGCCCAGTGACAGGAGCAGGACTGCGCTCTTGTAGATGCCCTCCTCATTCATGACCGGCCACCCATTGCTTGACGACGTTTGCCACCAGCTTCGGCTCTTTTTTTGCGAGCTGGCGCGCGAGCGTCAGTCTTTGCTCGTATTCGGAAGGTTGTGGCGCGGGTTTCAGTGCGGGAACAGGCTGCACATGCTGCTCATCGGTCTCGGATTCGGATAGAAGTGGAGGTTCTGGCTGGTTGATACGCTTGAGCGAAGGACGTAGCACACCCAGTACCAGATAAAGAATCAACCCGCCAATCAGAAGCGTTTTTCCGATCTGTTGAGCCAGTTCAATGACCTCGGGCTGTTTCCACAATGGGAGCTCTGGCACTGCTCCCCGTTCCACACCTGTGAAATGACTGTTGACCACGTTCAGTGTATCCCCGCGTTCCCTGCTGAATCCCACAGCCTCTTTCACCAGATCGGTAATCTGGGATTTCTCCACCTCGCTCAGCGGCTTGGCGCTGACGACACCATTCTCGTCCACGAGTTTGCGGTGGTTGACCACGACTGCAACAGAAAGTCTTTTTATACCGCCGACTGGTTTGCGCACATGCTGGATTGTTTTATCGACTTCGTAATTGATGGTGGCATCCTTGCGCGTGCTGCCTGGGGCGCGGGATTGGGACGCGGTTGCTCCGGGTGACTGCCCGGAATTTGCTCCGGGAGGTGCTGGCGGCGGCGTGGTAACCGGAGCGGTTGCCGGAACCGGAGGCTGATTGGAAAGCGCGCCCGGAACGCCGCCTTCATTCTGGGTGCCAACAGCCATGGATTCCGAAGTCTGCTGGCTCCGGATCGTGGAGCCTGCAGAGTCCTGGTTGGGTCTGTACGTTTCGCTGGTTTGTTCGGAGTGTGCAAAATCGACCTCAGCCGCGACCTGGGCACGGACATTTTCCTGTCCCACAATGGGAATCAGAATCGCCTCGATCCGCTTGATATAGCTTTGCTCCAGCGCATGCAAGTACTTGAGCTGGGCTGGATCCAGTCCCGTATTGGCGTTCGATTCATCGATCCTGGTCAACAAATCGCCTTGTTGATCCACTACCGTCACATTCTTCACGTGCAGATTGGGGACGCTGCTGGAAACGAGGTGAACAATCGCATTGACCTGCTGGGGATCGAGTGTGCGGCCGGGGTAGAGGTTCACCAGCACGGATGCGCTGGGCTTCTGTTGCTCCCGCATGAATACCGATTGCTTCGGGATCGCCAGATGGACTCTGGCGCTGTCGACAGCTGCCAGCACCTGGACGGAACGGGCCAGTTCACCTTCCAGCGCGCGCTGGAAATTGACCTGCTCAAGAAACTGGCTGGTACCGAACTTCTGCTTTTCCATCAGTTCGAAGCCCACCAGGCCACCCCTTGGCAACCCCTGGGACGCAAGTTTGAGACGGGTGTCGTGCACCTGATTCGATGGGACGAGTATCGCTCCACCGCCTTCGGCAAATTTATAGGGCACATTCATCTGCTGAAGGGATGCGATGATTGCGCCGCCATCACCGTCAGAGACATTGCTGAACAGCACCTTGTAGTCCGGTGCCTGAGTCCACATCCATCCGGCCGCCAGCAATGCAACCACAGAAGAAACGGTCAGCATGAGCACGATTTTCTGCTGGCTGGATAATCGCGTCAGAAAGCTTTGCAGTCGACCCTGAATGCTGCTTACCGCGCCGTTGGCCGCGTTGCTTGCGGCACTGTTCATTGCGCCGTTCATTGTTACGGCATCCGTACCCGCTGTCACCTGTTTCTCCCCAGTCCTGCACTCCAGATCGAATCGCGTTTATTTTTCTTTGTCATATATGGATAGGCATATCTTGGCAAACCTCTTGGCAGTCGCCATTATCACCATGGCTGCAGCTTTCAATACGGGAAAAAGAAACTGGTTTTACGGCCTTTTCAAAAAACGGAATACAGGAGAGAGTGCTATCTTGTATGTCTTTCAAAAGTACTTGCCGGAAACCATGGACATTTCAAACATAGATTCGATACTCACCCAGCTACGCGCGGGCGCTGCGCTTGCTGGCGGCAAAGCGGGTTCAGCCGGGACAATAGCGAATGGAGACGATAATGGAAGTGAAGCGGGACGTGTCGATTTCGCAACCGTATTCAGGAGATCGCTGGATCAGGTCAATAACGTTCAGCAGCATGCATCGAAGCTTGCCAGAGATTTTGGATTGGGCGCGCCCGAAGCCAATCTGACTGAAGCCATGATCTCGCTGCAGAAAGCATCCATCTCGTTTCAGTACACAGTGCAAGTACGCAACAAGCTGGTCGCAGCCTACCAGGATATTATGAATATGCCGGTTTAGGAGCTGAACGGGATTGACGGGGGCTCCTCGTTGTTCTGATCCCCGGCTTCCATCTTGTAAAGCCATGCGAGCAATTCCGCCACCGCCCGGTAGAGCTGCGGGGGAATGTGCTGATCCAGATCCACCTGCATGAGCAAGGACACCAGTTCCGGGGATTCGTGAACGAAAACTCCGTGTCTTCGTGCTTCCCGGATAATATTTTCGGCAATCAGACCGCGTCCCTTGGCAACAACCTGCGGCGCATGATCGCCGGTGCGATACGCCAGCGCAATGGCGGCCTCAGACCGATTCAGCCTTTTCATCCGCCTCGATACCCATACTCGATAATCTGATTCCTGCGGAATTCAATCCTGCGAAGAGGTGTTCTGCCCCCGCCCGCAGGATCGCGGCGGACGATTCGGTTGCAGCAAGACGAACCTCGACTCCGGACTCACCAAGCCTCAGAACCGCGCTGATAAATCCCAGATTCGGCAGCGAAAGACGTACACTGGTTTTCCATACGGGATATCGAGTGGTGCTGTCACCTTCCGATTCATCCATCTTCTCCCCGACTGTATCCCACTCGATAGTCTGGCCGGGCCAGATTTCGCCTTGCCACTGAAGATGCCCGTTTTCCAGAACATCCAGTTGCTGCCGCAAGAGCGCTTGAATATCGCGATGCATGGGATTCGAGTAATCCTCATGCGGGGGAACTGGTAAACGAAGCTCGCCTCCCGGTGAAGCCGGGAGCGAAGCAGTACCAGGCGACTGCGAGAGGTTTTCCGATAAACGCCCCTGTGGTTCCAGCAACAGGCTTGTCAATGACCTTTTCCCGGCCGCCCATTGCGCCAGATGAAACTCATAAAACAGCCCGCTTGAACTGATTGCTTGCATCAGTCCTTGAGCCAGTTGCGTATGCGGGGCCGGCGTACCCTCGCGTGGCGGTGCGGAAAGTAAGGGTGCCGCCGCATTTGGCTGATTTGGCTGTGCAGATCGGCTGTCGGAAGGAAGCAGAAGCGGCTGCTGGAGCAGCGTGCTGATGAAACGCCCGGTCTCGCTCAGCTGCGAAGCCAATGGTGGAGAGTCGGCCACGAACCCGAACGTCGGCTTTGGCGCGCGGGACAGAAAAATCAGATTGAAAGTTTCGCCCGGATGCGCGCTCCGGGGTAATTTCATCTGTAACACCTGCCTGTCTCGACCTTCCCGGCCGTACAGCATTACGATGAATTCGTTATTGGGAAGCAGGGCTTGTACCTGCGCTCTCAGAGAACGCCCCGGCTCCAGTCCGGCGAGGAACGAAGTAAAATCCTCACGTCTTTGAAGTGAAGACTGAACCGGATGGATTGAGGTTATTGCCGCGATTGTGTCGGATGCACGCAGATCGAATTCTCCTGTTCCGAGGGTTGACCCATCTGCCGGGATATCTGGGGCGAATTAAACAGGTCTATCTGTACCCCATCAAATATTCCACGCTCTCGACTCATATGCCTGACGCACGCACCGCGAGCGGCTGGCAGTACCGAGCAGAGCTTGAACCTGTCTTATCCAGGGTTCCGTGTACTCGCGTATCACTGCGTCATCGGCCAGAATCTTGTGAATCAGTTCAACTTTCCGCCGCTGCATATCCGGCGGAAGCCGCACCGGTTCTGCAGCCTCGAGCTGTACCACCAGGGCTGCGCAGCGCCGCTCCAATCCCGCAAGCTGATCCCATTCACTTGCCTGGGCAGCTTCTCTCATCTCTCCGGTAAGATCGGAAAGAGACTGAAACACAGCAAGGTTTTCTGCACTTGTCATCATCATTACGCTTTTTTCAGATTGGCAATGCCGTCATGAGTGACGGATGAAATCATCTTCCCCTCTTCACCTGGCTGCGTGAGCGATCCGATCGCTTCCCATGCTTCGTGCAGCTCGCCAAGAAGACCACTTACTTCTTCGATGTATTCCGGTTTGTCATGAACATTAGCCTGCAACAGCCGGCGCCCCATGTACTCATAAAGTGCATTCAATTGCTGTGCGAGCTCCCCCCCCGCTTTGATGTCCAGGCTGGCTTGCAAGCCGGAGTTGATGATTGCAATGGCTTTGGAAATCGCTTCACCCCTGGCCGCGATCTGGCCACTTCGCGTATGAGCAAGCGCCGAAGCCAATGCTATCCGAGCTCCCTCGAACAGCATCAGGACGAGTTTATGAGGACTGGCGGCGATTACACCCGTTTCAAGACCAACCCGGGCGTAGGCGTTTACACCGCAGCGAGATGCTGAATACATATATTTACCCCTTCTGTCATTTTTCGTTGAGAGTCGGCAACGCGGCCAGCTGTTGTTGAAGAAACTGGCTCGTCTGGGTCAAGCTGCCCAGCATGGCATCGAGCGCAGAGAACTGCGCCCGGTAACGCGCCTCGACCATTTCGAGTCGACGACTGAAATCCTCCTGGCGCCGATCGATATCCTTAATACTGGCGTTCAGCCCATCGACCCGGCTGGCGATCACTCCTTCAGTAGCGAGAAACTCTTCTGCAACCTTGCTCAATCGCTCGGCGTAACCTCGCGAGAACTCGACTGCACCCCGACTGCCGAGCGCACCGCCGTGAATGGCGACGCGCAGGCCTTCGGCCGCTCCTCCGCCAGTGGCAGTCAGTATCTGTCCCGCTCCTGTAGCGGAAACACCATTGATGGAGCCCGCGACATCCATTCCCGTCGCTCCCACAGGATTGGCCCCGAGCAGATTGCCTGCACCATTACCTCCCGTGAGGGCGACACTGGAGGCGGATCCGTAGCGTGCCGACACGACACTCAATACGCCCCCGGACTGGGAAACAGATACTGAAATTCCTTCGGTAGTCAGGCCAGAGAAACCATTCAGCTTGCTCTGCACTTCGGCCGCCAGTGCATCCGCGGAAGCATAAGTTCCCTCGGCTAGCGTAATACTGGCTGCCACCCCATCCACATTGAAACTGAGTTGATCGTTGACCCCTGCCGTTATCGTTAGCCCTGCCGCCTGGTTTCCGCTGAGGCTGCCTTGCGTTGCAAGTTGTGTAACCGTAACGGCATAATTTCCAGTTATTGTCTTGTCCGTTGCGCCGTCGTATGTGATCAGGCTGTCGGTGGAGATGCCTCCTATCGTAAACAGCTTGCCGATCTGTTCAAATTTTGCGTCCATTGACGCTTGCAGCTTTGCGGCATCCACTGCCAGGCTGCCGTCTTTCTGCAAGGTAACGCCAATCTGGGAGAGGGAGGTGAAGCCGTTCCCGCTGCCGGTCATGGCCGTTAACGCCGCTCGAATTCCGCGCTGAACCGAGAACGCGGCCGAATCCCCCTGCAATATTGCGCCCCTCTTCGCTGCCGAGTTATAAGAACTGAGGTCGGAAAGCGTTTGATTGATGCTGTTGTACGATTTTACGAATGTTTCGACCGCTGTCTTGACAGCAGCGGTATCCTGCGAGACATTCAGTGTCGTCGGACTGCCTGCATTCGTTTTGAGCAGGCTGAGTGTCACGCCTTCAATTGCATCTGTAATCGTATTCGAGGATTTGGCGATATCGATCCCGTCGATCCGGAGCTTCGCATCCTGCGCGGCCTGCACCTGGGTGAGATTCTTGCCGGAGCCCGCTCCCGCGGTTGGGTCGAAGGCAAGACTGGAGAGCCCGGCTGCATCGAGATTGCCGCCATCATCATCGCTGACTGTAATCTTCAGGCTATTCGCCGCCCCCGTATCCTTTGCGGTCAGCACAAGTTTGTTGCTGGCCCCATCATTCACAATCGTTGCACTCACGCCGGCATTGGCCGCATTAATGGCGTCTCGCACTCCGGAGAGCGTGTTGCGGGAGGGATCGATCGTTATCGTTTGCGCCGGTTTCGCGTCGTTGAGAGTAAAAGTATTCAGGACGCTATCATAAGTGCCGTACTGTATCGTCAAAGTCCCGCTGCCTAAGGCGCTTGACGTACCGGCAAAACCGCCGGAACGGATTTTCTGCTGTTGGGCAAGCTGTTGTACTTCCACCGAATAATTACCCGGCACCGCCTTGGCGTCGCTATTCCCGGCTGCAGTCAACAGGGAGCTATCTGCCGCACTCGCGCTAATAGCCTGATATTTTGCAGGATCAGCCAGGCCCTGCATTGCGGTCTGAAAAGCAGACAAGGCGCCTTTCAGTGTTCCATAAGCGGATAGTTTTGCCTGGTAGTCGGATTCACGCTTCTGAAGCAAAGCAAGCGGCGTGCGTTCGGCCGCCATCAACTGGCTGACCAAGCCATTTACATCCAGGTTCGAACCTGCCCCAGCAGCGGTAATCGCCATATTCCTGTCCTCTTCTGTTTTCCTGTTTTCGGCGGGGGTACTCTGCCCTGCCCTGCCATCAGGCTTTGGTGCGCAGCAACAAACCCTGCAGCTGATTCATGGCTTTTGCCAGGGCCAGCATTTCTTCCATGGGAATCTGCCTCACGAGTTCCCGTGTTTCGTTGTCTACGACTTTTACCACTATCCTGTTGGTGTCGGTATCAACGCTAAATTCCAGACTCGCGCCAGCGAATAGCGTTGCTTCCTTTTCTTTTTCAATTTCCTGTTTCACCTGCGCAGTCTGTGCTGGTGGCGGATTTCTTTCCCCAGCCGATAGGCGAACATTAGCGTCCATGAATTCACCTTCGGTTGCTCTGGAACCGATCCCTGGTTGAATGATGGCTCCGGGTTGTTCGATTTTCATTATTGACTCCAGAGGGTTCGAACGGGGATCGCAAGCAAGCTTCCGATCCCCATTCATTACGCGCCAGGCCATTCAGGCGAGGCCGTGTACCGGCGATTAGCCTCTCAGCAGGGACAATACGCTTTGCGGCATTGCATTTGCCTGGGCCAGCATGGCCGTTCCCGCTTGTTGCAGCACTTGGTTGCGTGAAAGCGTGGCGGTTTCCGCTGCAAAGTCGGCATCCATGATGCGGCTGCGCGAAGCGGACAGGTTCTCGGAGGCAGTTTGAAGATTCGAAACCGCGGACGAGAACCGGTTCTGGTAGGCGCCGAGGTCGGCACGGGCGGCATTCAGCGAGCTCAGTGCGGAATCCATCGAGGCAATGGCAGTGTCGGCATTGGCGGTGGTGTCTATCTTCAGCGAGGCGAAGCCAACGACAGTGGTCCCCGTTGCCGCGGTTGTACCGTTGGTCAGACCAGTCCTTGCATTGTTAGCCGTACCGCTCATGGCTACGGTGATGCCGGTGCTGGATGCGCTGGTCAGTGTCACCTTGCCGGCGCCATCGTCAGTCGCAGTTACCCCGGTGGTGCCTGTAAGCAGATTGATCGCATTTTTGACGGCTACTCCTTGAGCGGCAGCCGAGCCGCCTGCTGTAATGGCGCCCACGTCAACTCCGTTTATTTTCAAATCACCTGCGGCGATGTTGTCTGCCGGCGTCGCAAATCCCGTGACGGCTGCGCCGGCAACGGTGGTTGAGTAAGTGGTGGTGGTCCCCAGGGAAGAGCTTTGTGCATTGACGATACTGGAGATACTGATGGTTTCCCCCACATTGGCGCCCACCTGGAAAGCTTGATTGGTGAAAGTGCCGTCGAGCAGTTTGATGCCGTTGAATGTGGTGGTCGAAGCAACGCGGTCGATTTCCGCCTTGAGTTGCTGAACCTCATTGTTGAGCGCGGTGCGGTCGCTTGCGCTGTTGCTGGCATTGCGCGATTGCACCGCCAGTTCGCGTATGCGCTGCAGGTTGTTGCCGATTTCGCCCAGTGCGCCTTCCGCCGTCTGGGACATCGAGATGGCATCGTTGGCATTGCGGGTTGCCTGGTTGAAGCCCCTGATCTGGGAAGTCATGCGCTCCGAAATCGCCAGCCCGGCAGCATCGTCCTTCGCGCCGTTGATGCGCAGACCGGAGGACAGGCGCTGCAGTGTGGTGGCGAGTGCGTTCTGCGAACCGTTGAGGTTGCGCTGCGCATTCATGGAAATGACGTTGGTATTGATGATTGCAGCCATGTAAATCTCCTTGACTAATTTTTCATGAAATTACACCTACAGCCGTCAACTTTTGGTTCGCCTCAATTACCGAAGCTAATCAACTGCTGTTATGCTTATTAACGGTGGTCCAGGAGAAACATTTAATGGCATCGTCACGTTTTTTTGGCGCAGCTACCCCCACCCTCTTCTCGAGTTGATCCAGCACAGCTATCCGACTGGAGGAAAGATTTCCCGATCAGTGGGCAGGCAGGTAACGTTAATGATAAGCGGAGGCGGGGTTGCGCAATGCGCAGATTAGCGGGGTGAACAGCGCCGTATATTCGGCGCTGCCTTATCCCCTGCCGAAAAACCGGAATTTGGAGCAGAGACGATATTTTGACGCAGCCGCGGAGAAAAAACCGGATCGGTACTCTGAGCGCAGGCTTCGAGCAAGCGAAAGCGAACAGGCAGAAATCTCATTCCTGCTGCAACGCAAGAGATGCACTGTTGCGCCGGATGAAGAAGCAGCGGATGAAAAAGCAGTGAACAGGTGTGAAGGATAATGCGGCGGTAACAGGGGCTGAGGAGCTGAAGGAGCTCAGGCGAGGCCGTTCTTGATTGCGTAGTGGGTCACTTCCGCATTGTTCTTGAGCTTCATCTTTTGCAGGAGCCGGCCGCGGTAGACACTCACAGTCTTGACCGACAGATGCATTTCCTCGGCCACATCGGTGAGACTCTTGCCCGAAGCGATCAGGCGCAGGGTCTGGTACTCACGATCAGACAACATTTCGTGCGGGGGACGATCATGATCAAGGCCAAGGCTTTCAGCCATGGCTTCCGCCATTGTGGGCGTCAGGTACTTGCGCCCCCTGGCGACCTGGTTGATGGCGGCCATCAGCTCATTGGGAGCGCTCTGCTTGGTTATATAACCGGAGGCTCCCGCCTTCAGGGCCCGGATCGCATAAAGTCCCTCCTCGTGCATGCTCAGCATGAGCACGGGTAATTTGGGGCACTCTTTCCTGATCTGCTTCAACACTTCGATGCCGTTCCTGTCGGGCAGGGAAATATCCAGCACCACCACGCTCCATTCACCTTCACGCAGTTGCTGCATCGCTGCTCCACCTGATTCTGCTTCCGCGATGACGTCAATTTTTCCGCTTTCAGTCAGAATCTGCCTCAAGCCCTGACGCACAATGGCGTGATCGTCGACAATCAGCACATTCATGAGCGGGTCGATTTCCGTGAAGGAGTCGCCGCAAGGACCGTTGCCTGCGCTTCCGCAACAAGCGGAATCGAGAGATGCACCAGGGTGCCTTCACTTGCCTGCTCCGCTCCTGTCTGTTCCCGCTGAAGCCCTGACTGGCCTTGCCGGGTCTGAATCCGCTCATGCCCCTGCCCTGCGCTGACCGTCAGTTTTCCCTCGAGCAGGCTCGCGCGCTCGACCATGCCCCGAATGCCGAACGAATCAAGCTTTCTGAGATCGCCTGGGGCGATGCCGCACCCGTTATCCAGCACCTTGAGCTCCAGATGTCCTTGGCTCACGTCAAGCCAGACCCAGACATGCGAAGCATGGGCATGCTTGGCAATGTTGGTCAGTGCTTCCTGAAAAATTCGAAATACAGCCACAGCCGTATCAGGTTCGAGTTCAATATCCGGCTCGTTGCACGATACCTCGCAAGGTATGCCATAACGTTTCGCAAACTCACCTGCTTCCCATTCTATTGCCGCAAAAATGCCGAAATCCATGATGCCCGGCCGCAGGTCACGGGAAATACGCTGTATCGAATGGATGGTGCGATCCACCAGATCGGAAACAGTACGGACTTTCGCAAGTAGTGCGGTATTCTCGGCGCTGCTGGCACCTGCATCGATCCGCCTCACCAGCCAGTCGAGATCGATCTTGATGGCAGTGAGGTTTCCCCCCAGATCATCGTGTATTTCTCTGGCAATGCGTATACGTTCGTGCTCCCTCGCCGCCATGACGTGCGCTGATACTTCCTTGAGCCGTTCATGGGATTCCTTGAGCTCTGTCTCCCGACGCCTGCTCTCGGTGATATTGATGATAATGCCTTCCCAAACCACGCCCGCGTCCTTCTTCCGCCTCGGGCTCGCTCGCAGGCTGATCCACTTTATATCCCCGTAGGATTCGATCCACAGGCGCCCTTCCCAATTCCACGTTGTCAGATTAGCTGCGGATTGCGCCTTCGAATACCGCAGGCTCTCCCGGTCTTCCGCGAGCACCAGATCCAGGAACAACGAGGGATTGGCTTTGAGTTCTGCAGCGGAAATCCCAAGCACGCTGGCGCACTGGTCGCTGATAAAAGGCAGGGAGGAAGTACCGTCTTCCTTCTGTATGTATTGAAAAACCATACCAGGAGAATTGGCGACGACATCCAATGGATACGCCTTCCCCATGTGGATGGGGTCTGATTTTTCCTTTTTTTGCTTCATGGAGTGCTGATACGTTATTGACTGCGCAAGTTATAATGCGACAGATTCCGGCTGGACATGGAGGATACGGCGCGATCACCCACCCTTGAAGACTCACGCATCCTTGCAGATATTTTCAAGAGCACGCTGAATAAGATCTGAATTCTCAGGCCGGACCAGGCGAGCCATTTCTTTTCCATCCTTCAAAAAAATCAGGGTCGGCCAGAGCTTTACTCCAAACGAGCGTCCCAACCGTCGACCTTTTCCATCCTCTATCCGGATATGGCGCACCGGTGAAGCTCCGGACAAGGCTGAGGTAATCAGCGGCCGCGTAGCCCGGCAGTATCCGCACCATGCTGCACCGAACTCGACAAGAGTTGGACCCTGCAGCGAATCGATTTCGGCACGGGTTGGCTCACTGCCATGAACAGTATCCATTCCTGTATTATAACCGCTCCAGCGCTCCCGTTTCCCGGCCTTCCGGGGAGGCAAAGTGGAATCCCTTTTCAGGTTGCCTTCCCCCGGCAACTCTTGACCCTCATATACGTGCGCATCCAGGATGCGGATGAACTTGCCAGGCGGGAAATCAGGACCTCTACAAGTTAGGCAACAAACTGTTGCTCCATTCAAATGCTTCCAGCTGGAATGGATAAAGCTCTTCAATCGGCAATCCCAATCTGGCAAGCAGGGGCATGAGCAGTCGGCCGGTTTCGCCAGGTTTTTCGAGATATTCGGCAAGCTTCAGCAAGTCCCCGTAGAACCCCGTCCGGTACAGCAAGGCTTCTGTGATCTCCTCGCTCAGAACGATCTGACGGAGAATTCTCTCCATGTGCTGCCCGAATAAAGCATCCAGCAAGGATAAAATGCCCACGGTAAAGGCAATATCAGCCATGCTTCTGTTTGCGGGCTGAAGTTTTCGGGCGACGAGTTCAAGAAGTTTGCCGCGTGTAGCTGCCAGCAGGAGAAGCGGCGACCCGAACTGGATCTGAGGGTCTGGCCCGACATAGATCTGAATTTGCAACCATCGCTGCAACTGGCAGCGGCCGAGGACCATCAAAGCCTCGCTTAACGAATGTATGCTTTTCGTAACACCCATGCCCGGTGTATTGACCAGTCGTAATAACGACAGGCAGAGCGATACTTCCTTCTTGATGCGTTGCTCGATTTCTATAGTGTCGGCGTCCCTGGCTATCAGAGTCATCAGTTCCATGATCGCCAGCTGCGAAGTTGCAAGCTTCTTGCCTGACAGAAGAGCTGGTTTTGCAAAGTAGTAGCCCTGGTAATAGTCAAATCCGAGTTCAAGGCAATTCTGGAATTGCTCGATCGTCTCTACTTTGTCAGCGAGAAGCACCTTGTGCGCCTGTTTGAACTGGCGAACGAGCATGGCCAGATCGGCGCACGTCATGACGGACGTATCGATCTTGATGATTTCGACAAACGGCAGTAATGGTTTTATGTACTCGGACAGGGTGATGACGTCATCCAGCGCGAAGCGATATCCTGCGTCTGCCAGTTCGGCAACACGCCGGACGAGTTCGGGAGTGATCTTGTCCGTTTGAGGAAACTCGAACACAACTTTTTCGGGTGGTAGAAAATTAACCAGATCTCCCATCAACAACGTGGAATTCACGTTGAAGAAACCCAGGGCGCTCCCGGTCACGTTCTCAATGCCCAGTTCGGATGTGTGTGCGATGATGGAAGCGGCGCCGCGTGTATCCTCGGCGCTAACGGGCGCCCTGACTCCCGTGCGGCGGAATAATAACTCGTAAGCGATCAGATTCTGGTTGCGATCCAGAATAGGTTGACGGGCCAGGAAAAATTCCTTTACCTGCCCGACCGAAGAAATGTGTGGAGCCGTATCTAGAATCATCTGTCAGTCTCTATTCGACTGAAAACTCAGGTAGCGGTTACAGCCACGACCCATAGTCAGAACCGCGGTCGGATAGCTCGCCTCCCTGTGGAACGACTCGGAGCATGGTAACCATCAGCAGGAAATTTTTTTCCGGGCGAAGAATCCGTGCGTGAAATAGTGCGTGAAATATTTTGCCGCCATCAGCGTATATAATCGAACAGGGAAAGGCTTTGCACTTTCAGAAACGCTTTCTGTGTAGCCTCCAGATAGGTTCGCTGCTGAGTCAGATCACTGATGGCCTCAACGTAGTCCACATCCCGTAATTCCGACAACTGCTGTTTGTACTGAATATTCAAGTCTTCGCCGCGCTCATTCAAGGCGTCGATTTCCTTCATGCGCGTTCCTACCGATGCCTGCGTCTTGAGTACATTGTCGAGCGCATTGGACAGGTTTGCTTGCGCAGTATCCAGACCGGTGGCGAGGGCTGCCTTGCCCGCCGGGTCGGTTACCGGTGTTTCGAGTAAATCAGCCAGATCCGATAGCGTCTTGAACATGCTCTGGTAACCGCCCCCCGCAGCGGGAATGCGCTCGAACACCTCTCGTCCTGACTCATTTACTGCAAGCTGCCGGGATGAGCTGGCTTGTATCATGCGCAAACCTTCGTCGCCGACATATTGCACCCCGCTCCCGGTATCCTCAAACGGCATGGTTGAACCCTGATAACCGGAAAAGAGATATTGCCCGTTTACATCCTTTCGGTTGGACAAACCCAGAAGTTCACCCAGACTCGTGCGCAATTCAGTGGCAATGGTTTCTCGTCCGCTGTCATTCAGCGTACCGTTTCCGGCAGCCACGGTAAGCTCCTGCGCCCTTTGCAGCAGGGCTGTAACGCCGCCAAGAGTACTTTCCAGCATGCTGAGGCTGGTCATGCCATTCTGCCGGTTCAACGCGTATTGACTGTTGGCGGAGTCTGCCTCGACAACATCGAGTGCCCGAACATACGCCGCCGGATTTGCAGACGGCGTGAGCGCGCTGCGGCCGGTACTTATCTGCTCAAAGGTCTTCATCTGAGCTGACTGCTGGCGGTGGATGGCGGCAAGTCCCGCCTCATAACTGGTATTACTGCTGACGCGCATTTTGATTCCTTTTTTCTATTTCTATCCCATGCTGATCATGTTCTTGCCATGGCCGGCGCTTGCACTGATCACACCGCTTCAAGCGTTGTCAGGCCCCGCCTTCGCCAGCGGGTGCTACTTTGCAGCGCGCTTTTACCTCATTATCTCGAGCAGCGAATCGAACATCTGATTAGCTGTTTGTATCACCTTGCTCGCCGCCTGGTACGCCTGCTGGTAGCGCAGCAGGTTAGCTGCCTCCTCGTCGAGATTGACACCCGCTTCCGACTGCTGCAAAGCCCTGGTTTGGGTAAGCAGGGCAGCCTGCGCGTCGGCCGTGACCTCCAGTTCGCGCGTCTTGTTACCCATCTGGCTGACCAGTTGCCCGTATGCACTCTGGTAACTGGCTCCGCCGGCAGCCAATGTATTGCTTGACTGCAATGCTCCCAGCAGCAAGGCATTGCGATTATCAGCCACTCCATCCTTGTTCGGGTCGACACTGAACGTATCGCCCGGCTTGGGCGTTCCGGTAATCTGAACAGTCCAGCCATTGAACGTAATCGGGCCACCCGGAGTAAAGGGAACACTGGTTGGATTTCCTGTGCCGATACCGCTTACATCAAAAGTGGTGGCGCTGGTAAAAGTAAGCGTGACCGCCTGTTGCAGATTGGGAGCGGTGGGAGGCGGTGCGTTTACCGTGCCTGCACTGATGCGCCCCGTACCGGTATTTGTAGCCGGTGCGCTTGTCCGGATCGGTGCCGCCGCGGCGATCTTGCCAGTATCCTGAACCGCAACCGCGATCTGGCCGGCGCCCTTGGCCGTTGGCCGAATAAGGAATTCATCTCCCGTCGCAATTGTTCCGGAAGAAAGGTTCAAGCGCACGCCATCCACTGTCTGGGGGAAGGCAGCAAAAGTCTGAGCATTCCCTTCTACTCCATTCCTGATGGGTTTCAGGGTATAGTTGGAGCCATCAAAACTCAGGCGATAATCGCTGACGTCCAGATCACGATAACTGACGATTTCGGCGTCAATGACTGCGCTGCCGGTATTTTCTGCCGACGCCACTACCACCGGACCCGGTGTGGTAAAAAAATCACCCCCTAGGTTACCCTGCGCATCTTGTCCCAGCCGGTGCTGTTCGTTAAAGGTTCCCGCCAGGCCGATTGCCACCCGGCCCAGCCCGTTCCGTACCGTATCAATGATCTCGTTGCGAAATTGCAGCAATCCGCCGAGCTTGCCTCCATCCAGGTTTGCCTCCTTGAGCGGAATACTGCTGCCGCCAAGAACATGGGCAATCTCGAGGCGATCCGCATCTATTGCGGAGGGTCTGGCAGCAAGCTGAAACGCTTGCGAACCCATTACCAGGGGCTGGCCCGTCCCCAGGAAAACACTATACCCACCATCACTCTGCACCACCACTGTGGCGCGGATCTCGTCGTTGAGCTGCGTCACCAGCTCGTCGCGCTGATCCCGCAAGTCGTTCGCCGGCTGGCCGCTCGCAGAACTCTCCGCCATACTGATGGTTTCATTCAATTTTGCGATTCGCGCCCCCAGGGTATTGATAAGCGAAGTGCTGTTCTCGATTTGCCTGTTTACCCCCTCCTGGATTTCATCCAGCTGGCTGTTCATTGAGTGAAACTGCCGTACCAGCACCTCTGCGTTCGACAGCATGGATTGGCGCGATGCCGCTTCAGCGGGATTTGTGGCGATTTCCTGGAGGCTGCCGAAGAAATCCTGCAAGGCGGGCGACAGTCCTGAACCGCCGATGGAATCCGCCAGCAGTCCGTCGACCTGCTTCATCTGGGAAAAATATGTTTCCAGTTGGCTGGATTCAGTTCCAGCCTGCGCAACCTGCCTGGAGAGAAACTGGTTATAAGCCCGCTTTACTGTATCTGTCTGCACACCCTGGCCAATAAATCCACTGCCCGTAGCCCTGGCGTCGGTCGTCGACTGGATAACCTGCTGACGGGTGTAACCTGGAGTTGCGGTATTGCTGATGTTATGTCCCGTAACGAGCAACCCCCGCTGCGCCGCATGGAGCGCGCTGAGTCCAATGCCGAAAATACCATTACTCATGGTTATACCTTGCCATGGTTATACCCTGTCTGCCAGTAGTCTGATCTGAATGTCGGTGCATATATTGACGGCATCGGGTTGAAAATATTTAGGGGTGCAGTGAAAATCCTCGGGTGGATTTATCGGAAATTCTCGCCACTTATGACTCAGGACCAAAGGTCGTTTTGATAATCCGGCCTAACTTGTCTCCATAGGCCGGATCCGTAGCATAGCCGGCCCGCTGCAGGGCATGGGCAAATCCTTCGGCATCGAGCCTCTGCACCGCTTGCCTGAGTACTTCCGTGTAGCGCGGATTGGTGCTCAAAAGGTTGGCGTAGTCGCGGAAAGCTTCGGCGTAGGATGGATAAGCGCGAAATTTCTCCACCTTCTTATGTGCAATGCCATTGATATATTCTGTCGTGACCGCTTCCACCACGGACCCCTTCCAGCCAGTGCCCGCTTTTATGCCAAACAGGTTGTGGCTGGGGGTTCCATCCGTAGCGCGCAGCTCGCGTTTTCCCCATCCGCTTTCCAGTGCTGCCTGCCCGAGCATGAACTGGACCGGGATGCCCGTTGCCTGGCTCACTTCCTGGGCATATGCACCTACCCTTGCCTTGAACTCGGACACATGCGCAGGTACTTCGCTCGCCTGTGAGCCCTCCTGTTCCAGCCTGGATGAATCCGACTGTCCCGCTCCAGACCACCCTGGTTGGTGCAGTCGTTCCTGCATCTCTACTGTCGGCGCATAACCCCGCAAACCCGGATGCTTCCCTGCCTCCGCTGGAGAGCGTGGGGTTGATTGATTCAAAGTATGGCCCTCGGGGTTTTGCGGAGTTCGCGCTTTTTCCGTCGGATCGGGGGGCACAGCATGGCGCAACTGGCGCACCATGATCTCGGCCAGGCCGATGCCGCGCGCAGCCATGGTCTGGGAAAACTGTTGATCCAGCATCGAGAGATACAGCCGGCTTTGTTCGCTCTCCATCAGATCGTCTTTGGGAGTGGCATCGCGCATGCTTTTCAGCAGCATGTTCAGAAAGAGGGCTTCGAACTGCCTGGCTGCGGCTTCAAGACCAGCCTCACCGGTTTTTTTTGATTCCACCCGTAGCCCGTTTACCGCCTGGACGTCAAGGGCGAAGCGCGTGGATAGGTCGACCGGAGCAGCCATCAGATGATTTCCAGCTCAGCCCGCAGCGCACCGGCTGATTTCATCGCCTGCAAAATTGCCAGCAGATCCTGCGGCGTCGCACCGATCGCGTTCAATGCCTTTACTACTTCAGCCAGCGAGGCGCCTTCAACCATCGTCAACATACCCGACTCCTGCTTGATTTCTATGGTCGAGCGCTGCGCCTGCACAGTCCGCCCCGACGAAAATGGTCCAGGCTGGCTGATGACGGGTTCCGTACTGATGACGACCGTCAGGTTTCCGTGAGCAATCGCGCATTGATCCACTGTTGCCGCCTGATTCATGACCACTGAACCAGTGCGGCTATTCACGATCACTCGGGCCGGCATTTGTGCGGGATTGATGGCAAGGCTTTCCATCTCCGCCAGAAATGCCACCCTGTGATCGCTTTCCGCAGGTGTCCGTACCTGGATCGCCCGACCATCCAGTGCAGCAGCCGTACCCATGCCGAAGCGTGTGTTGACCGCATCCACTATCCGTTTCGCCGTGGAGAAATCGATGGTATTCAGTTCCAGGCGGATCATGCCATCCTGTCCCAGTGCTACCGGTACCGCGCGTTCGACTGTCGCTCCACCGGGAATACGACCGGCATTCAGATGATTGACCTGGACTTTACTTCCGCTGGCGGCGGCGCCTATTCCAACGACCAGCAGATTACCCTGAGCCACCCCGTAGACCTGACCGTCGATTCCCTTGAGCGGAGTCATCAGCAGGGTACCCCCGCGCAAGCTCCTGGCGTTACCCATGCTGGAGACCGTGACGTCGATCGTCTGGCCCGGCTGGGCAAGCGGCGGAAGCGCAGCTGTGACCATTACGGCCGCCACATTCCTCAACCGCATGTTCGTCCCGGGCGGCACATTGACGCCCAGTTGCATCAGCATGTTATTAAGACTTTGAATGGTAAACGGTGTCTGAACGGTCTGATCACCTGTCCCATCCAGCCCCACTACCAGCCCGTAGCCGACGAGCTGGTTAGTACGTATGCCCTGGATCGATGCAAGATCCTTGATGCGCTCTGCCTGAACAGGCACGGAAAAGGTCCACAAACCCACCCATGCGCAGAAGAAGCCAAACCAGGCCGGGCCAGCGATTCCTGTTGAAACCGGGTATCTCATGGATTCACCTCATGTGCGCACTTCAGAACGGCGCAACGGTCAGAAAGAAGCGTGAAAGCCAACCCATGGTTTGCGCCTCATCGATATAGCCGTTCGCCTTATACTCGATACGCGCATCCGCCACCTGGATCGATGATACGGTGTTGTTGATTACGGTTTGCGGGCGCACAACGCCGGAAAAACGGATGTACTCCGAGCCCTGGGTCATTGCCAACTGTTTTTCTCCACTTACCACCAGATAACCATTGGGCAGCAAATCGATCACGGTAACGGTAATCGTCCCGCTAAAATTATTGGCGGAAGCCGCCTCGCCCTTACCTGCGAAATCATTGGACGAGGACGCCCCGAGATCGATTTTTTTTGTGATAGGCACGCCAAACACGATTGGCGGAATGCCGAAACTCAAATCGCCATTCTTGTTGGCGCTGCTGTTGGAGCGCTTGCTCGCATTGGTTCGCTCGGTGAGGAGAATCACCAGCGTATCGCCAATCTGGCGCGCCCGCCGGTCGATGAACAAGGAGTGGTATTGATCAACGTCCTGATAAACCGATCCGTTGCCGGGAGGTGCCGGGGGCGGCGCCGCGCGCGCAGACATAGGCTGGTGAACGATTGGCGCAGGCGGCGGGAGACTGACACAACCGGAGAGCGCGAGCAGCACCCCTGTCATGAAACCGAGGACTCGTCCGCGTCGCTTCGCTGAGAAACTCAAAACCATTTTGTGCCGCCATGATTCATGATTGCCATCGACGCTTCAGCCGTGGACATTTGAATGTTCGACCCGGTTACTGCCGATCTATAGCTGGGTCAGGCGTTGTAACATCTGGTCCGATGTTTGCACCGACTTGCTATTGATCTCGTATGCCCGTTGCGTCTGAATCATATTGACCAGCTCCTCCACCACGTTGACATTGGAGGTTTCCACATATCCCTGGTTGAGTAGCCCGGCCCCATCCGTGCCGGGATTGGTAACGTTCGGAGTGCCGCTCGATGCTGTTTCCACATAAAGATTTTCGCCCACGCTCTGCAAGCCGACAGGATTGACAAATGTAGCAAGCTGCAGATTGCCCACCTGAACGGCCGCGGTGGAATCCGAGGTGGTTACGGAAACGACTCCATCCCGGCCCACGGTGATGCTCTGGGCGTTCGGCGGAATGGTGATCGCGGGTTGAACGTAATAGCCGCTGGACGTCACCAGTTGTCCTTCGAAATCGGTCTGGAACGAACCGTCCCGGGTATAGGCTGTCGATCCGTCGGGCCGCAGCACTTGGAAAAATCCCTGCCCCTGGATAGCGACGTCCTTGGAATTTCCGGTCTGTTGCAGGTTTCCCTGGGTAAATATACGCTCGGTGGCAACAGGCCTGACGCCGGTTCCGAGCTGCAGGCCGGAAGGCAGCTGGGTTTGCTGTGAGGATTGTGCGCCCGGCTGGCGGAGCGTCTGGTACAGCAGGTCTTCAAAAACGGCGCGCGAGCGCTTGAAGCCGTTCGTGCTGACATTCGCCAGGTTATTGGCGATGACATCCATCTGCGTCTGCTGCGCATCAAGCCCGGTCTTGGAAATCCAAAGTGATCGAATCACATCAACTCCATGAAAAATTATTTTCTATTATCTGGTTACAATCACTAATCAAGGCGATATATCAATACGGAAGTGTGCAGGATTCTTCCCTGCCTCACCCACTGATCGACAGGAGCTGGCTTGCCCGTTGGGCATTGCCTTCCGCATTCTGCAACAGCTTCATATGCGTCTCGAACTGGCGGGAAAGGGAAATCATGTCCACCATCGCCTCCACGACATTGACGTTGCTCCCCTCCAGCGCACCGCTGCTCAAGGTAACGTTTCCATTCGCCTCTGCCTCGCCACCGCCGCTGAGCCGGAAGAGTCCATCAGGGCCGCGAACGAGTTGTGTCTCAGGCGGATCAACGAGCTTGATTCGGCCCACGGCAACAGCCAGATTGGGTTCGCTCGTCCCTGCCCCGGCCGGCACCGTGGAAACCGTGCCGTCGGTGCCTATGGTAACTTTCGCATTGGGCTGGATGGAAATCAGCCCGGTATCGCCCAGCACGTTCAACCCGTCGCGGGTCTGCAATATTCCATTGGCACTGACATGAAGATCGCCGTTGCGGGTGTAAGCCTCGCTACCGTCCGCCAGTTGCACCGCGATCCATCCGGCTCCCTGTACTGCTACGTCAAGTTCACGTCCGGTGTTCTGCACAGTGCCCGGACGGAAATCCGCCCCCACACTTGAATCCACCACAAATGCCCTTGTAGCGAGGGTATCGCTGAACACCGGCACAGCGCGCAAGGCATTTATTTCAGCGCGGTATCCGGGTGTGTTCGCGTTCGCCAGATTGTGAGATACCCCGGCGTGCTGTCCCAATGTGTGCTTGGCCCCCGTCATGGCAACATAAATCATGCGATCCATATTTACTCCAATGATTGCCCGCTAATCGGATTACTTCAGATTCACTACTGTCTGAAGTATCTGATCCTGAGTCTTGATGGTCTGGGCATTGGCCTGATAAACGCGTTGCGCCGTAATCATATTGACGAGTTCGGAGGTAAGCTCTACGTTCGAATCCTCAACTGCGCCCGCCTGCAGCACACCCAGGCTGCCGGTATTCGGTGCGGCTACCAGCGCCGCGCCTGAAGCGGAAGTTTCTTTCCAGGCATTATCGCCGGCTGCTTGCAAACCCTGAGGGTTGGCAAAATTGGCCAGTGCGATCTGGCCCATGGAGAGAAATTTACCGTTGGAATAACTGCCGCGTACGACCCCATCCTCGTCGATAGAGAAACCGGTGAGCTGGCCGGGCGCATACCCGTCCTGCGATAACGCATTGACACTGAAACTGGAACCAAATTGGGTCGTGCTTGCGAAATCGATATCGAAAGCGAGGGGATTGGCCCCGGTAGTGGCGGGAGCCGTCACACTGAAGCTGCTGGAGCTCAAGGGGTCGAGATTACCGTTGGACAAGAAATTCAATGTGCCAATCGACGAACCACCATTGAGGAGAGTGCCATCGTTGGCAGCGAACACATCCCAGCTGTTGGCTGCCGTCTTGACGAAATATGTCGATAATGGACTCGAATTGCCCAGGCTGTCATAGACCGAAAGCGAGGTTGAACTGTGATAAGTTGCCGGATCCGTCAGATCGAAGGCGGCTGCACTCAACGGCATCTCGCGCGAATCGAGATTGACCAATGCATTTACCTGCGTCGTGGTGGCAGGTGGCAGGTTCGCAGTGGAAAGCCTTAAATCGGTGGGCGTGCCAGAATTGATCTGCCCGGCTGAGTTGGCCATATAGCCGGTAAGACGAAGGCCACTGCTGTTGACGATATAACCATCCTTGTCCGGATGAAATTGACCGTTGCGCGAATAGCTGATCGCGCCCTGGTCGCTTAAACGGTAGAAACCCGCACCGCCGATTGCGATATCGAATGGATTGTTGGATACGGTAATACTTCCCTGGCTGAACTGCTGAGCAATTCCGGCCAGCTTGACCCCTATGCCGGCCTGCGTGCCGCCCCCGCCCGACAGCGAATTGGCGAACATATCCGCAAACTGTGCCTGTGACTGCTTGAAGCCGACAGTATTCGTATTGGCCACATTATTACCGATGACATCGAGGTTTTTCGATGCCGCATTCAAACCACTTAAACCCTGCTGAAAACTCATGTTTTCGCCTCCCCTGCCTGCTCGTTAGTACGGAATACCGTGATAAATGCCAAATGTCCTGTAGCTGAAACGGCTTTCAGCCGCCTTCCTGACCCTTCCCTGCCCTTGAACAACCTAAAAAATCTGCCGGATATCGGCCAATCCGACCATTCCCAACGTGCCGACATCCAGCTGCACGCCTTGATTTCCCTGGGACACGCCTTGAACGGTTGCCGCTGCCAATGCCTGCACTTCCACCTTCTGATCGCCGCGCAGCGCGGCAACGCTTATGCTGTAGTTCCCGTCTGCCGCCTGGCTGCCATCACTCGTCTTGCCATCCCATACCAACTCGAGGGACCCCGCCGCGCGCGGACCGAGATTCATGACTTGAATCTCCCGGCCGGCCGCATCATGTATTCTTACTTTCACCTCATCTGCGGGTTGCGTCAGCTCGATGCCGAACCGCGCCGTGCCGCCGGCCAACTGCAAGGTGGAGCCGGGCACAAGCACTTCTCTTCCGATCATCCCGGCGGCTTGCAGCGATTGCCCCGCGGTAAAGTTGTCGGCAATGGCTTGAATGGTTGCATTAAGTCTCTCGACACCGTTCACGGTGCTGATTTGGGCAAGCTGTGTGGTAACTTGCGCGTTGTCGAGAGGATTGAGCGGATCCTGGTTTTTCATTTGGGTAACCAGCAGCTTGAGAAACCGGTCCTGCAGGTCTTGTTCTGCCGGTTTGGCAGTGCTTCTGGTTCCATAAGCGGCAAATGGATTACTTGCCGACTGTGTATTCTGAATAGTGCTCATGGGGGTTTCCTATTGTCCGATCGTCAGGGTTTTCAGCAGTAATGTCTTCGCGGTATTCATCATGTCCACATTGTTCTGATACGAACGCGAAGCGGAAATCATATCGACCATTTCTTCCACCACATTTACATTCGGCATGGTGACAAACCCTTCCGGATTCGCCATCGGATGCGAGGGTTCGTATACCATCTTCATGGGAGACTGATCCTCGATTACCCCAGAGACTCTTACGCCGTGGGTACCGTTGGAGATACCGTTATCCCCTGTAGGCGAAGTACTCATGAACACGACTTGCTTTGCCTTGTACGGCTGTCCATTGGAGCTCGCCGCGCTGTCCGCGTTTGCCAGGTTGCTTGCAACCACATTGAGGCGCTGATTCTGGGCTGTCATGGCCGACCCGGCCACGGTAAAGATATTGAAAAGAGACATATTCCGCTTTCTCCCTAACCCTGGATGGCAGTCCGCATCTGCCTGATCTGGTCGCTGATGAATGTGAGATTGGCCTCATAGTGAATGGCGTTATCGGCAAACTGGTTGCGCTCCACATCCATATCGACCGTGTTCCCGTCCACGCTGCCTTGTACGGCGGTCCTGTACAGCAATTGCTGCCCCGCCGCCACGCCCGCCCCTGCTGAAGAAGCAATATGATTCGGTGCACTGGTGACAAGGATGACGCCGCGCCTTCCGGTCAGCGCACCTTCCATCGCTTCCTTGAAATTGATGTCGCGCGCCTTGTACTGGGGCGTATCCGCATTCGCAATGTTTGAAGCAATCAATTGCTGCCTGTGTGCCCGCAGATTGGCCGCGTCCTGATAAAATCGAAATGCATGGTCAAGCTTATCGATCACGGAAATCTCCCCCTCTATCAATTTCAATTCGTGCTGGTAATGGATAAACGAAAGCATCTTATTAGGGATGTAAGTTGTCCAAAAGCCGGATCAAAAGGGGATAAATCCCCTAAATCCCCTTATCTCGACTTTGAAATCAGATTCCGCAGCCGTTGCAGCCTCTGGATTTTCCATCTCTCCAATTGCCTGCCAGTCCATTGCAGCAACAATCTCGTAAGGAAGCAGGCAATCGCACAGTGATATCGTATGGATACCTATTCCGGATAATGCCCTGAATAGCGGAAAAAACACCTCTCATTTCCACCGCTCCCCGTAACTCGTGCACACTAGAATCCTGTAGTCGCGCACCGGAAGCATTTTTTGAGAGCCCATATGCCTGCCATCCATCTTCGACTACTATCCAGGGTATTGTCCTGTAGTCCGAGCCTGCTCATTCTCCTACCCTTGATTCTCCCTTCATCCGTCTCCGCAGCAGCCTCTGCCCCGGCAATTGCAAGGCAGGATCCACATGCTGTTCAACAGACGGTTTTGAGCTTCCTGCAGATGCAGTCGATCGGTCTTCCCGGCGAAGTGGAAATCACGCCGGGGCCGCTCGATGCGCGGGTGGCACTGCCGGCTTGCACGGCGCTTGAACCCTCCTTGCCGCCCGGCACCCGTCCCTGGGGAAATACAACCGTCATGGTGCAGTGTATGGCGCCCAGACCCTGGACCATTTACGTCCGCGCTACCGTAAAAGTCGTGGCTGATTATCTGGTAACCACCAGGCCCCTGAGACAGGGACAGGTAATTGCGGCTTCGGACCTGACCAGCCGGAAAGGTGATCTCACCCAGCTTCCACCAGGTATCGTGACCGACTGGAATCAGGCAATTGGCAGAACCTTGGGAGGCAGTCTCCCTTTCGGAAGTCCGCTACGCCAGGATATGCTTCGCGCTCAGACAGCCGTAATACAGAATCAGACTGTGAAGCTTGTCTCCAGTGGACGGGGGTTCAGTGTGAGTGCGGAAGGCAAAGCGCTTACCCATGCAACAGAGGGCCAGCCGGTAAAAGTTCGAAGTGCTTCGGGCACGGTTGTAAGTGGCATTGCCCGGGCAGGCGCCATCGTTGAAGTAACTTATTGATTGCAGAAAATCGCGTATGAATCCAGCACCCCGGAGTGTTGCGCATGCAGGAAACAAAAAGATGACCTCTGCTCGGCGGTTCCCTGGATTGCCGTTTTGCGTGTAAGAATTAGTAACTGGACCTGATAAATCTCAAGTTTTCTCCGGGTTCTCCGTTAAACTGTCTACAGTCAAACTGAGGAGACAAGCAATTGAAAATAGAGAACTCAATCAAAACAGAGTCTGTCAAGCCGGTTAACGAGGGGCAGCCGTCTCCCGGTAAATCGGGACAGCGCGCTGCAGCAAATGCTGCCACCTCGGGTGCAAGTGGCATAAGTGGCACAAGTAGCGCGAATGGCATAAGCACCAATATTCAACTGAGTGGGCAACTGCAAAATATCGAGAAAAATTTGTCGAAGGGCGAGGTTTTTGATGCTGAGCGGGTAGCAGAAATCAAGCAGGCCATCAGTGAAGGTCGTTTTACAGTCAACGCGGACAAAGTGGCTGACGGATTACTTGACACTGTCCGTGAGCTGATTCGGAGCAGGCAGGGATAAATTGAATAACGCTGTTTTCGATCCCATTGCCGGCATTGCTAACGAGCGCGATGCCGTACGAGTGTTCATCGACGTGCTGCGCAGGGAGCAGCATGCCTTGCAACAGGCGGACGTGTCTGTGCTCTTGTCACTCGCAGCGGAAAAAGCAAGTCATGCCCAGCAGCTTGCCGAGCTTGCTCAGGCCCGCGAGCAGTGGCTTGCAGTGCCTGATTCCCTCGAAGATCAGGGCGATATGGAATGCAGGCTGGCAGATCATCCCACCGCGGCCATGGTTTGGGAGGAGTTGCTCCAGTTGACTGAGACCGCCCACCAGATAAACGAAATCAACGGTATTCTCGTGAACCAGCGCCTCCGTTATAACCAGCAAAGACTTTCTGCATTACAGGCTGCTGCCCGCGGTCTCCATGATAATGGCCTTTATGGTGCTAACGGTCAGCCGCAGATCTTTTCCGGCGGACGCCGGCTTGGCGAGATCTAAGGAAGTAAAACAGGACGCGGCCCCTTTATCATAACTGTTACGTGGACGACTTCAGTTTGGCTATTCCAGTTAAAAACTGACTACCTGGATAATGGGCAATTTCTTTACTATTGATCCGGCCAGAAAATACTATGAATCCCGTCATTCCGGGCCTGCCCCGGAATCCAGCCTACCTCCAACAATGGTGTGCTTTGAGCATCACGTCATACCGGCTTTCCGCCGGTAGACGTTTGTACACTGTTTGCTCGCCGAATTAATAGGATCGGAGCAGACCTTGGACGCCGAGGTCTTGAAATACGGGCAGCCTTGAATGGGGAGGCTGCTGAATCCCCCGCAGGAAAAACTTATGCCATGTAGTGTTGCACACTGACCGAAACATACGAAACCCAGTATTCAGGAGGTTTGTAGCCTGATTAGCGCTTCACTACACTGGTTTCTCTCGCCGAAAAAGGCAAGCGGTTCTCTGGGAATCCGCTGCCGTCGCGGACTCGGTTTCCTGTGACGCGTCCTCAAGGCCATCGGACAATGGATTGTGTTCTGGATTGGAGAGGATCATGACGGTAACGCGTCGGTTACGCGTGCGGCCATCTTCGGTATCGTTCGAATCTACAGGCCGGTTCTCGCCATAGCCCACGGCAGTCAGCCGTGCCGCTTCTATTCCGCTGCCGATGAGCAATCGAACCACGCTGCTGGCCCGCACTGCTGATAATTCCCAGTTGGAGGGAAATTTATCGGTGACGATCGGAATACTGTCCGTATGGCCTTCCACCTGGATGGGATAGTCGTTATCTTTCAGCACCTGCGCCACCGCTTCAAGAATCCGGGCGGAGTTTTGTTCCACAACTGCCTGTCCAGGCGCAAATAATACCTTGGCATTTATTTCCACAGCCAGCCCCCGACTGCTCGGAATCACCCTCACCTGCCCGTTCTCGATGAGCGAGTTGAATGGTTGGAAGGCGGCCACGACATCCCTTGCGATAACTTCCATTGCTTCCTGCTGCCGGCGCTGCGCCTCGGCCAGACGACGCGTCTTTTTTATTGCCCGATCCTCTTCCGAAGGTTCCCCCACAGGTGACGAGGGCGCGGGCTCAAGCTTAATGAGTGCCGTACTGCTGCGGTCCTGTTGCGCACCGAATGCGGTCACAAGTGAATCTGCCACCTGCCGGTATTTACCCTCATTTAACTGCGAAACCGCATACATCACGGCAAACAGCGCAAGCAACAGGGTGATAAAGTCGGCGTAGGATACGAGCCACCGATCGTGATTTTCACGCTCTTCCAGTTTGCGTTTGCGCGCCATGTCAATTGCCGGTCTGGCTACCCGAAAAGTCGGGTTTCCGTTTTATTCCTCTATCCATAACCGGTCTTTTTCTTCATACCTCTTTATCACTCGCCCTGCGTCCTCCTTTGCGCCGATCGGGAGCTCTTCTTTCGCCTGCTCCCCGGCTATTGGGATCGCGCCGCTCTACGCCTGCGCGTCTTTCTCCCTGGCGTCTCTCCACGTATACGCCATCCTTCATCGGTCGTTGCCTGTCGTCTCCAGCCGTAACCGCTTCGTTGGCTTCGTTTGTGATAGCTGTTTTGTCACTGTTTTTCATCATTTCTCCTGAATGGAATGGGTGCCCCTCTTTTGCCGAACTGCATGATTCGAGCAAAAAGGTGCTCGTTATACGACATATCCCTTCAACCGTTCCGCAATAAGCCTTGGATTCTCGCCTTTTGCAATTCCGACCAGCCCATCGACCAGCATATCGCGCAGCAATACCTGGCGGGCAATGAGGGTCTTCAGCTTGTTTGCAATAGGCAAAAATGCAAGATTTGCCAGGCCAACGCCATAAATGGTTGCGACGAATGCGACTGCGATACCCGCGCCAAGGTCAGCAGGATTGGACAGGTTCTCCATTACCTGGATTAATCCCATCACCGCTCCAAGGATGCCGATAGTCGGCGCATAACCTCCGGCTGCTTCCCACACCTTAGCCCCCTGATGATGGAGATCCTCGAAAGTCTCGATCTCCACTTCCAGCACGCGCTGCAACACCTTGGGTTCGGTTCCGTCCACCACCATCTGCAGTCCTTTTCTCACGAAAGGATCGTCGATGCCTTCAACATGATTATCGAGTGCCAGCAAACCCTCCTTGCGCGCAGCAGCGCTCCAGGTTGCGATATGCTGTACTACCGCCTCGGGGTTGAGCACTGGCGGAACAAATATCCAGCGGCTCATTTTCATGGCAAGTACAAACTGGCGGACCGGACTTTGCAGCAGAACAGCTCCCAGCGTCCCACCCAGCACGACTACGAGCGAAGTAACCTGAATGAGCGATGCGTGGTGTCCCCCTTCGAGCACTTGCCCGCCAAAAACAGCAACCAGTGCAATACCGATACCGATTATGCTATTGAAGTCCATGCGCATTCCTTGAGTCGCACGCGTAGCCGGGCAACTGCCTGACTATGAATTTGACATATTCTTGATTCGGAGACGCCCAAAACGGCGCCGATTTCCTTGAAATTCAGTTCCTGCTCGTAGTACAGCCCCATCAGCGTTTTTTCGCGTTCAGGCAGAGCCTCTATCGCGTTGATCAAAACCTGGCGCAGATCGCCGTCGAGCAGTGCTGCCAGCGGATCGGCAGTATTGCCGGCACAGTTGCGTTCCAGAAAATCGTCGTCCTCATCGTCCGAAAAATCCTCATAATGGATAAGCTGAGTCCCTCTTGCTTCAAACAGCATCTGCTGGTAACTTTCGATCGACACACCGAGTTCTTCGGCGATCTGCCGCTCCGAAGGAGAGCGCCCCAAGCGCTGCTGCAGCACATGGATAGCGCCCTCGATCTGGCGCATGGCCCTTCGGGCCCCTCGTGGAAGCCAATCCAGCTGGCGCAGTTCGTCGAGCATGGCGCCACGAATGCGCTGCTGCGCATAGGTCTCGAATTGTGCGCCGGGCATCTCCTCATACCGGTTCAACGCTTCCATCAGGCCGATCATTCCGACCTGTATCAGGTCGTCTGCTTCCACACTGCCAGGCAATCTCGCCATCATGTGATTGGCGAGCCGTTTTACAAGCGGGGTAAACTCCACGATCTGCTGCTGTTTATCGATTGTGCCGGCCGAAGTGTACATGCTGTTCCTCACTATGACTCTGCTGTAACGGCATTCATTCTGGTACCCTGACTGCCGGGACTGCCTTGCAGCAAACATTGCATGAAGCGTTCGAGACCTCGTCCTTCATCCTCCTCGAATGGCCAGTGAATCAACGATTCCGCCGCATGCTGAAACGCTGCCCCGAAGGACGTAGCCGAAAGAGATTTGGGCAACGGGTTACTAGGGCAAAGCTTGTGCTCGTACGGTATATATCCCAAGAACTGGAGCGAGATCCCCAGATAACGACTGGCGGCGCTCTCCATATTGCTGAAAATGGTATTTGCTTCGATTTCTGTAACTGCTTTATTGATTAGAATGTGGTAGCGCCGCTTATTCTGGCAGTTTCCGTCGATGTGCTTGATCAGTGCATAGGCCGCAGTAATGGAAGCGGCTTCGGGCGAAGCAACCACAACGATTTCATGACTTGAAAGAGCAAGTGAAAGCGAGCGGCTGGCCCTGCCCGGCGCAGCATCAATCAGGACCACGTCGAATGGCGGCGTTATATGCGCGAAAGATCCGATCAGATGAGCGCGGTCGCCGGCATTGAGTTTTTCAAGGGCTCGCATGCCCCGCCCCGCGGGCAGGATCGAAAATCCGTGGACACTGCTGACAAGCACTTCCTGCACGGTTTTGTCGCGCCGAATGGCATCCAGCAGGTCGCGGTGCGCGTTCAACCCCAACAGTCCGCATACATTGCCTGCGCCCGTGTTCTCGTCGATTACCAGCACGCTTTTTCCATTGCGCGTCAGAGCCGCTGCGAGATTGATCACGGCTGTGGTCTTTCCCGCACCCGTTCCGCCGGATGTGAGTGTGACAATGCGCAGGAAATTCTGAACCAGCAATCGGCGCAAGCCCTCTGCCTGGTCATGAATCGGCTCAGCCAAGGTACACCTCGCTCATATCCGGCCCGATTCCGCCATCCTCGCGACCTGCCCCGGCTATCGCGCATGAATGATCGATAGGGGTAAAAGACGTGGCATTCTGAAACTGAGGAAAGTGAGCGAACTGCGAGAGATCGTCGAACATGCGGTTTACCAGAGACTGGGCATCCGCGAGTTCGATATCCTCGGGGACCCGCTGGCCGTGAGCGACGTAGTAGAGAGGCAGGCTGTGGCGCATAGCTATATCGAGCGCACAGCCCGTTACCACTGCTTCATCCAGCTTGCTGATGATGGCACCCGCCAGACCATCGCCCCAGTAGGCCTGCGCAACTTCATCCAGTGTATGCCAGCTCGAGGCGGCGTTGAGCAGCAACAGACGCTTGATTTCACTGCCGCAACCGCTCAGCATGGCAACCTGTTCGGCCACCATCTGGTCGCGCTGCCCCACGCCAACCGTGTCGATCAGCACCATATGCTTGCCACGCAATTCATTCAACGCGAGCGTCAAGTCCTGCGTATCCCTCACTGCATGCACCGTGACCCCGAGAATCTTGCCATAAATCCGTAACTGCTCGTGCCCGCCTATGCGGTAACTGTCGGTCGTCAGCAAAGCGACCTTGCTTGCTCCATGACGGACAACACACCGCGCTGCGAGCTTTGCAGTGGTCGTCGTCTTACCCACACCGGTCGGCCCTACCAGTGCGTAAACACCCCCCTTCTCCAGAATTTCGTTCTCATTCCCGATAGTCTGGAGGCTGCCTGTCAGTGCCGTTCTTACCCAGTTCATGGCTGCGCTTGCGTCCAAATCTCCTGGTAATTGATCCAGCAGCGCCTGTACGGAAGTATCATGGAGTCCTGCTGCCAGCAGCTGGCGGAATAATTGCCCACGCACCGGATCGCGCCTCTCCTGCTCGTTCCGGCTTAGCAAGGCAAGTTGCTGTTCCAGTGTCGAATGCATGAAACGGACTTCCTTGAGAACACTGGCCGCAACCTTGTCCGCGACTTGAAGAGAATCCAGCGCAAGCCGCCGCTGCCTGCCGGGATTCATCCCGTCTGCCCTGCGGCGTGTATTCTCCGAACGTTTACGCCAGCTCCGGAAATCTGACCCGCTCGTTTCCCCCATGCCGCTCGGTTCAGGGAGGGGTGTTCCTCTGCTGCTTTTCTTCGTCAACTCTTCTCCACTCTTCGTGGAGTGCACGCGTCCCGTAGTTGCGCGAGGACGTTTGCTGGAAACTTGTGGGATGGTTTTTTTGCTCGTCCTGGCAGCGTGGCCTGTCTCTTGCGTCTTCTTTCGCGGCGAAGGAGGCGAATCAGCCTGAGGTGAATCTTCAACGTTTCTTTCAATTCTTGCCTGCTCTGCAATCGCAGCAGGATGTACAGCAGGATTTTCAGGCTCGCTCCTGGAGACGTCAGGCGGGGGTGTCGATACTTCGGGTGAAAGCGCATAAAGTCCATTCCTGCTCTCCTCACGCCGCCTTTGCTGCTGCCCATCTTCTTTCTGGCATTCCGGCGGCGGGAGCAACGAAGACATATCGCTATTGCTCAAGGCCAATATCTCGACACCATTGTCTACCGCCCGGTTCGACAGAATCACCCCGTCGGATCCGAGCTCATCGCGTACCATGCGCAATGCTTCACTGGTTGTTTTGGCAAAAAATCGTTTGATAGTCATGCTCTGGCTCCAAGGATCGAAGTGACTTTAATATTGCTTGAATCGGGTACTTCCGCGTGCGACAGTATTTTCAGTTGAGGTACGGCACGTCGCAGAAAACGCGCCAGCAAGGTTCGAAGCGGCGCCGGCACCAGCAACACGGGAACCAGTCCCACCTGCTCCTGCCGCTGACTGGCTCCAGCTGCCTCCCGAATGAGGGTATCGGCGAGTCCCGGCTCGATTCCTGCCCCGGTCGGGCTGGCCTGCAAAGCTTGCGTCAGCAACCTTTCCAGTCCGGAATCAAGCGCCATCACCTGCAACTCGCTGGCTTGTGGCCATATCTGCTGGACGATTGACCGTCCCAACGCAATGCGCACCAGCGCCGTCAGCTCATGCGCATCCTGAACTTTTGAAGCGTGCTCGGCCAAGGCTTCGACGATGCTTCGCATGTCGCGTATATGCACATTCTCTTCCAGCAGATTCTGCAGCACCTTCTGCAAGGTGGAGAGCGGAAGCAGTTTCGGAATCATATCTTCCACCAGCCTGGGAGAATCCTTTGAGAGTCGATCCACCAGCTGCTGCACTTCGGCACGACCGAGCAATTCGGCAGCGTGGCTGTGCACCAGATGATTGAGATGGGTGGCAACGACAGTGCCTGCATCGACCACCGTATACCCGAGCGACTGGGCGCGCTCTCGCTGGCCTGCTTCTATCCAGACAGCGGGCAGCCCAAAGGCAGGGTCGGTGGTGGGAAGACCAGGCACGTTGCCGGATACGAGGCCTGGATTGATGGCGAGATACTGCCCCACATTGACTTCACCGGTTCCAATAGCGACTCCCTTGAGCGTTATCCGGTAACCGTTAGGGCGCAGTTCCAGATTGTCACGGATATGAACAGTTGGCGGAAGGTACCCGACCTCCTGGGCGAATTTCTTGCGCACGCCTTTGATCCGCCCGAGAAGCTCCCCGTCCTGGGCCTTGTCCACGAGCGAAATCAGCCGGTAACCCACCTCCAGCCCCAGTATGTCCACGGGCATGACATCATCCCAGCTCGCATCCTGAGCCTCCGCCTGGATAACGGGCGCTGTCGGCGCCTGCGATGCAAGCCGCTTGCCGCGCTGTTCCATCAGATAGGCACCGCCACCGCACAATGCAGCCAGCAGCAGAAAGGCAATGTGAGGCATGCCGGGTATCAGGCCCATGAGGCCGATGATAGCGGCAGTCAAAGCCAATACCTGGGGATTTGAGAAAAGCTGGCCTGCCAGCTGAGTGCTGATATCCTCATCGGTGCCGACGCGGCTCACGACCAGGCCGGCAGCGGTAGAGATAATAAGCGCGGGAATCTGTGCCACCAGTCCGTCACCGATAGCAAGCAGGGTGTAATTTCTGGCGGCGGTCGCAAGATCGAGGTCATGCTGCAGAACGCCGACTATCAATCCGCCAATTACATTAATAAAGAGGATGAGAATTCCCGCTATCGCATCTCCCCTTACGAACTTGCTCGCGCCATCCATGGAACCGTAAAACTCCGCCTCCTGCGCAATGGAGACGCGCCGCCTGCCGGCCTCCTCCTCACCGATGAGGCCTGCGTTGAGGTCCGCATCGATTGCCATCTGCTTACCCGGCATGGCATCCAGCGTAAAGCGCGCGGAAACTTCCGCAATGCGGCCTGCACCCTTGGTAATGACGACAAAGTTGATCACCACCAGAATAACGAACACTACTATGCCGACTGTATAATTTCCGCCGACGAGGTAATGACCGAATGCCTCGATGACCTTTCCTGCCGCATCCGGCCCGGTATGGCCTTCCATCAGCACCACGCGGGTAGACGCTACGTTGAGCGACAATCGCAGCAGCGTTGAAAGGAGCAGTACCGTGGGAAACACGGCAAAATCCAGGGGTTTGTGCGTATGGATGCTGACCAGCAACACCATGATGGAAAGCGCGATGTTGAAGGTAAACATCATGTCCAGTAAAAATGCAGGCAGTGGCAGCACCATCATGCCGAGGATCATGAATATCAGCAGCGGGCCTGCAAGGCTGCGCGCCCTCGCACCGCTAAACAGGTAAGTCAGTTTTGTCATCGCAGCCATCGTTATTCAGGTTTTCCAGTTCTTCCCGCTTTCTTGAACGCTTTGTTTTCCGGATCCAGCTCAGCCGGCACGGCAAGTTCGGGCAGGATTGGCGCCTTGCCGCCAGCCTGGCCATATTGCTGATGACGGCGCAATTGATAGACGTAGGCGAGCACCTCGGCGACAACGTTATAGAGTGCCTGGGGAATTTCATCTCCCAGCTCAGCATGTTGATAGAGAGCACGGGCCAGCGGTGGCGCTTCCAGCACCGGTACTTTGTGTTGATGTCCTACCTCGCGGATTTTCAGGGCCAACAGATGGACACCCTTCGCGACGACGCGGGGGGCGCGCATCTTGCCATCTTCGTATTTGAGCGCGACGGAGTAATGGGTAGGGTTTGTGATAATCACATCCGCCCTGGGAATTTCGGTCATCATGCGCTTTCTTGCCATTTCGCGCTGCTGTGCACGGATACGCCCCTTGATTTGCGGATTACCCTCCGTTTCCTTGTTTTCCTGACGAACTTCTTCCTTGGTCATCCTGAGCTTGCGGTAGTGATCCCACAACCTGAACGGCACATCCACCGTGGCAATCAGTATCATGGTGCCTGCGATGGTAAAAAAACTCAGGGCAACCAGTTCGCCCATATGAGTTAAACCCGGGACGAGTGGCCGGGCGATGAGCGACAACACGGATTCCTTGTAATGCCAGATCGTCCATACCCCTGCGCCCCCGATCAGCGCGGCTTTGAGGAGAGCTTTCGCCAATTCGATCAGGCTGTGCAGTGAAAACATCCGGCTTAAGCCGCTGAGTGGATTTATCCGCTTGAAATCGGGATTGAGTGACTTCCAGCTGAAAAGCCATCCGGAAAGCAGCATGGGCGCCGCCAGTGCAACCAGGATCATCAGTATCAGGAAGGGAGCGAAGGTAATCAGCACATGGAAGGATTGGTCGAACAGGCGCTCGACCAGGCGCGCCGATTCAAATCCGATTTCACGCGGGATATGCATTCCCTCCTTCATCAATCGGGCAAGCTGGCTGCTGAAGTGTCCGCCCATGAGCCAAAGGCCAGTCCCAGCTGTAATAAGGAGGGCAAATGTCGACAGTTCCGTGGAGCGCGGCGCCTGCCCCTCTTCACGAGACTTTTCCAGGCGTCTGGGAGACGCCGGTTCCGTTCGTTCCTGATCGCTCTCTTCGCTCACTGCAGATTCCTGTCATAACCCTAATGACTGATAACTCCACGTGGAATTACCGCACGTGGATGACATGAGGCATTATTGAGCAGCTTAGGAGAAAGCTATCGGGGAAAAAGAACGCAATTTTCCCCATAATTCTCGCAGCACCGCGGAGAAGATCAACCTCGGGGGTTTTTTACATGGTGCGAAGCGGGATTTCCCGCGTTCGGGCAGGATCAGTGGAGTGAGTGGAGTGTTTTGCCTCAGAGGGAACTATTGCCGGATTTCCGGAATGGTGACAACAGTTTATCTGCCGCCCCTCCTGCGCAAGGTTTCGGGATTGATTGCGCCATTCGTTTTGACTTCCGTTGTTTCCGCGCCTTCCTTGCTTATTGCCTCGGCAGCCTTGTTGCTCATCACAATGATGCTGATACGCCGGTTGACGGGATTCGTCGGATCATTCCTGTCGAACAGGACTGCGGAACTCAAGCCCACCACGCGCATGATCTTTTGCTCATTCATTCCGCCGAGAATGAGCTCCCGGCGGGAAGCATTCGCGCGATCGGCAGACAGCTCCCAATTACTGTAATTTTTCTCGCCACTCGCGTAGGGAGTTGAATCGGTGTGACCGGAAAGGCTTAGCTTGTTGGGCATTTCGTTCAACGCACTGCCAAGTTTTTGCAGAATTTCGCGGGTGTGCGGCTCCAGTTCAGCCCTGGCAAGCGCAAACATCGGCCGATTCTTGTCATCGATGATCTGAATCCGCAGGCCTTCCGTCGTAATATCCAGCAGTAACTGCTTCCTGAATTCACGCATGGTAGGATTGGATTCGATCAGGCGCTCTAGGCGGCGCTTCAGGTCCTCCAGCCGACGTGCATCGCGCCGCTCCAGCTCAAGCTGTGCTGTCCTGAGGCTGAGCGGTTTTTCAGTGCTGTCAGCATCCACCTTTTGTACCTGTCCGTCCCGGCGGATCACATCTTTTCCACCCCCCTGGATCAAACTTGTCCGGTCGCCGCTCCCTGGACTTCTTTCCGGCATCGATTCCAGCGGCCTCAGAAAGTATTCGGAAATACCTTGCAATTGAGCCCGCGTCGCGGAACCAAGCAACCACATGAGCAGAAAGAACGCCATCATTGCCGTTACAAAATCTGCATAGGCAATCTTCCACTGGCCTCCGTGCCCCCGGCTTTGCCTCCTTACTTTCTTTATGACGATACGATGCTGCGTTCCTGCCACGGCTGACCTCTTTCCCCTTTCTTATTTGTCTCTTGCCCGTCTGACGTGGCTTTCCAGTTCAGTGAAACTTGGCCGCTCCGTCGAGTAGAGCACCTTTCGTCCAAATTCGACTGCCAGTGCAGGAGTATAGCCATTGATGCTCGCCAGCAAGGTGACCCGGATGCACTGCAGCATCTTCGTCGATTCATTGAGCCTCTGCTCCAGTATCGAGGCAAAGGGACCGACAAATCCATACCCCAGAAGAATACCAAGGAAAGTTCCCACAAGCGCCTGGGCGACAAGCACACCCAGTTCCGAGGGTGGCAAACCCACGGATGCCATCGTATGAATCACGCCCATTACCGCCGCAACAATGCCGAATGCCGGCATGCTGTCTGCCAACCGGCTTATGCAATGCACGGGGATTTCGCCTTCCTGATGATGAGTCTCTATTTCGTTATCCATCAGATTTTCCAGCTCGAATGCGTTGAGATTGCCTGCCGCCATGAGGCGAAGGTAGTCGGTCAAGAACTCGAGTGCAACGGGCTCGGCAAGAATATCGGGATAATTGGCAAAAATCGCGCTTTCATTGGGATCGTCGACATCAGGCTCGATCGACATCAATCCTTCCTTGCGAACCTTGACCAGAAGATCATAGAGTAGGGCCATCAGGTCCATATACAAGGCTTTGGTGTACCGGGGACTCTGCACAACCTTGGGAAGTGACCTGAAGGTGGCCTTGAGGGCTTTTTTCGTATTGCCCAGGGTAAATGCGCCCATTGCCGCACCCCCGATCATGAGAAGCTCGACCGGTTGAAACAATGCAGCCAGGTGTCCACCAGCCAAAGCAAAACCGCCGAACACCGACGCCAGCACGATGAGAGATCCAATAATGGCCAACATCTTTTTCTGATATTTCCTGTATCGACTATTGCATTGCTGGAATAGGTAATTTTAGGAGCACGCCGGTAGTCCAGGAGCCGCGCTCAACCCGTGCTGCCGCCCCGCTTCATGGTTCTTCTACGGCAAAATTGCGGTAAGGCAGACAAAATCCTGGATCGTGTCCTTTATAACGGGTCAAACCCGCCGGACTTTAGTCCATCGACACGAGTGTTCATTGCTCCGGAAAGGTAAGTGGAAAAAAGCAAAAGGCAGCCGGAAGGAATTCCGGCTCAGGAGAGAAAGAGGCTGGGCGTTGGCGGAGAACAATGTCCTCCGCGCAGAACAAGGACTGCGCGGGTATGGGAGCGCTAGGTGCTACGGCTATATAGCTGCCTCTACCACCATCGCTGTCCGCGCCTTGTTGGTTTTGCCGGCTCGGGAAGGCATATTGCACAGTCCGCAAACATAGCGGTGATGGAGATCGTTCGCGTGCACTACGAAATGCCCGCCGCATTGATTGCATGCAGTGGTCTGCATCAGTTTGCTTTCAAAGAAGCGTACCAGCGTCCAGGCCCGCGTCAGGCTCAGTATCGGCTCCATCTCGCTGACCTGGCAGTGCTCGAGATAAAGCTTATAGCTCTTGATGATGGCGCTGATTCCACGGCAGTCGCCATGAGCAATCAGATAGCGGTAAATGTCAGCGAATACGGAGGAATGTATATTGGGCTGCCACGTAAGAAACCAATCGGTGGAAAACGGCAGCATTCCCTTGGGTGGAGAAACGCCTTTCAGTTCCTTATAAAGCTTGATCAACCGCTCGCGGCTCAGGGTGGTTTCAGACTCCAGTAACTGAAGACGCGCGCCCAGGCGAATCAGCTCGATCGCTGTCTTTATCTCGTTGGCTTCCGACACAATGCTTTTCTTGCGCATAACCGTTCCCCCTATCCTTATTCTTGCTCAGGAAGCTCGCTTCCCCGGAAAATTCTCGGCAAATATTTCAGGAAATACTCTATGAAATTTCTTCAGCCGGCTGTCCTGCAAGCAGGATTGCCGTATGAGATTGCGCCATCAATTTGTCTTTGGTGTAGTTGGCAAGCATGCCGAAGACCAGGTTGTCGTCGAAACGTATCCGGCACAACATCATGTTGGAATTTGCCAGCTTGAGTATTTGTCCTGGAGTCAGAACTTCCAGGATATCGGCGATGTCCTTGCTTATCCCCAGCCTGAAAATCGCCATATCCTTGTCGGCAATTACCATCTGCTGGGCTAGCATGAGATAAGTCAGATTAAAGTCCTTGATTTCCGCTGTCAGTTCGTTGGCTTTCATTTTTACCTCCATCACAGTGAATGGCTGCATTGTGGAGGTTTGGAAGGAGGGAAAAAACTGGAGGTTGTCCGATTTGGGTGTAGAAAATGACAGCATTTCGGTGTAGGAAATTTTCCTACAGCAGACACCAGTTCGGGAGATGCCAGCGGAACTGTATAACCTGCTCAAACGATGCCTGGGATGCGATACCGATAGCAGGTTACGCCAGCTTTGGTTGATCAACGTCAACTTTTTGTGAAACTTTAGCGTCAAAACCAAATTTTTAATAATCCTGCAAAAAAATTCTGATCGAAAAGCCGTCTATTTCATCACGATCGCCTGGCAATCTCCTGCGCTTGCAGACTGAAACTCCCTTATCGTTTGCGGAACTAAGTTTTATCAAACACTTGAAATTGATTCAACAATCATACCTGCAACCATATCCACAACTATAATAGGGTTGAATGAAGGAGTGTTTAATCTAAACTCTGTTCGCCAGACGATAAAATCGGAGCAACAAAGGATAAATTAATGAGATCGCTGACTCCCATAGTCCTCTTGTTATTACTTACTCAAGTTGCTTCTTGTAGTCGCCAGACGGAATCTAATAACCATCGTGCACCAGAAGCTACTAACTATAATGACTGCATTCTCCAGCATATGAAGGGTATTGGCAGTGATCTTGCTGCACGAGCGATCGATGAAGCCTGTGCCGACAAATTTGGCGATTCTGAATCTCCAAAACAGACAGGTCTTTAATTTTCCATCCCAAGGTTTAAACCACCGGCTTTAGCCGGTCAGCTTTAGCTGCGAGAATAATAAGCTGCACGAAGGGAGGTGCGGGATGGATTATAGATACGGGAGTCATACAGTTTTTCAAATTGAATACCATTTTGTATGGGTAACGAAGTACCGGTACAAGGTTTTGCAGGGAGAGGTAGCGGAGCGAGTTCGAGAATTGGTGCGAGAGACGTGCGAAGCCTTTGAGATCAGGATAGTGAAAGGGGTGGTGAGCAAGGATCATGTGCATATTCTGACCAGTTGTCCACGAGCATGGCGCCAAGCGAGATTATGAGGCGAATCAAGGGACGCACGTCGAGCAAGCTGTTTGAGGAGTTTCCGCATCTGAAGAAGAAGTATTGGGGAAAACATTTTTGGGCAAGAGGATACTTTTGTGCCACAGTGGGGCAAATGACAGAGGAGATGATCAAGCAGTATTTGGAGCATCATTTCGAGCCGAGGGCTGACGATGATTTCAAAATGGAACCCGATTAGGACGCGTCGTTTAGTCGACGCGTATCCGGACTTTCAGTCCGTAACACTAACCCACCAGCTTTAGCTGGTGGTTGTTGAGTTATGTGTAGTAGTCGCGATCCCATCAGACAGTTCCCGATTTGACTGGTGCAGTTGTCAGATCAGATTCAACTGTTCAGTAAAGTGATTTTATCGTTCCACACCTCCTTTCCGTCAATTAATG
>NZ_JCAHZJ010000058.1:0-3705 GCF_059489795.1 Nitrosospira sp. CT
AATGCGGCGGGCCGACACATTGGCCCTCGGACGAACAATTGTTGGCGCTGATCCGCTCGGTACACGCGCAATACCGGCAAGCTTACGGATCGCCACGCATCGCGGAAGAACTGAAATCCCGGGGCATTCCGGTCACCCGGGATCGGATCAGGCGCTTGATGAAGGCCAACGGCATCCGTGCCAGACACAAGCGGCGTTACAAGGCCACCACCGACAGCAAGCATGCGCTACCTGTGGCGCCGAACCTGCTGGACCGGCAATTCAAGACAAGCGCGCCGGATCAGGTGTGGACAGCGGATATCACGTACATTCCGACACGCGAAGGCTGGCTGTATCTGGCGGTCGTGATGGACTTGTACACGCGCATGATCGTGGGCTGGACAATGGACAGCAGGATGACGCGGGAACTGGTGATGAATGCGCTGCGCATGGCGCGTTTCCGCCGCAAGTCGGCGCCAGGGTTGCTGCATCATTCCGATCGCGGCAGCCAGTATTGCAGCGGCGACTACCGGGCGCTGCTGGGGGAATACGGCATGATCGCGAGCATGAGTCGGAAAGGAAATTGCTGGGACAATGCGCCGATGGAAAGCTTCTTCAACAGCTTGAAGAACGAGCGCGTCTTCCATGAAGATTATGCAACGCGGGAAGAAGCTGCACGGGACATGTTCGACTATATCGAGAGGTTTTATAACCGGAGACGCCGCCACTCCGTGTTAGGCTACCGCAGCCCAGCCCAGCATCACGCTGCCTGGATTGCAGGGCAAAAGCTGGCGGCTTGATGAGGTCGTTGGTATCCGGAAAACACGACCAAGCTCACTAGGGACCTGCTCCTGTTAGGAGCAGGTCAGCCGCTTATGTCAAAACTTCCCCCACTCACCATACATTCAATAGACGATCGAATTAAAATTGATCAAGAGAGAAGACGTTACGTGTTGCCTTCTCGATAGTGATTTTCATTACACGAGCGAGATGATGAGGAATTTCCTGATTCATCATTTCAATATAATGAGTCATTTTCGTTTGATAGCTTGAAGTAGTGTCATCGAATTTATTGGCTTTTCGAAATTTCCACCAGCGATAATCGATCCACCCATGGAGCTTCCAGAATCGTTGGTTAAAGATGTTTACTCTCGGATCACCAAGGTTAATGGGACTTTCATCATCCGACCATCGGTTATGTAAATAGTTATGAAGGCCGGTGCTCAAGTCGGTACTCCTAGCGAGAGGATCGCCCGGAACGGGCCTTAGATTTGTCTCAAGAAATAGTCCAAATTCATCATCAGTTGAAAACGTCGAGCTATTCGCCTCAACCTTCTTAATGGCGCTCTCCATGTTGGGGTTGAAGGGGCCCTGATCTGAAAATACTCCATCTTCTGGATCATTTGAGTCTTGGGGGGGGGAATTCCATCCACGGAAGAAATGTAAGTGCTGTGGGAAATTATCAACCAAGAGTTGAAACATTGCCCGATGCATGAATAAAAATTCTTCACCTCCTCCACTTTCTCCCTCCTGAACCGGAGAACGCGACCAGTTCTTTGCGACAGCATCTTCAATCATTTCGTCGACCCAGGATGGATGTTGTGGCTGAGATGCGATTTCATGCCAGTAGTCCCATCTACGCTGAAAATGCCATTGATCGTGGTGCTCGCTCCAACCTTTCTGATTCATCCAAGCAATTATTTCTTCTGGTATTCGCTCGTCTGCCATAAGTACTCCTTTTATTTAAAAACCATTGTAAACACAAAAAATCTATATCCGTACCCGTGATAAAGCCCCTCCTCAATAGGCGGCAAAGTAGTCGTGCGACTTAGAGCACATTTTCATCCTCCAAATCGACAGACATGCACCTAACGCTATTCATATTTCTTTATAGATGAGGGTAGGAAACAAGTTCGCGGATTTTTGATTTTTAAAAACCCTTAAGCCTTAAACTTGAAGCAGGGAGAATATTCTCATTTCCTCTCTATCAACGCTCCCACTCCTGATCCTGCCTCCCTCTGGTTCGCGGGACGTTCGGCCCGACTCAGTATGCGGCCGGCATGGGGACCATAACCTCGCGCTCCTCCCTTCTCTGGACTCGTTGCATTGTAGCGCCTGAAGTACTGTTCTGGGTCGCGCTCTATGCCGCCCACACTTCGCTCAGGCGAACTTACTCGAATGTATCCGATTCTTTGGCTCGACATGATTCTCTCCTCCAGAAATTGTCAGAATAGAGTTTGTGAACATTGGCAATGATTGTCAATTAATAACAATATTGACTCTATCCTAACAAAAGGGGGATAAAAGTGTCAGGCAGATTTGTCAGGGTGGAATTTAAACTATACTCTGACAATATACTGCGCTAGTACCTAAGTCCAATGGTGAGAGTTTATGAATTATTTAATAATTGGGAGACGGAGTTACCTCTCCATTGATTTGCCTTTAGGGAAATTAAAGCATGTGATTTTTGAATGGATTATCAATTCCAGTCGCTTTAATTATTAGTTCCTTAATTATCGGTTACTCTCCTTTAGAGCAGGGTCGAGCAATCGCTCTCAAATAACTGCCACTGTAGCTGGAATGGCAATTAAGCTTTATTCATATACCGGCAAGGTCGAACTTTGCAGAACAGAAGAAATTACTAGTATGGCGGGTTCGCACAAAAATGGAGGTGTGATCTGCGGGGAAAGCATACCTATGTATGGAGAGATTAATTAAGCCAGGGCAACGGGCAACCCTTTATAGCAGGTTGGAAAAAAGACAGATATGGACCGGGAGGGAGATATTAGCGACGGAAGAGGTATAGTCAAGTTTGGGGCAACTGCTGCATTCGGTGGAATTCTCGGTATCGCATCCTACTTATATCCGGGGGGTTCCGACGCCTTTGCCCTAGGTGTTGCTAATACCGTAATGCCCCTATTACTAGATTATGCGGAACGCAAACTCTCCCCAAGGGAAACCGAGAGAATCGATTACGTTACATATTTATCCATTCAGGAAATCAAATCTCACTTGGATAAAGGTCATCTACCCCGCACTGATGGCTTCTTTAGCAACAGTATAAATGTTAATAGTTCTGCATCTGAGTTGTGGGAGGGGGTATGTGAAATCGCACGGACGGAGCACGAGAGGTCGAAGCTTGAATTTATTGCATATCTTAATGCTTCTTTCCCTTTTGTCACTGTCTCCCGTGGAGAAGCAAATCGACTAATTTATCAGCTTGAGGTATTAACTTATAGAAAGCTTTGCATACTAGCCACCATCTCTCAGAAAGATACTCATCAGCGTTTCCGAGAGCAGTGCTTGAGTAACAAGGAGGGGTCAGACGAGTTGGGGGATGTTATGCAAGATTGCCTTGAACTTGAGCAGATAGGACTTTTGCAAGAAAGTTGCGGTCAGGCCCCCCACTATGGGACACACACCTGGCTGTCAGTTGTGCCTTCACACCTAAGCCTGACTAAATACGGCAAAAGACTAGTTGAGCTAGGCAGATTGTACAAAATACCAAAAGCCAATATCGAGCAGATATATGTTTTAATGCGGGAACAAGACACCTTTGCCTGATTCAATTCTTATCCAGAAGTCCCGAATTGCTGGGTTCTTATATGTAGTAGTTCAGATTTAATCGGACAGTAGGGCCTTGCGAAAAGCGGGGTTACCCGGTTTGATAGAGGTGCGAATCTTTATCAAATTGAGCGCTGAAAGCGCAAAGGAGTAACCCCATGA
>NZ_JCAHZJ010000059.1:0-9978 GCF_059489795.1 Nitrosospira sp. CT
TGGTTCGAGGATTACAATGAATATCATCCTCACAAGGGGCTCAAGATGAAGTCGCCAAGACAATTCATCCGCAGCCAGTTACTAACCGCATCCTGTCCGGTTTAATAGGGGCAACTCCACCACCCGAAGTTGATCCGCTGACCGGCTTGACTCATGATGAAGCCGTCCGGCGCCTCGCCGAGAATGGATATAACGAACTTCCTTCGGCAAAGCCGCGCAATGTGCTCGCCATCGCAATTTCAGTGGCGCGTGAACCATGTTCATGCTTCTGGTCGCCTGCGGCACAATCTATCTGCTCCTGGGAAGCAAGCAGGAGGCCCTGATGCTGCTTGGCTTCGTATTCGTTGTCATGGGTATCACTTTTATTCAGGAGCGCAAGACCGAACGGGCGCTGGGTGCGCTGCGCGATCTTTCCAGTCCCCGTGCGCTCGTTATCCGCGGAGGAAAGCAAGAGCGTATTCCTGGCCGCGAAGTGGTTCGGGGCGATCTCATCATCCTGTCTGAGGGGGATCGTGTTCCAGCGGATGCCATTCTTCTGGAATCTGCTCACATGCCCGTTGATGAATCGGCGCTCACGGGGGAATCTGTTCCCGTACGTAAGCGTGCGAGTGACGGTCATTCCCAGGAAATGGGTGTGCCAGGCGGGAATGATTTGCCATTTATCTTTTCCAGCACGCTTGTCGTGCAGGGAAAGGGGATGGCGGTAGCTACCCGGACAGGCACTGACACCGCCATTGGTCAGCTCGGCAAGGCGCTCGCGAGCATAGAGCAGAAACCAACACGCTTGCAAAGCGAGGTTGCGAGTGTGGTGAAGCGAGTATCCTGGATCGGTTTTGCGCTGGCGAGCATTGTTGCGCTTTGGTATGGAGCCACTCGAGGCGACTGGCTGAATGGCTTTCTCGCCGGGCTGACGCTTGCGATGGCGCTTCTTCCCGAGGAATTGCCGGTTGTCCTCACGGTCTTCCTGGGATTGGGCGCGTGGCGCATATCGAGGGAAAAAGTGCTCACTCGGCAAATTCCTGCAATCGAAATGCTCGGTGCGGCCACCATCCTTTGTGTTGACAAGACAGGGACTCTCACCCAAAACCGGATGGCCGTTGCACGGATATTCAGCGCAGGCCAGGTCTTTGATGCTGCGGGAAAAGATTCATTCGGTCTGCCGGAAACATTCCATGAAACCCTTGAATTCGCCGTTCTGGCAAGCCACCGGGAGCCGTTCGACCCGATGGAGATCGCAATCCGCCACTCCGCGCACAAGCTGCTGGCCCATACCGAGCATTTGCATGGCGATTGGCGGTTGATGAGCGAATATCCTCTCTCGCACGACTTACTGGCCATGTCCCGTGTCTGGCAGTCTCCTGATCAGGTGAACTATACCATTGCCGCCAAGGGATCACCCGAAGCGATCATCGACCTCTGCCATCTTGATTCGGATTCTGCGCGAGGGATTATCACTCAGGTCAATAGCCTGGCTGAGCAAGGCTTGCGCGTGCTGGGAGTCGCCAAGGCTGAATTCAACCAGCAGCGGCTACCTGATCTCCAGCATGATTTCACGTTTCAGTTCCTCGGTCTGATTGCCTTGGCGGATTCCATCCGCCCGCAGGTTCCTGCTGCAATCGAGGAGAGCCAGGCCGCCGGGTTGAGGGTGATAATGATTACCGGCGATTATCCGGCCACGGCAATGAATATTGCGCGGCAGATCGGGATTCAATCGCCAGAAAATACGATCTCTGGGTCTATGCTGGATAGCCTGAGCGATGCCGAGCTTCAGGAGCGTATCCGGGCAGTAAATATCTTCTGCCGAGTCGTGCCCGAACAAAAACTACGCATCGTGAACGCACTCAAGGCGAGCGGTGAAGTCGTGGTCATGACCGGGGATGGCGTCAATGATGCGCCCGCACTGAAGTCGGCGAACATCGGTATTGCCATGGGGAAGCGCGGGACGGACGTCGCGCGCGAGTCTGCCGCGCTGGTGCTGCTAAACGACGATTTTTCTTCAATCGTCTCGGCAGTGAGGCTCGGGCGGCGGATTTTCGATAATCTGCAAAAGGCCAGCGCTTTCATTATTGCGGTCCACCTCCCGATCGTTGGCCTGTCTGTCATCCCCGTGATAATGGGCTTACCCGTAATTCTCATGCCAGTGCATATTCTATTCCTGGAATTGATCATCGACCCGGCATGCTCCATCGTTTTCGAGGCGGAGCGCGAGGAGGCGGACATTATGCGGAGACCTCCGCGAGCCCCGGACACTCCGCTTTTCGATCGTGAACTGTTGATCCTCGGATTTGGGCAGGGCCTGGTTCTGCTTTTGATCGTGCAGGCGATATTCAGCTTTGCGCTCTATCGCGGGCTCGGAGCCGATGAGTCGCGAGCAATAACTTTCATGACTCTGGTCGTGGCCAGCGTGGGTCTGATTTTTACAAACCGGTCTCGATCAAGGTCGGCATTTGCCTCCCTTAAATCGCAGAATGCGGCTCTTTGGTGGGTGACAGGAGGAGCAATGAGCGCCCTTGGGCTGGTTGTCTTCGTTCCGGCACTAAGCGATCTGTTCTCTTTCGGTAGGCCACAACTTCCCGAGGTCGCATTTTGCCTTTTTGCCGGCTTGGCAACATTCGGCCTGTTTGAAACCATGAAGCTGATCCAGGTACACAAGCAAATATCCGCGTGACCCGGGCGCTTGAGCAAGCAGGTGTTCGAATCTGGTATGCGGAACGTCCCTCGGTCCGCTGGTGGGTGCCGCTTACGCCGCCGAGGACTTAGATCGCTTCGAGCAGTGGGTGCCTATTGGGTGTCAGGGAAGTTATCGCATATATAGGCATAGGCTTAAGCAGCGGGTTGCTCGAGTGGCTGATGAGCTTCTTTCGACGCCACTTCGCGGATCGCCCTGTATAGGACCTGGCCATGCCCTTCGCTGCGGTGGCTACATCAGTCCGTATCGGCGCGGAGATCTGGGTGGGAACCTCGTGACCCCATTATCCCGAGAATTTGAGCTCATACTCATATCGGGCATGAATACAACATCTTTTGATGATCGTTACTTCGGTCTGGAAGGGTAATCTTCCTGATGACGTTCTCCACTGCTGATGTTTCCACTTTCACCCACATCTATGATATAAATTTTGCCTGCGCCGCGCTGATAGGTGTTAGCGGCCTGCATAACCGTGCTGAAAATATTGTCCACTTGCTCATCGGAAGCAAAAATTTCGATGCGTTTTTTCGGCATATAAGGATCGAAACTGCTATCGGCGACCCGCCCTCTGCCAAAACCGTAGCAATCCGAGACGCTCATGCCTGGGAAATCCGGAATTTCAAGTAACGCCTGCGTTACCTTGGATAACATGAAGGGTTCAATGTATGCGCGGATTTCTTTCATGAGGGCAGTGGGTTGTGATTATTCTTCAAAATTCGAGTAGAGCGCAGGAAGCATGGTCAGGGTAAGAATGGTGGCACTCATGAGCCCGCCGATAATGACCGTTGCGAAAGGCTTGACAGCTTCCGCTCCCACGCTGCTGGAAAGCGCGGCAGGCAACAGCCCCAGCATTGCCACGAGCGCTGTCATCACGACAGGCCGCAGGCGGCTGATGGAGCCTTGCAGAACGGCTTCATGTAAAGGAAGCCCCTCCCGCCGGAGCAGGTTGACCTTAGATATCAGGATCACCCCATTTTGCACGGCGATGCCGAATAAGGCAACAAAACCTACCGCTGCCGATACACTCAAGTGAATGCCTGTCAGCAGGAGGGCGACCAGGCCGCCGATCAGCGCGAACGGCACATTCATGACAATGAGCGATGCATGCTTGGCCGACTGGAATGTCCAGAACAGCAACAGGAAAATCAGCATCAAACTCACGGGGACAATAAAATAAAGGCGTTTCATTGCACGCTGCTGGTTCTCGAACTGGCCGCTCCAGACAATATCGTAACCTGGCCCGAGCTGAACCTGTTGCGCGACTTTTTTTTGCGCCTCTGCTACGAAGCTCCCTTGATCGCGTCCGATCAGGTTACATTTGATGGCGATACGTCGCATGTTGTCCTCCCGGCTGATGCGGGAAGCGCCCTGATTGACCTTGATCTCGGCCAGTTCGGCCAACGGAATGCGCCCGCCATTAGGTGAGAGAACGGTTATGTCTTCAATCGCTCCCACGGAATCACGCGTCCCCTCCGTCAGCCGCACAGTGACGTCGAAGCGGCGCTCTCCTTCAAGAATTTGCGTTGCGGCCTTGCCGCCGACGGCCATGGCGATTACATCTTCTACGTCGGAAATATTAATACCATAGCGGGCAATTTTAGCCCGGTCTATGGAGATAAGGAGCTGAGCCAGTCCTGATTGCTGTTCAGCCGCCACGTCAGTAGCACCCCTTATGGTTCTCAGAATTCCTGTTATCTGGTTGGCTTTCTCCTGGAGGATCTTCAGGTCCTGGCCAAAAATCTTGATGGCGATTTCGCCCTTGACCCCGGAAATCGCCTCTTCGACATTGTCCTGGATCACTTGGGAGAAATTAAGCAGCAGGCCAGGGAACACTTGCAGGCGCTTATTCATGGCCTTGACCAGATCGTCTTTCTTGCCATACCGCCAAGTTTCCTTCGGCTTGAGATCAATGAGAAGTTCCAGATTATTAAAACCTTTGGGGTCGGTGCCATCCTCCGGGCGCCCAAGTTGTGTAAGCACGGACTTGACTTCGGGGAATTCGAGTATGCTTGCCCGTATCTCTTGTTCCAGAAGTTTTGCTCGGTTCAACGAAACCGGTGTTGGCAAGGTGATGGTCAGCCAAATATTACCCTCATCGAGCTTGGGCATGAATTCGGTGCCGATCAGCGGCGTGGAAGCCAGTGACAAGGCCAGCGCGATTCCGGCAACGGCAAATAACTTTCTAGGCTTGGCCAATACCGCTTCCAGTAATTTGTGGTAGCGCTGTTCCATGGCGTGCACCAGGGAATTATGCGTCTCCGTGAGCTTTGGCCCCAGCATATAACTTAATAGTACGGGTATCAGGGTCAGGCTGATGATCAGGGAGCCCAGCATGGCGAAACTGAGCGTGTAGGCCATTGGTGAGAAGATTTTCGCCTCAACGCGCTGAAAGGTAAAAATCGGCAGAAAAGCGACGATCACGATCGCTTGGGAAAAAAGCATGGGTCGGGACATCTCGGCTGCAGTGATGAGCATCGATTGCCGCATGTGCGCCGCAGTAGCGTGCTGGCGCATCTCCAGCGTTACCTGGACCATGACAGCTTCGACCAGCACGATCGCCGCATCCACAATAAGACCGAAGTCGATGGCGCCAAGCGAAATGAGATTGGCGGAAATATGCCAGGTTTCGATCAGGATAAATGCGAACAGCAAGGACATCGGAATGACGATGATCACCACCAACGCGGCCCAGAACCGGCGAAGGAAAATAACCAGTATCGCCAGCACGAGTGCTGCGCCGAGCAACATATTGTGCTCGACCGTATGAACGGTATGCCGCACCAGTTCAGTTCGGTCGTAAAAGGGAATGATCTTGATGCCGGGCGGCAGTCCGTGATTATTGAGAAACTCGATTTTGGCCTTGACGCCTTTCAGTACTTCATTCGCGTCCTTGCCCTTGATAAGGAGGACGATGCCTTCAACCACATTATCGTGCTCGTTGAAACCGACCAGCCCCGTGTGCGGAGCAGGGCCGATGACCACCTCGGCAACATTCTTGACAAAAACGGGAACCCCCTCCTGGTTGCTAGCGATAACGATATTGCCGATTTCTTCCAGTGATTTCAGCAGCCCGGCGCCACGAACCACCAATGCTTCGCTGCCGTGCTCGATGTAGCCGCCGCCGATACTGGCGTTGTTGGCGTTAATGGCCGTATAGACATCGGTAATCGTCAGCTTGTAATTCTTGAGCTTGTTCGGATCCACCTGAACTTGGTATTCCTTGATGCCGCCTCCGAAGGCCACCACATCCGCTACGCCCTGGACGTACCGAATGGTGCGTTCGATTACCCAATCCTGCAGCGCGCGCTGTTCCACCAGCGGAACCCCCGGTGCTTCCAAACGGTAGCGATAGATTTCTCCTATGCCCGTTGACAGGGGCCCGAGCAGAGGCTTGGTATCCGCTGGCAGGCTGACTGATTTCAACCGCTCCAGCACTTGCTGCCTCGAAAAATAATCCTCGGCGGCATCGTCGAAGGTCAGGGTAACCACCGACAAGCCAAAAATGGATACTGAACGTATGTTGATCAGGTCAGGCAGGCCGTTCATTTCCTTTTCGATCGGCAGGGTGATAAGTTTTTCCACCTCTTCCGGGGCCTGTCCCGCGTATTGCGTCACGACCTGGACGAAAACATTCTGAACGTCAGGGAAGGGTTGTATCGGCAGACGCTCGAACGAAAAGAGGCCGATGGCCGCCAGCAATCCCGATGCAATAAGGACCAGCAGGCGCTGCTGCAGGCAGAACGCGATTATTTTATAAGTCACGGCGGGCTTTCGCCGGTTTGATGCTCGGTGTCCTGCTCGGTGCGCAACAGCAGGGCGCCATGCACGACCAGGCGCTCACCCGGCTTCAAACCCTCGAGAATTACGGCGCGGTCCTTGAGACGCAGGCCTACTTTAACCGGACGCCTGCGGTAGTGGTAATCTCCGATGTCCACATAGACCCAGTCGGACTCGTTCTCGGTAAATAGTGCCGTTAATGGCACGACAATTGCGAGATCGCCCGGATCGCTTTGGACATCGATGGCGGCGAACATGGAGGGCAGCAGGCGGCCATCCTCATTAGGCAGAATGCAGCGCACTTTTACCGTACGCGAGCTTTCGTCCACCACCTGACTGATGTAGCTGACAGTCGCATTAAAATTCCGGCCGGAATAGGCAGGCACTTTCAGCACAATCTTTGTGCCTATGTGAATCTGGCCGATATCCTTCTCGAAAATATCCATCTGCACCCATAACTGGCGCAGGTCGGAAATGACAAACAGCGGTGCAGCAAGGTCCGGCCTGACTTCCATCCCAGGATTGATAGTGCGTTCCGTGACCGTTCCCGGGATGGATGCGCGCAGGGAAAAGCGGTTATCCATTCGTCCCGGACGCGCCCCCAGGTTTGCAAGCTTGAGCCTGGTCCGTTCGGCCTCGCTGCGCGTGCGTGTCAGATTATCTTCGGCCTGCTCGTGCTCCTTGCGCGGCGCAATGCCGTTATCATACAACTCCTGTACCCGCTGAAAATTCCTCTCGGCAAGATTCAGATCGGCCATGGCGGCCGCGTAAGCGGATTGCGCTTCTCCAAGGTCCGGGCTATCCAGCACCGCCAGCGTGTCGCCTTTGCGAACCGATGCTCCCAATGGGGCAATGTCGCCGATTACGCGTCCGGCAATCGGCGAGGAGACACGCGCCGTGCGGATTTCGTCATAGGTAATCTTGCCCGTGACGGGATCCATCAATGGCCGCTGAACGAGTTCGATAACGGCCTCCTCGATATACTGACGCTTGGGCGATTCCGGCCGCAATATCACTTCGCCCGCGGGAGGGAGAACAACCGTGTGTTGCGGTTCGCTGTTGTTTTGCTGCTGGCAAGCTAGCAGGGACAGGCACAGCAATCCTGTCGAAAGCTGAATAACAAGGTGTAACTTCATTTCATATTCAAGCCGTTCAGGCGCTATGGATTAGCTTCATGGAGGAATGATGCAGGATGCAGACTGTCAGGATCAGGAAGATGGGATAAACGGCACGTCAGGCTGCAAAGGGTTATTTACCGAAATTCACCCGGTGCGAACGCGCAGACCGCCAATCATCCTGGTTGCTGCCGGATTGATAGCGCGGATTTCCGGTTTCCTCACCATATGCCATCAGCAAATCCGCCCAGGCTTTGCTGCGGTTTGCCAGCGCGGCATAATAATCCAGCATAATTGTCCGATAGCTTCGCTCAGCATCGATCAGATCCAGCACTCCCACTGCCCCTTTTTGATAAGCAATTTCCTGTGCCTTGCGCAATGCCTCGATTTTTTTGACTACATAAGTTTCAAAGCGTCGGGCTATGGCGTCGGCGCTTTGCCAGGCTGCCGAGGCCTTCATGACTTCAGCGCGCACGTCATACTCGGCCTGCCTTAATGCCAGTTCGCTGGAAGTTAAACCTACGCGAGCTTGGGAGATTTCACCTTTTTGCTGGTAGAACAAAGGGATTGGTATGCTGATACCCACGCCGCCAGTACGCGGAAACTGGTTACCCTGATCCTGATCGTAGAACGCGCTTATTGTCACATCGGGAATGACCTGCCGTTGCGCGAGTGTGAGCACTTTTAGCGCCTGGGCGATGCGTACTCTTGCAGCGCGCATATCCGGACGCCGTTCCAGCGCGCGTTCAACCAATTGATCCTGCGTGGCCAGCACAATCTCGGGCGTTGCTTGAGGCCAGGTTTCGACGGCATTGATTTCTACGCTGTTTTCAGGCCAGCCCAACAGCAATAGCAAGTCGGCCTGCGCCTGATTCAATGCAGCCCTTGCCTGATCCTGATCGCTTTGAACCTTGAGGCTTTCAACCTCGATACGAACGAAATCCATCTCCGCAACATCGCCTACCTTGAGCCGTATTTCGTTTACCCTCAGAATTTCCCGATAATGCTCGAGGTTATCCCGTGCAACCTTGATCGTCTTCTGGGCCAACAGGAGGTTGTAAAAACTGCGCCGTACGGTGTTTGTGAGCACGCGTGCAACGTCTTGCACGTCGAAGTTCACAGCCTCGGTAGCCAGTTCACTGCTTTCTATCCGTAAACGCCGTTTCCCGGCCGTTTCTATGAGCTGCTGAATCTGCGGTAAGTACGCGGGGATTGCCAGGTGCCGGCTTTCTGGCGCGAATGCCTTTGGGGCCAGTTCGTGAACTGTAAAACTGAATACCGGATTGGGAATCGCTGCGGCGATGATTTCCTGGGCCCTGGCGTTATCGATGTTGAGGCTGGCGGCGATCAAGCCAAGGTTGCGCTGATAGAACAGTGCGATCGCTTGTTGTTCGGTGATGGAAAATTCCTCTTTTGCAGGTTCTGCCTGAACCGTGAAAGAAGCCGCGTGAAGCATTGCCGATATACTCGAAAACAGCATGATCCCCAGAGCAATTCGTACTGCAGGCAACACATTGCTCAGAAGATTAAGCACATCAACTCGCTCACGATCAACTTGTACTCCGGGATACATATCTTTACCGCTGAGTATTACCTAAGCAAGGTGAGGGGCTTTCGGTTCGGATAATTCCGGTACTAGGAAAATGCCTTTCGCACGCCTTCAAGCATGTTCAAAACTCCTACGAGATGATACGTGAGAGCTCTGGTACCAACGGAATAACGCTCGTCTGGTGAGAATCAGGTACAACTAAAAGAGCGCAGCCTCGATGTCACATGATAATCAAATGTTCTTCAACGAGTGTACTTTCTATGAGACTTTTGCTGGGCGAAGATGATCATGGTACTGCCCCCCACTTTAGTAGATACTCTGCTGCCGTTGAAATATGCGCGCGCACGCGAGGAGCGGCAGGGTTTTTCTTGGGAATTATGCGAACTGGAAACCGGGGAAAGTGGAGAAATATTTATGCGTATCCGTCGTGGCTATTTCAGGACATGGGGCCATGCGGCGGTCCTTGAACTGCTCGCTCGCGGACAACCAGTAACCGCGGAACTGGCGAGCAAGGTGAACGTAGCGAACAGCGTCAGCGTCGGGAAACCGAGATCGATGTACTCACAGGCAGCGGCAGCCCGATGGATAACGCGACGCGCCTGATACGCACAGAAAATCAACGGCGTCCACGGAGAGGCTTACATCTCAGGCGCACTTGCTTATCCGAATGCGGCCCGCGTATGCTTCCTGCTTTCCCCTGCGCATCTGGATGCCTGACATATGTGAACTGACCCTACCCCGATAAACCGTACCATTTAAAAGTAGAATTTCCGGCATGATTTTTACCTTTTTGGAAAGGAGTCATGACGTGAAGAAAAGCAAATTTACCGAGCAGCAGATTGCGTTTG
>NZ_JCAHZJ010000060.1:0-1270 GCF_059489795.1 Nitrosospira sp. CT
GTTCCTGCGCGGGCTGCATGTGCGACGCATCCTCGATCGGGTGCTGGACGCCGAGAGCGCGGTGATGCACGTCATGGAGGAGATGGGCATCGACGCCGACGACTGGTCGGCCTACTTCACCTACGAGCTCACCCGGCTGCACGGCTGGACCGGCTTTGTGCGCTGGCGTTCGTCCGCCAAGCATTACTACTGGGCGCAGCGCTACCCCGCCGACGTCGTCGATCTTCTGGCTATTCGCCTGGTGGTGGGACTGGCGCTGCTGCAGGAAAGCGCGCGCCATCGCCGTACGCCGGTTCGGCGCGAGCAGCTCGACGCCTTGCTGCGCGAACGCGGCGCGGAATGCCTGCTGCGCCATGCGCTGCACAGCGGCGAGGTGTTGCCCGATTGGGCGCAGCGCATCGACGACACGCTGTCGCGCGGCAACGGCAAACGCTGCGAGGCTCTGCTGCAACGCTACTGGCCATTGTGGCAGGCCCGTCAGGGACAGGATCAGGCCGCCGCCTTGCGCGAACTCGCCGCTGCGGCGGAGGCGACCGCGGCGCTTGAGGTGCTCTCGCTTGAGGATATCGCGGGACTGATCGAGGGGCTGCAGGAGTTTGCGCGGCAAGAGGGCATGGTCTGGACCCTGGCGATGGAGGCGCAGGCCATCGACCAGCTGCTCTCGCAGGTGCAGGTGCCGCAGGATCTGCCGTCCGGCAAGCGGCCGTTCGCGCAGGCCTGGTTCTGTATCGACGTGCGCGCCGAGCCCATCCGCCGCCACCTGGAGCGCGTGGGCGATTACCAGACCTTCGGCATCGCCGGCTTTTTCGGCGTGCCCGTGGGCTTCCTCGGCTACGGCAAGGGCAGCGAGAGTCACTACTGTCCGGCGGTGGTCACGCCCAAGAACCTGGTGCTGGAACTGCCCGCCGCGCTGGACCCGAACGACGAAGATTTCATCAGCACCCTCGGCCACGTGCTGCACGATCTCAAGAGCTCGGTGCTCTCGCCCTACGTCACGGTGGAGGCGGTGGGCATGCTGTTCGGGCTGGACCTGTTCGGCAAGACCCTGGCGCCGCTGGGCTACAGCCACTGGCGCAGCCGCATCGATGCAGAGAAGCCCGTCACCCGGCTGTTGGTGGACAAGCTCACCCGCGAGCAGGCCGACTCCATCATCCGCACGCTGCAGCGGGCGATGATCGTCAAGGCGCTGCAGGCCGAGCTGCATATCGAGCGCGAGCGGGTGGATGACGACATGATCCGCGAATTGCGCGAAACCGCGCTACGCCACCGC
>NZ_JCAHZJ010000061.1:0-4274 GCF_059489795.1 Nitrosospira sp. CT
ATACGCTACTTGAACCTCAGTAAATCGGGATCTCTTCATCGCTTCATACTCCTTCAATAAGGGAGCCAGAAGGCGACTTTACTCTAATTTAGAACTGCTACAGTTTTTGGGGATGACGTCAAACCCGTTGATGGTTTCGGCCAAGGCATTGTCATAGCTGTTTCCACGACTACCCACGGAGGGCTCAAGACCGGCCTGGGCGAGCCGCTCTGTATAGCGGATAGAGAGGTATTGAGAACCTCTGTCGCTATGGTGCACCAGACCATCGGTTGCTAACGCCAATAGCCTGACGGGGCAATCTGCAAGACCTTGCAAAGCGGCTCAACCCCGTAAGTTTCCCGATGCTCGTCAATAAACTGCCTGATTACTTCAGTCGGCGGTCGAGCTCCGCCTGGGCGAAAAACGCGCTGGCCAGCTTCAGGATCTCATTGGCCTTACGTAGCTCCCGGTTCTCGCGCTCAAGCTCCTTGACCCGTTCCCGCTGGGCACTGCTGACCCCGTCACGCACACCGTTGTCGACCTCATGCTTGCGCACCCACTCGTTCAAGGTCTGCGGCACACAGCCAATCTTGGGCGCAATCGATTCGATAGTGGCCCACAGCGATGGATACTCGCCGCGGTGCTCCAGCACCATCCGCACAGCGCGCTCACGTACCTCGGGGGAAAACTTGTTCTGTTTCTTCATAGCTCCATTCTCTCAGATGTTGGAGCCTCTACAAAACTCGGGGCGGTTCAAGTTGACTTGCAATAGCAGTCTTCGTCATTCTCTCTCCTGCAAGATGAACTACTTCCTGCCTGATTGCGTCAGCGATTGGTTTTCGTCCCTTGTATTTTCCCGCAGCCTTAGCCTTAATGACACCTTCCCGCTGTCGTTCGAGCATCATTTCCCTCTCAAACTGGGCAATGCTTCCTAATACGGTCAACATCAGCTTTCCAGTAGGCGTGCTTGTATCCATCCCGAAGTTCTCCCTTTTCCTACAGGAAACCTCTGCCGTGCTTACCCATAGGCGGGGTCCAGAGTCGCAATTTACAGATTGTCATATTGTCGTCAAGAGCAAAAACTAAAATATGTTAATAGCAGAGGCCTATGTCATATAAATTATGAAAATATCCCATTGACAACTTAAGAGACGTTAAGTACATTTGCTCAGCTCCCGGAAGGAAGCTGTTTGTTTTTCCTGGGACGCTCTTTAATGCTGAACTTTGGTGCTTAAAAAGCAACCCTCACTATTCGATCTTAATCTAATTTTTAGCAACTTCTATGGAGAGCAATATGGGGTATCGTCTGATTGCAGCAGCTTCTTTTTTACTGCTTCCAGCTTCTGTTTTTGCCGCTGGGTATGGTGCAGCGGGTTGTGGGTTAGGGTCAGAGGTCATGGGATCAAAACCAGGGGCCTCACAGGTATTCGCTTCAACTACTAATGGAACTTCCGGCAATCAAACTTTCGGGATTACTTCCGGGACCTCGAATTGCGGTGATCATGGCCTAGTGAAGACGAGCAAGGAGCGTGAAGTATTTGCAAAAGAGAATTACACCAGCCTGGTTAAAGAAATGGCGCAAGGAAAAGGTGAAAATCTTTATACCTTGGCTAGCTTGTATCAATGTTCCGCAGCAAGCTATCAAGAATTCGGATCGATGGTGCAGGCGAAGTTTGACAATTTGGTGGTGAGTGATCAAACAACCTCAGCAGAGTTACTGAGCAAGCTCGAAGATCAATTAACCCGTCATCCTACCCTTGCTAAATCGTGTGACATTAAAGTGTCTGCATTGAATTAAAAAATAAGCGGATATAGGTAACCCCTATATCCGCTTTGATATTGTCAGCTCCCCCTATCGTTCCCTCGTGCAGCTTGCTTGCGCTCTAGCCGCGCTACTTCTCTCCCTTTATTTCTCACCGGCAACCGCTCATTCCCAAGACAACCACAACGCCGATTATTTAGGCGATCTACAACTTCAAGCCCAACAAAAAAAGCTGGCCGATGCCCGGATATGGCATCTACTTCTCAAGTACAACGAGGAATTATTCGGCGGCTTTACGAGTGAAGCGGATGGAATGGATTTTTTCAATTCTCCGCAGGGAAAGACTGATCCAGAGTCAGAGCTGCAAGCGACCCTTGCCAGCTTCTTCATACCCTTATCCGCGGTTGCCGAAGGCAAAGAGCACCCTCAGTGTAACTTTCCGGCGCGATTCAAGTGGCTGAGCCACGAACTAGACTTCGATCGCAATCGCCTCAAAATACACGAATGTGATCGGCTCAGCCGCTGGATGCAAACTTTAGCTCCGGTCGGAGTAACGCTGGTGTTCGCCTCTTACTTCATGAACAACCCTGCCTCTATGTTTGGCCATACCCTGCTACGAATTGATAGCCGGAGAACAGGCAAGGGGAATAATTTAATGAACTATGGCGCCAACTATGCGGCCGTTCCCGATACTGAGAATGGATTCCTCTACGCAGTGAAGGGTTTAATAGGCTCATTTCCAGGACGCTTCGCGATTTTCCCCTATTACACAAAAGTGCAGGAATATAACAACTGGGAAAGCCGGGATCTTTGGGAATATGAACTTAAGTTTACTGAAGATCAGTTGAACACGATGCTTTTACATTTGTGGGAGCTGGGCGGTACTTACTTTGATTATTATTATTTCCAGGAAAATTGCTCATATCACGTGCTTTCCTTATTAGAGATTGCCAATCCGAATCTAAGATTAAAAGATTCTTTTTTCTTCAGTGTGATACCAACTGATACGGTAAAAATTGTAATGGCGCAGGAGGAGTTAGTAAAACAAACCGTATATCGGCCTTCGGTGCTTAGTCAAATGAATGATAAGCGCCGTAGAATGGACAATGATGAGAAGCAGATATTAAAAAGCATAGTTCAAGGGGATATGACATTAGATAGCCCAACTTTTAAAAACCTTCTCCCTCAATCGCAAGCTCTATTGTTGAATGCTTATATGGACTATTTACAGTATTGGAGCATGCAAGAAAAAAGCAACAATGAAGTAAAAATTCCACGCTCCGTTTTATTAGCTAGAAGCCGTTTGCAAGTTACTAGTGATGAGGATACTAAAATTACCGGTTTTTCCAGTCGACCAGACCAAGGTCATGGGACGGACCGATTTCAACTCGGAATTGGCCATAACAAGCGCGAATCTTTCGTCGAATTTGCTTATCGACCGGCATATCATGACCTGATGGCCAAGGACGTAGGATATGATAAAGATTCAGAAATTATTTTTATGGACTTCAAACTCCGCTATTACCTGGAATCCGAACGGGTAAGACTAGATCAGGCGAAGTTTCTCTCAATCACATCACTCAATCCCTACGATTCCTTATTTGCCAAACCTTCCTGGCGAGCAGAACTGGCAGTAGACAACCTTAGAGATCGAAACTGCAACTATTGCAATTCGTTCAAAGGTACGTATGGGAGAGGTTTCTCTTACAGGCCGGATTTTTTCTCCCCCTTGCTGCTATATACCTTTGCTGATCTAAAAGCGGAATTTTCCGATCATCTAAAACAAAATTTTCGATTGGGTGGCGATACTGAAGTGGGAATGTACTTCAGCATTACTGAAAATTTGAGAATCAAATTGGCGGGGAGCTACCAGGTTTTTCTCCTCGGTGAAAGTAAGCGTTTCTTCACTAGTCACCTCATTACTCGCTATGCGCTTTCACAAGATCTGGATCTAAGGGTGGAATTGAACCGCTACGACCAAAATAATGAGGGAATATTATCATTCAATTATTTCTTCTAGGGTCTGTTGACGTTTCACATTGATAGCCAGAGGATCATGCAGGCCCATGGCTACTACACTCTCGTAATTTCTCTTCAGCTTGTCGAATCGTGATGCTACGGCCCGATAATGCTTCAAACGGGCAAAGGTGTTTTCCACCAGATGCCGATGCCGATACAATCCTCTATCCAAATCTGCATTGCCTGTGACTGAATTACGCTTGCGGGGAATGACTGACTTTGCCCCTTGCGACTCGATGGTTTCGCGGATTCGCTCGCTGTCATAGCCCTTGTCCGCGATGATCGTTTCCACCTGCGGGAGTCGGGCGATCAGCTCTGGTGCAACCGTGCAGTCATTAACTTGCCCTGAGAATAAAAACGGAAACGGTATTACGCCCATAGCGTAAATTGAGGGCCTGATGTGACCCGCCCCCGAAATCAGTACCGGTCTAAAATGGAAAATTCCGGCTCTGACCCGCCCCCGAAATCAGTACCGGTCTAAAATGGAAAATTCCGGCTCCTGACCCGCCCCCGA
>NZ_JCAHZJ010000062.1:0-13440 GCF_059489795.1 Nitrosospira sp. CT
CCAGGTCTCATCGGATATATCGTGGCGGCAGTATGCGGGCTTCGAATCCTTCATACGAGTCTCCTTTCCTGACTCGCCAAGTCTCTCATGTGCGGAGACTCGTGACTACACTATCTAGGACTTCCCCCTCAAAATACCGCTGCCGATGTTGTACCAATCCATTTTTGAGTAATTGTAAACTTCCGTTCTCGCCTTCTTGGTCAACCAATCTTTCTCTGATAAGAATTTTTACACTAGGCTGGAGCAAGCATCGGAAACAGTCCACGTAACCCAGTAGCCATCATTTCTACGGCTATCGCCGCAAGGATAAATCCTCCGACGCGCTGTACTACATCCATAGTAGATTGCCGAATCTTCTTTTCCGCCTGACTAGCCATGTAAAAAGTTATCCAGCATATGGTACCTATGATAAGGATAGGCACCACCACATGAATTAAATCGGCATAGGTTTGCCACGCGCTGTTTCCCATGACATAGCTGAATGCGGCCGGACCGGCCAGCAGTGGTACAGCTAAAGGGACGATTGCCGCTTCTCGAACCCCATCTTCATTAGCTATACGGGGCGATCCCTTGAAGGTTGATTCCTTCCCAAGAACCATTGCTATTGCCAGCAATAAGACAATAACTCCTCCGCCAACTTGCATCGCTCCCAGCGATATGCCGAGCAATCTTAAAATAGGCATCCCCAGAAATGTTGCCACCAGCAACGCCACCGTGACGCTCGACCCAATAGTCTTGGCAAAGCGGCCCTTGCTGCCTAAATCAAAACCTTCCGTAGCCGCGAGAAAGACGGGGATCATGGAAACAGGACCCATCAGCACGAACAGTGTGAGGGTTTTCTTGAGAGTTAAAGCCAAAATTGAAAGCATTATCTAGTGGGTGAAATATTAAGCGCGCCTATGGACGCAAATGGTGGCAATAATAATTGGAATTATTTTGTTATTGGTGGTAGCGAGGCTCCTTGCGCCATAGAGGTCGGAGCGACGGTAAAATTAATCGAATGATGCATTAGGCGAACTGTAGCCAAAACAAACACTCAAATACAATAATTATAATGAGTTCGGATAACTGGAAATCGCATGCTCCCCCCGCGCCCCATCCATGGCAGCGGCTCTATTCCCAGTGTCAAACAAACAGATAGCGAAAGAGCTTGTTCAACTTAAAAGAGAAATACGCTACGCGATCCGGCTCGCCGAGCGAAGCGCGCCTGTATCGCCCGGCAGACTGTGAGCACTTTTTTCTCTATTTTGGGCGGAAGCGCGGCACTTGCCGCCATTGCAGACATATTCCCTAAAGAACTATCCATAGGGGGAGTCTATGTTGCGGCTGTGTTTGGAGCAGCACTGGTTGTAATCCGGCCGGCGGACAAAGCAGCCCAGAATGAAGCTGATCTGCGCAGGTTCCAATCCCTAATGGCGCGCGCCAACAGCCTTGGCGGAAACGCGCTTGAAGCAGCGATTGAAGAAACAAGGCAGGGATCGGCACAGAAAATCGAACCGTTCCGGGACGTGGCTTATAACGATGTCGTCTTGGAATTCAACCGTCCCGACGCGCTGATCCCGCTCTCTCCCTTGCAGAAAATCCTACGGGTATTCGCCCGAGTCAATAACCGAGCTTCCACAAATGAAAGTTATTCTCGCCGTCCTATTCACCCTGGCCCTTCCCTTTACCGTCAGCGCGCAGTACTATAGATTTGACCCAAGTATTTAGCAACGCTCCCAGGATATGATGCAGCAGCAACAACTCGAAATGCAGCAGCAGCAATTGATGCGCCAGGATCACACGATGCAGGAGCAAAATAGACAGTTACAGATGATCTCATGGTACAGATGGATCTCATGTATCAGCAGCAGCGACTCGACAACATGCGGCAACAAGGTAATTACAACTATGGAATGCCGCATCCTGGCAGATTCTAGGCCTGCGCGAAGTTGAGAACAGACAAGCTTTAAAGGCCAGAGCGGAGGAAATCCACGTCATAGCGTTCACATGCTCTACTTATTTATGTGACTGGATAGGTTTTTTATCTCCTACCAACCCGCCTCGGCGGGTTTTTATTTCTATACGTTAAATATTTAACGGTAGAGCTTCCCTTATATTGTTAACCTGCCCACTCGTTTCTCTCCTCTCAAAGAGGGAGGCGAATGCAGTATCCACGCCCGGCTTACGCCGGGCTTTTTTGTTGCCGCAATCTAAAATAGCGTTTCGATCTGCTGGGAACATGTACTTAAGTACAATTTATTCCCCCCTGATCAAGGACTAGAATGCCATTCGTAAAATTATCTCTCGTCCACATCCTTGGAGGAAAAAATGAAACTTGCGATGGTGCTCCTGACAGGAGGCCTTTTCGCACTCTCATCAGCAGTTCAAGCTCAACATAATGGCATCGGACAGGAGTACAACGGTTTGCGGGATTTGCAGCGCACCGCCCACGCAAGGTACGAACAGATGATGCTGGAACAGCAGCAGTTGCGAGTTCTGCAAGAGCAGAACGAGCACCGGCGAAGGGAGCACCTCCGTTCCCAGCGGTTACGAGCAGCAAGCTCCTGGGGAGGGCACAGGTTTCGACTCCGGGCATGGGCGCTGCCACCCTTGCCAAGGACTCATAATCCCCTGATCGTAGTTTCAATTCCAGCATAAACACCAATAGATTGGGAGTTACAAGCATCTACTTGTAACTCCCTTTTATTTTCTGATCAAGGCTTGGGCGCGCAATAATGAGGCAGGTGTAAACAAAACCATTAAAAGGGCAACAAGTAGTCCGTGATGCGGGTCAGGTGGAGAGAGAATTCGCACTTGGGGAGATTTACATGTGCATCATGTCCGTCCTGATGGTGCCCGGCATAAGAAACCCTTGGCACTTCAAAGGAGGTCGACGGCTCTGCTTCTGCCCTTGTTAGCTGCGTTAGGGGTATCCCTCCCCGCCTGAAGCACCGTACACCTGTCCGGTTGCATAGCTTGATTCCTGTGACGCAAGGAAAACGTACAGGGGGCCGAGTTCAGCTGGTTGGCCGGGTCGGCCAAGTGGTGTTTCTTTGCCAAGTCTGCTGACATCTGTCCATCCAAGCGTTTGCAATGGTGTCCAGAACGGTCCCGGTGCCACCGCATTCACCCGTATACCCTGTTTGGCGACCTGCTTCGCCAGCGATTTCGTGAAAGCAATATTGCACGCCTTCGTCTGTGCGTAGTCGAGAAAAGCATCGGATGGAGTGTAAGCCTCAACGGAGCTTGTATTGATGATCGCTGCGCCGGACTTAAGGTGGGGCATGGCCGCCTTTGTGATCCAGAACATGGCATAGACGTTGCATTTGAATATTGAATCGAACTGCTCGGTTGTGAGATCGGTGATCGAGGGCTGCGCGGCAGCCATGGCGGCATTGTTGACAAGGATGTCCAGTCCGCCCAGCCCCCCGACAGCGTTGGCGACGAGCGTGGAACAAAAATTCTCGTCCCGGATATCGCCAGGGATCGCCATCGCCTTTCGCCCTTCCGCCCGGATGAGTTCCACGACCTCACGAGCGTCGGACTCCTCAACAGGGAGATAGTTGATTGCGACATCGGCTCCCTCACGCGCAAAGGCGATGGCGGCGGCGCGCCCAATGCCCGAATCGCCCCCGGTCACAAGCGCCTTTCTACCCACCAGCCGGCCCGAGCCCTTATAGGTTGTTTCACCGTGATCAGGCCGCGGTATCATCTTGCTCACAAGGCCTGGAGACTCCTGTTTCTGCGGAGGAAAGGGGGGAATCGGATATTGCGTTCTCGGATCCTGTTTACGGGATTGGCCGGGCCCTTGTAGTGAGCCAGGACGGTTTTCTCGCTGCCCTTGCTGCGCGAAGGCCGGGGAGACGAAGGCTGTGGCAAGGCCGGTTGCCATACCACCAACAAACTGGCGTCGTGCGGCGTCGGCGTCGTCTTCTGGTTTCATATCTTTTCTCCTCTGAAAATTGTCGGGGATTTCCCATCATTTTTCGCCAAGCCGAGTCTCGGCAATACCGCTAATGGAAGCTTTTCCTGGTTGGGGTGGATAGGTCTGTTGATAACTGCTGGAGCTTGGGTTCCAGAGATTTCCTGCACCTGACCAAAATTAGGGCATTGAGAAAGATTTGCCCTTTCGCTAAGGGCCCAAAAATGCGCCATCTGAGTGAACGTGAATTCTTCATTCTTTGGTACGGTAGCGAACATATTTCTCATTCAGGGATCGTCAGAATGCCGTAAGACCTGAAAGCGAGGTCTCTTTTTAACTGATATGTTCCCCGGGTTCACAGCTCGGCTTTTCTTTTATATAGGAAGTAAAAAATGGCAACTGGGACAGTAAAATGGTTCAATGAGGCAAAAGGATTTGGTTTTATTACCCCTGTTGACGGCAGTGAAGATTTATTCGCACACTTCTCTGCAATCAACATGTCCGGCTTCAAAACGCTCAAAGAGGGACAAAAAGTAACGTTTGAGATTACGCAAGGCGCAAAGGGCAAGCAAGCATCAAACATTCAAGCTGCGTAAGATAGGATTGCACGCTGGGCGGAATATTCGTGCCAGCGTGCAATCCTATTATAGAGTTACCTGATCCGTATGCTATTTTTATTTGACTGACTAGCGCTCAGCCAGATCAGCGAGAGCGCATGCAATAACTCAAGGCTCGGAGCAGATTGCCGCAATAGCCAAAAGAGAACGAAAACTCAGTTGTTTTTGTGTAATTGCTTTAACAGCATCCATGCCCTTCGATTTCGGCTCCGAGCGCTATCCAAGCAATCCTTGAGGATCAGCAGGTTCCCTTACCTTACCTTGGAAACAAAGAAAGCCTGTTTACAGCCAGTTCTCAAAATTATTCCATTCAGTTACTCGGGAGCAGATGTTCAGCTTATTCTGACGCCGCTATCTTCGCAGGAAAGAAGACGACGACGCCATGCCATCATGCTCACCATCGCTAAACCGGCCAATAGCATCGCATAGGTTTCGGGTTCTGGTATGGGAGCCAGGAAACCGCGAATCTCTCCGCCTGGAAATTCGGGCATCGTATGAATATTCGCGTACGCGCGGCCATCATTTATTCCCGCAACCAATGCGTCGAAGGCGCCTTGAGCAGTTCCGCCATTCGCGTTCAGGAATGGCAGATTGTAACTCGACGCATCCAGCATATTAAAGGTATGATCGTAATCACCTGCCATGACTCCAGAGGGAAAGCTAGTAAACGTGGGACTTACGGTGGCGACTCCCGCCAGTCCCTCATGCGGCGTGGTTGTGCAGCAGTGGATATGCGAGGCGGAAACATTTCCCGTGAGCCCGCTGAAACTCTCTTCCACGCGCATCGTCCCCGCATCCTGATTAATGGTGATCATTGCCGTACCGATACCTGGAGAAGAGTTCGGCGGATCCTCATTGGGACCGGTAAGGTTCGCTGTATAAACCGTGGTTTGCGCAACAGCTGGCATAGCTACTGCCGCCGTGAGCAGGCATCCCGCAGCCAAAACGTTGAGTTTCATGATTATCCTCCTTGAAGATTGAATTTCAGCGCATCTCAATCCCAGATTAACAGTTAGAGCATCACCCGGCGAAATACCCCCCATCCGGGAACGCTATCTAAATATAGTACATATCAAGGAGAGCCTCTCAATAGGAATAGGCCATTTGGTTGTGCGAGTACCCAATGGACGCCTGCAGCGGGCTTACGCCATCTTCTGATCCACATATTCGGATCATAAATTTGCTGCTGCCGACCGGTCTTTCCCTGGATGAGTGGTGAACAGGGTTGTCGGATTAAAAGATATTTTTCACATGAGGTTCATAGGGGTATATTTATAACTCCCTGTGTAATGGAAAACTTCGATATCACTTTTCGAATCCTTGCAGGTCATATGTTCAAAAAGCTGAGATTTAAAAACCTGTCATTTAAGAAAATGACATTAAAGAATCTGTCATTTAAGAATCTGACATTTAAAAACCTGACGATCAAATCACGCCTGATCTTTACCCTTTCCTACCTGGTCGCCTTTTTGCTGGGAATGGGAATGATTGGTTTGTTCGGCATGAGCCATGCAATAGACGGACTAAGGACTGTCTATCATGACAGAGCGATTCCGCTGAGCCAGGTTGGATATATTGAATCACTTTTGCTGCAAACCCGGCTCGCCGTCACATCTGCGCTAGTAATACCGACGCCTGAAATCATCAAGAACAAGACCGCAAAGGTTGAGAAGAATATTGCGGAAATCAATAAAACCTGGGAAGAGTACATAGAGACCCGTCTGACTCCCGTGGAAAAAAAGCTGGCGGCTAAATTTGACGCAGATCATCGTAAATATGTGACCGAGGGCCTCTTGCCCGCAGCAGCCGCGTTGCGCGCCAATAAAATTGGCGAAGCAAACAGGATACTTGTGGAAAAGATCCGCCCGCTGTACCTGCCAGTAGGCGAAAGCATAGACGCCCTTGTTTTGCTGCAGGTCGATGAAGCAAAGAGAGAATATGACCAGGAACAGAGCCGGTACGAGACAATCCGCGCCATTCTCATCGCTTCGATAATCGTCGCCCTGCTGCTGGCGGTGGTGTTCAGCCTCATGTTCATCCGTGCGATTTTTCAGCCTCTTGAGAACGTCGTCCGAATCTCTCGCGGCGTGGCAGCAGGGGATCTGAAGCAGGAAATCGAGGTTCATCCGGCGAATGACGAAATCGGCCAATTGACGGAGGCCGTGCGGGAAATGCGCGACAGCCTGGTGGAAACGATCGGCCAGGTTCGCGCCAGCGAAGCAAATACACGTGCCTTGATAAATAACCTGATTGTGGGTGTAGTCTCCGTTGACGAAGAGGGCGCGATCAAGACCGGCAACCCGGCAATGGAATGGATCTTCGGTTATTCCGAAAGTGAGTTGATCGGACAAAATATCGGTTTCCTGTTCCCCCGGCCTGAACACGGTCAACTGACGGATTACTTTAAGAATTACCAAGAAAATACAAAACTGCAAGTGCCCGGAAAAACGAATGAGGTTATAGGGTTGCGCAAAAACAATGCCACGTTTCCCCTGGATATTTCTGTGACTGAGATGCATGGCCAGGAGCACCGTATGTTCGTCGTCATTCTGCGTGATATCAGTGAACGCAAACAGGCAGAGGAACAGAAAGCGATACTGATGGCCAACCTGGAAAGCGCCAATGAAGAGTTGAAAAGTTTCGCATATGTGGTATCGCACGATTTAAAAGCACCGCTGCGCGCAATTGGCGCACTTGCAGACTGGCTCTCTACTGACTACCTCGATAAGTTCGATGATGAAGGCAGGGAGCATATGCGCCTCCTTGTCAGCAGAGTCCACCGTATGGGGAACCTGATCGACGGTATCCTGCAATATTCACGTGTGGGGCGCGTCAGAGAAGCGCCTGTAGAGGTGAAGGTCGATGAAGTCCTGCGTGATGTGATAGATTTCATTGCCCCTTCGCCAAATGTTACCATTAGCGTCGAAGATACATTACCCAGCATAGTGATAGAGCCAACGCGCATCCAACAGATATTTCAGAATCTGCTTTCAAATGCCATCAAATACATGGATAAGCCTCAATGCGAAATTCGTATTGGCTGCGTTGCGGAGGGCGAACATTGGAGGTTCAGCGTCAGTGATAATGGCCCTGGTATCGAATCACGTCATTTTGAAAAAATCTTTCAGCTTTTCCAGACGCTTGCGCCAAGAGACCGGGTAGAAAGCACCGGGGTTGGGCTCACTCTGGTAAAAAAGATCGTGGAAATGTATGGTGGCAATATCTGGGTGGAATCCACGCCCGGTGAGGGTACAACTTTTTTCTTTACTCTCCCTAAAACAGTAGCAGTCGCAAATTCAACCAAAGGAACAGCAGCGTGAAAATAACTAATAGACCCATTCTCCTGGTGGAAGATGATCAAGTAGATAAAATGACGGTCGTTCGTGCTCTAAAAGAGATTCACGTAACGAACCCGCTCGTCCACCGGGAAAATGGTGAGGAAGCTGTTCATTATCTCCAGGACCCGGCAAGCGAAAAGCCGTGCATCATTTTGCTAGACTTGAACATGCCCATCATGAACGGTCTCGAATTCCTGAAAGCGGTTAAAAATGATGACAAGCTGAAGCGTATTCCCATAGTAGTTCTGACTACATCAGAGGAACAGCAGGATAAGATAAACAGCTTCGACCTCGGTGTGGCCGGTTATATGGCCAAGCCGGTGGATTATCGTCAATTCGTCGAAGTCATGCGTTCCATCGATGCTTACTGGACCATCAGCGAGATGCCATGATAAAGGCTCAATCAACTCCCTGATTTTACGAAAGCCCATCCACTTATGACCAAACCCCTGATTCGCGTTCTACTCGTCGAAGACGATGCCGTGGATCGTATGGCGTGTCGACGTGCCCTTGCCCGGGACCCGGACTATGAGTTCGTGCTTTCCGAAGCCGAATCAGGCCGGGAGGGATTGCAACTTGCCTATGAGCAAAAGCCGGACTGCGTCCTGCTCGATTATCACTTGCCGGATGTGAATGGTCTTGAGTTTCTGGCGGCGCTGACCGACGAGAGTGGCGATGTCTCCATCCCGGTCATGATGCTGACAGGTACGGACAACGCTACCATTGCGGTAGAAGCAATGAAGCGCGGGGCGAAGGATTACCTGATCAAGGACCTGGAGCACCAATACCTTGAATTATTGCCTGCCATTATCCAGCGTGTACTGAGCGACCGGCGGATGCGGCTGGAAAAAAAGCAGGCGGAAGAGAAACTCGCCCAGGCGGAGGCCAAATATCGCTCCCTGGTCGAAACCATTCCGGCAATCGTTTACATTGCTGCACTGGATGGGAGCAACCGTTTCCTCTTCGTCAGCTCGCGTATCAATATGCTTGGTTTCTCAGCAGAACAATGGTTGAACGATCCGGCCATCCTGCTTGCCCAGATTCATCCGGCCGACCGGGCGCACGCACTCGAGGAACGGGCAAAAAGCCGCGCAACGGGCGCCCCTCTGCGTTGTGAGTACCGTTTGCTTGCTCAGGATGAAAGAGTCTTGTGGTTCCGCGACGAGGCGAATGTCGTGCGGGATGAATCGGGACGCTCGCTGTTTCTGCAGGGGATTCTGGTTGATATCACTGAAAGCAAACAGGCAGAAGAGGAGTTGAAGCAGCATCGTTTTCGTCTGGAAGAACTCGTGGCTAAGCGCACCGATGAACTGGCGCGGGTGAACGAAGAGTTGCGGTGCGATATCACCCACCGCAAGCTGATCGAAGAGGAACTGATCAAAGCCAAGACAGAGGCGGAAAAAGCCAATCTGGCAAAATCAGATTTTCTTTCCAGCATGAGCCACGAATTGCGCTCGCCGCTGAATGTCATGCTTGGTTTTGCCCAATTGATGGAATCGAGTTCTCCGCCGCCGACATTCACGCAAATGACCATGCTCAAGGAGATCAATTCTGCAGGATGGTATCTGCTTGAACTGATAAACAAAATCCTCGATCTCGCCGCAATTGAATCCGGCAAGCTGATTGTTGCGCAGGAACCGATGTGCATCGGCGAGGTCATGGTCGAGTCCCGGACCATGGTCGAGCCGCAGGCCCAGGAGCAAAATATACAACTGATCTTTCCGCCATCATCGGACATGGGCTTCTTCGTTCAGGCCGACCGAACGCGGGTGAAGCAGGTTCTGATCAATCTTCTTTCCAACGCAATCAAATACAACCGCGAGGGTGGCACAGTCGAAGTGAGCTGCTCCATGACAGTGCCCGGACGCCTCCGCGTAAGTGTGCGCGATACCGGGACGGGATTGCCGCCGGAAAAACTGACACAGCTTTTTCAGCAATTCAACCGGCTCGGGCAGGAAGCGGGGTCTGTGGAAGGCACGGGCATTGGCCTGGTAGTGACGAAACAACTGGTTGAACTAATGGGCGGGACAATCGGCGTGGAAAGCACTGTCGGTGTCGGCAGTGTGTTCTGGTTTGAACTCACCGCCGATGGAGCTTCCGAGGCTGCACCCGATGCAGATAAAAACGAAGAACTTAGTACTGAAGGTTAAGATTAAGATAGCACCCCTCTCCTCTTTCCCCTGACCCTGTCCATTCTTCAGCAGATGAAAACGCCTCTACCGGACACTTCACATCCTGCTGAACACGCTGGAAACACCATCGCTTCCCTGCGTAAAGCGGCCACGAATTGCCACGCCTGTCACCTCTGGGAACATGCCACACAGACTGTCTTCGGAGAAGGTTCCCCGCGTGCATCGGTCATGCTCATTGGCGAGCAGCCTGGAGACCGTGAAGATATTACAGGCCATCCATTTGTCGGACCGGCGGGATCGATTCTATCGCATGCGCTGGAAGCAGTCGGTTTGTCGCGAGAAGAAGTCTATGTTACCAATGCCGTCAAGCACTTCAAATTCGAACTACGTGGCAAACGACGTATGCACAAGAAACCGGTCGATGCCGAAATCGTGGCGTGCCATGCCTGGCTCCAACGCGAAATTGAACTGATAGCGCCCCGTCTGATCATTGCCCTGGGCGCCACGGCGGCTCGCTCACTGCTGGGCCGCGCCACCCCTGTCAAAGTCAACCGGGGAAAATTACTCGAATACGCAGTGGACGTATCATTGCTGATTACGGTCCACCCCTCGTTCCTGCTGCGTGTACCGGAGGAAAACAAGGACGAAGAGTACGAGCGCTTTGTGGATGATCTCAAGCTGGCAAAGCCCTTTCTCAGCTGAGTTACACTGAGACAACGGCCCTGTTCGGTCGGCCATTCTGCTTATCCCTTCCCCGTCTCCCCCTGCCTCCCCTTATCCCCCTATTGATCCGGTCAGAAAATATTATGAATCTCGTCATTCCGGGCCTGACTCTGAATCCAGCAAACCGGAATCCAGTCCAAACCAATAATGGCGTGTTTTGAACGCCGCTGGATACCGGCTTCCACCGATATGACGTTCGTCCTGCTTACTCGCTGACTCAACAGCTCCTCCCCTTCTCGCGAAACGGCGTTGTTTTTCTGCTGTCAAATTTCTGTAATGGATGAGATGGGAGAAATGGATGAAACGGAAAAATCTGCAGTTCGAAATCGGATTTCGCATCGTTCTTGGTAACCCGAGTTCGCAGGCGGCTGAAATGGTTTTACTTCCAGGAAAGGCAGAAGGAGGCCCACATAATCGCCACCGCGGTGCTGACCAGTGGCTGTATGTCGTTTCGGGAATGGGTATTGCAACCATAAATGATAAGCGCTATCGCCTGGGTGAGGGTTCCCTTTTGCTCATCGAGCGTGGCGATGAGCATGAAATCCGCAATACGGGAGAAAACCTGCTTCGAACCCTCAACTTTTATGTTCCCCCTGCATATACGACTGAAGGGGAAGAACTGTCGCGTGGACGGAGTTGAGAGCGAGTGAGCGAGACGCGTATCGGTATTTCCGGCTGGCGTTATCCGCCCTGGCGCGGCGTATTTTATCCTTCCGGACTTCCCCAGCACAGCGAGCTTGAATATGCTGCCAGGATATTGCCGACTATCGAGATAAACGGAACTTTCTACTCCCTGCAGACACCTGACAGCTTCCAGCACTGGTATGATGATACACCCCCCGGGTTTATTTTCAGCGTTAAAGGATCGCGCTACATCACGCATATCCGGCGCCTGAGCGACATCGACATTCCACTCGCCAATTTCTTCGCTTCGGGAATATTCAATCTCCGGGAAAAACTCGGCCCCATCTTGTGGCAATTTCCACCCAATTTTCGCTATGATCAGGACAGAATGAGGGGGTTTTTCGACCTCCTGCCGCGAGATACAGAGCAGGCTCTGCATCTGGCCCGTCGCCGGGAAAAACGCATGACAGGCCGCGCACGCCTGGCGATCGGCGCAAAACGCCCTCTACGGTATGCCGTCGAAATACGGCACGACAGCTTCCTCAATGAAACCTTCGTAGAACTCCTGCGCGCACACAATATCGCACTAGTCATTGCAGATACCGCAAGAAAATGGCCCTACCGTGAAGACGTAACGGCAGATTTCCTCTATCTCCGCCTGCATGGTGATCAGGAAATTTATGCGAGCGGATATACCGAGGAGGCATTGGTACGTTGGGCGCAACGAATTCGCCTCTGGCGCGAAGGTTTACAACCCGACGACGCGCATCTCATCTCACCGCATCAACCGCCACGTATGCCTCGCGATATCTACTGTTACTTCGATAACGATATCAAAGTAAGAGCGCCTTTCGACGCGCAATCATTGATCTCCAAGCTTTAGCCAAGAAATGAGTTCCAGGAACGTTCTCGCGTTTATTTCACGAGATGTTGGGGTTCGGGCTCCGAGCCCTTCTATCTTCCCCCTCCATTCTGAGCAAATCGAAAGATGAACGATGATCAGAACAACTCGCCGAAGGGTAGCCCGCTACTCACGGCGAATACGGAAAAGACCTTCCCCCTCAGGCAACGATGTAGAAGGCTCTACCGGTTAGTGTGATTTGAGCTGCCATCCTTGCCGTGCTGCCCAGATTTTCCACTTTGCGACGAGTATGAGGACTCCTTCTCATGCTCAGCATGTGAACCGACTTTTCCGCGTGATTCCCCGCCTTTGCGCCCTGCTTCTCGCGCCTCCTCGGAATCAAACTCATGCGCCGTACCCTTCTCGTGCGCGGCCTTACCACCTTTTCTGCCCGCCTCGCGCGCCTCTTCCGAATCAAACTCGTGCGCCGTGCCCTTCAGATGAGCCGCCCGGCCCCCTTTCCTGCCCGCCTCGCGTGCTTCCTCAGAATCGAACTCATGGGCAGTACCTTTCAAATGAGCCGCCTTGCCGCCTTTACTGGCGATTTCACGCTGCTTGTTTGCATCCATTGAAGCAAAACCGCGCTTGTCACCACTTTTTCCTCGCTCTTTATCTGCAACCATGCCATGCCTCCGAATTATCAAATACTTTTAAAACCTCCCTCTAACAAGCAACCCGAGAAACTCCCAGGCATCATGAGAATGAGGGTTTCTTATCTCAATTTGTTAAAGTTAAAAGCAGAGAATGATTTATCCTAGCCTGGAAAACACATTTGCTCTGTTCGGAAGCATACATAGTCCAGTTTATTCAAGTTGTTGCAATGATTCCTGTTTTTTCACTTCGGCAGTATCGATTGGCGAGGGAGAGTCACTGGCATGGGTGAAATATCCTGAGATGTCATGCAGATCCCGAATCTTACTATTCCGGCGGCTCTCCGCAGGCGAAGATAGGCAAGGAGATAGCCATAGCGGGCCTCTGCAAGATCTCATTTCGCTTCAAGCAGCGTTACTGGCATTCATAAGATCAAGGTACTGTTGGAAGAGCTGCTATTTAGGATAATCGCCGGTCCGAGTAGCAGAGCTAGGTGTTTAGCCCCACAGTGTGGTGGTGTGGGTTAGTAATAAACTTGTCTGGGTCTTCAGACCATATTTTGCAAATGTGTTCATAGGGTGTCAGACCCTTGAGGGTCTTTAGCCGTCTG